>MFQY01000018.1:10082-10252 GCA_001783185.1 Candidatus Magasanikbacteria bacterium RIFOXYC2_FULL_40_16 | reverse complement strand
AACATTTTGGATACGACCAGTGAGCCGTTGGTTTCCAGCGATTTTATCGGCAATCCGTTTTCGTCAATCGTGGATTTGAGCCTGACGAAAGTAATCGGCGGGAATTTGGCAAAGGTAATCGCTTGGTATGATAATGAGTGGGGATATTCCAATCGTTTGGTTGAAGTGGC
>MFQY01000018.1:0-10061 GCA_001783185.1 Candidatus Magasanikbacteria bacterium RIFOXYC2_FULL_40_16 | reverse complement strand
AATATATGGGGAGAATTTCAAGCGAAGACTTGGATGGTCTGATGAGCGAATATGGTTTGGATAGGAACCAAACTGTTGAACAAGAATTTAGTCAGGCCGATGAAATCAGGAGAGAATTAGGGAGATTGCGAGATTTGATACCAAACAGATTAGCGTCTTTTTACGATGAGTCGCCAAAGGGATTAGAAGAATATGAAAATGTACATGATGATAGCAGACCGCCGGATATGGAAGGATTGCTGATGTATGATTTGCCTGATTTGTATGAAAAGGTTAGGAGGCTTTCAGACAACCATGATAAAAAAGAAATTTTTGAAGAAATTAAAAATACAGAAGCTGAAATTTTGAAATTATATCCCTATTATTTTTCACATAAAGTCACGGAATTGGGGTATAATGCTGAAAGAAGCGATTATAAGATAAACGAAGATGAGGCGGAATACTTGCGAAGCCAGATAATTGACGCAAGAAATAAAATAGAAAAAACGAAATTTACTGAAAATGAAAATAAAAATTTAGATGCGCAGAAAGAAATCTTGGCGCGAATTACAGATATAGAAGAGCGATTGAAAAAATACACCGAGGATCCTGTGAATTTTGCCGTGGATTATTATGGTTATCGCGCTGAAAAAGAAATGAATAAAATGGTAAATCTCGCGACTTATATATTTGAAAAAAGATCTAAGATAGGCAGTGAAAGTTTGGAAGACATGTTTGATGAAGAACAGGTGGAATTGGTAAAAAGCATTGTAAGGCAGATGGAAAGAGCAAAAAAGTATACTGATAATGAGGATGTTTTGGCCGAGTTGAATGATAAAATAAGTTATGTGGAAGAGATAATAAAAAGTCCGGAAATAGTTGAAAAAATACGCGAAAAATATATACAAGCGGAAGCGCAGGTTGATTGGTTAAAAGATAATAAAAATGAAGATTTTTCTGAAATTAAAAAAGTATATGATGATGTGATGAAGGTATTTAAAGATGCTGAAAAAGAGGTTGAAAAATTTAGATCATTTTCAATAAGACATAAAATTTTAGATAAATTTTTATATCTTTATTGTTCCTTGCTGTCAACAAAAAGAGGCGAGCAAGAATTTAGGGAAATTTTTAGGGAAGAAGGGGTTGACTCTTATGAGAAAAATAATGAAGCCTATGAAGTTCTCGGTTTGAAAATGGGCGCGTCGCCTGAAGAAATAAAGAAAAGGTATAAGATCAGGGCAAGAGAAACTCACCCAGACACGGGCGGGTCGGATGAAGATTTTAGAAAAGTAAATGAAGCTTATAATATTTTAAAAAAGGCAAGATTAGCGTATTAGTGTTATGAAATCAATAAAGTTGGTTAAAAAACTCAAAGGAAAAAAAGTTTTGGTC
Organism: Candidatus Magasanikbacteria bacterium RIFOXYC2_FULL_40_16; assembly: GCA_001783185.1. Lineage (GTDB taxonomy): Bacteria > Patescibacteriota > Patescibacteriia > Magasanikbacterales > UBA922 > XYB1-40-15. The sequence continues at coordinate 8,690 of MFQY01000018.1, read as the reverse complement.
AGGGTGGATTTTAATGTTCCCATAAAAAATGGAAAAGTCCTTGACGATTTCCGCATCAACGCGACTCTGCCGACGATTAAGTATCTTTCTCAAGCCGGAGCGAAAGTAATTTTGGTTTCGCATTTGGGCAGGCCGGAAGGCGCGATTGACCCGGAATTAAAATTGGATGTCATCGCCGGCTGCGTAAGTTCTTTATTGAAAAAGAAAGTTAATAAGATTGACACGAGAGATTTTAAATTTAAAAAAGAGGAATTGGAAGATTTGAGAGACAGTTTGGATAAATTGCGAAACGGGCAGGTTGTAATTTTGGAGAATATCCGTTTTTCGCCGTATGAAACGAAAAATACCGGAACTTTGGCGCGCGATTTGGCGAGTCTAGCTGACATTTTTGTCTTTGACGGATTTTCCGTGGCGCACAGAGACTCCGCTTCGGTGACAGGCGTGGCCGATTATCTGCCGAGCTATGCCGGTTTGCTTTTGGAAAAAGAAATAGAAGGTTTGGAAAAAATCTTAAAGAGGCCGAAGAAGCCGTTTGTGGCGATTATGGGCGGAGTGAAAGTGGAAACCAAAGCGCCGGTGATAAAGAATCTATTGCCCAGAGTCAATAATATACTGATTGGCGGTTGTATTTTGAATACTTATTTGGGTTGTTTGGGTTATGGAGTGGGGATGTCTTTGGTGGATAAAAAATGCGAAGCGATTTTGGAAAAATTGGCCAAGAAAAGAAAAGTGATTTTGCCGGTTGATTTGATTGTGGGTGATAATCGGGGGAGAAAAGTCAGGGTGGTTAAATTGGGAAAAAAACCGCATAAGATTTGCACCGGTCATGAAGGTATTTATGATATCGGACCGGAATCAATCCGTTTATTTTCCAAATATATTAAAAAAGCCCAGACTTTGGTTTGGAACGGGTCGGTTGGTTATTTTGAACAAAAGCCGTATAATGTTGGAACTTTATCAATTGCTCGGCTGGTCGCGTCCCGTTCAAAAGGCAAAGCGTTTGGCGTAATCGGAGGCGGGGAAACGTTACAGGCGATGAAGGAAGCAAAAATGGGCGAATTTGTTGATTTGATTTCCACCGGAGGCGGAGCCATGATAAAATATTTAGCCGGAAATAAATTGCCCGGGATTGAAATGTTAAAATAATTTAATAAATTTAATTTTTAATAAAAATATATGCAAGAAGCGCAAAATTCAAAAAATAATTCATATTTTCCAAAAGGTCCATCTTGCGGGGGTATGATAAAAAAGATTTTATTCATTTTTATTACGCTGGCCGTGGTTTATTTTATTGTGTTGTTGGCGACAATGATCAGAAATAATTTGAAAGAGTATTATTATATCGGCAAAGCGGACAGACAAGAGAGAACGATTTCTCTTGACGCGGTCGGCAAAGTCAACGCTAAAACCGATATCGCCGTAACGACTATGGGAATGATTTCTGAAGCGGAAACCGTGGCTGAAGCGCAGAAGAAAAATACTGAAGTTATGAATAATTTGATTGGCAAATTGAAAGCGCTGAACATTGAAGAAAAAGATATCCAAACAAATAATTATAATATTTATCCCAGATATGATTATTTGCCGGACGAGGGCAGTATTTTGAGAGGCTACACGGTCAGCCAGAATGTGACGGTTAAAATCCGCGATTTGGAAAAAGCGGATGATGTAATCGCGCTGGCCGGAGAAGTCGGAGCGAACAATGTCAGCGGACTTTCTTTCACGATTGATGAAATGGACGCGTATTTGGATGAAGCTAGAAAAGACGCGCTGGAAAAAATCGGCGAGAAAGTAGGAATACTCAAAGAATCTTTGGGTGTGAAATTTGTCAGTGTCGTTTCATATAGTGAGTATTCGGGCAATAGTTATCCCGGTCCGCTTTATGATGCCAGAGCGATGGAATATGGCATGGGCGGAGGAGCGGCGACGCCAAGCATTGAGGCAGGGTCGGAAGATGTCACTTTGAATGTAAACATCATATTTGAAATAAAATAATTATGTCCAAAATCAAGAAAATTACAGCGAGAGAGATATTGGATTCAAGAGGTAACCCGACAGTGGAGGCGAGTGTTTTGTTGGATAACGACATATTGGGAGTGGCGGCGGTGCCAAGCGGGGCGTCTACCGGTTCTCATGAAGCCGTGGAATTGCGCGATAACGCGAAAAGATACGGAGGCAAAGGAGTTTTGCGGGCTGTGAAAAATGTGAACACTGAAATCAATGACGCCTTGCGCGGGATGAATGTTTTCGCGCAGAGAAAAATAGATGAAAAAATGATTGAGTTGGACGGCACGCCAAACAAAAAGAAATTAGGGGCGAACGCGATTTTGGCGGTTTCATTGGCGTGCGCGCGAGCGGCGGCTGCCAGCGCGAATGTTCCGCTATACCGGTATATAAGGGATAGCTATAAATTGAAAGAAAACGGCTGGAAAATGCCGGTGCCAACTATGAATATAATCAACGGCGGACGACACGCTGACAATAATTTGACGATTCAGGAGTTTATGATTGTGCCGATAAATAAAGAAATGAAAGAACGGGTCAGGATGGGGTCGCAAATTTTTCACTCGTTGGCGTCAATTTTGCGTGAGAAAGGCTATGGCACGGCAGTGGGAGACGAAGGCGGTTTCGCGCCGAATTTGCTTAACAACGAGCAGGCGATAAAATTATTGATGTCAGCGATTAAAGCCGCGGGATTTACCGCCGGCAAAGATGTTTATTTGGCGATGGATATTGCCGCTTCGGAATTTTATCGCAATGGGAAATATTATTTTGTGAATCAGAAACAGGCTTCAACCGCGGATAAAATGATTAGAGTGCTGTCTGGTTGGGTGAATAAATATCCGATTGTTTCCATAGAAGACGCTTTGTCGGAAGATGATTGGGAAAATTGGACGATTTTGACCAAGAAATTCGGCAAAGAACTTGTTTTGGTCGGCGATGATTTGTTCGTGACCAATTCCGAGAGAATAAAACAAGGTATTGATAAAAAAGCGGGCAACGCGGTCTTGATAAAATTGAATCAAATTGGCACTTTGTCGGAAACGATTGACGCTGTATATTTGGCCAAGAAAAATAATTATAAAGTGTCTATTTCCCATCGGTCCGGCGAAACGGCTGATGCTTTTATCGCCGATTTAGCGGTGGCGGTAAACGCGGATTTTATAAAAACCGGTTCATTATCCAGAAGCGAGAGAGTGGAAAAATATAACCGTCTGATGAAAATTGAAAGTGAAATTAAAAAGTAAATATAATTCATATGACTGAATCAAATACTTCCAACAAAAAAATCCCAACAGTATTGATAATATTGGATGGCTTCGGTTTGGCGGATGAAACTAAAAAAGGCAATGCCATCACCTCCAAAACGGCGCCCAATGTTTTTAGTTATATGAAACAATACCCGAGCACTCAACTAGTGTCTTCAGGTATTGATGTTGGGCTTTTTCCCGGACAGCCGGGTAATTCCGAAGCCGGCCATTTGAACATTGGAGCGGGTAGAATCGTAAAACAGGATTTGGTTTTGATTTCCGAAGCGATTGCCAACGGAACTTTTTTCAAAAACGAGGCGTTTAAACAGGCTTTATTTCACGTAAAAAAATACAACAAGGCGGTTCATATTTTTGGCCTGCTGACAAACGGGTGCAGCGCGCACGCCAATCCGGAGCATATGTACGCGATGCTTGAATATTTTCGACGGGAAAGGCAGGGAAAAGTATTTTTACATTTATTTACAGATGGACGCGACAGCAACACCAACAGCGCTCTTAAGTATCTTGAAGATTTAAAAAAACATTTGTTGGAACATGAAAAAATTGCCACGATTATGGGGAGGTTTTACGCGATGGATAGAAATAAAATTTGGGACAGAACCAGACAGGCTTATGAAGCGATAGTTTCCGGCCAGGGGCGAACAGCCTCCAGCCCGGAAGAAGCTATCAAAGAATCATACCAAAGAGGCGACACGGATGAATTTATTGAACCGACGGTGATTGTGGAAAACGGCAAGCCGGTTGGACTGTTTGATGATAATGATTCAATTTATTTTATAAACGCGCGCAGCGATCGCGCCCGCCAGCTCACCAAAGCTTTTGTCCAGCCGGATTTTCAGAAAAAAAATGTAGGCGCTTTTAAGAGGTCAAGATTTCCGCAGAATACGCGTTTTGTCGCGATGACCGATTTTGGCCCGGATTTACCGGGAGTTTTTACCGCCTTCCCGAGTTTGGATGTTAATAACGCGATTGCCAAAGCGATTGGCGCCAATTACCGCCAGCTTTATATTTCCGAAACCGAAAAATACGCGCATATCACATATTTTATAAACGGCGGTTACGCGCAGGCTTTGAACGGCGAAGACAGAGAAGTCATCAATTCTATTTCCATAAGGTCGTACGCGGAAAAACCGACTATGAGCGCGGAAGAGCTTACAAATAGGGTGCTGTCTTATTTACAAAAAGAAAAATATAATTTTGTTTGCATGAATTATCCCAATGCCGATATGGTCGGGCATACGGGCGAGTTTATCGCGGTGCAGACAGCAATTCAATTTGTGGATGAACAAGTTAAAAAAATCGTTGATGAAGTCGTAGAAAAAGAAGGTGGGCAGGTCTTGATTGTGGCGGACCACGGCAACGCGGAAGAAATGATTGACCCGGTTACCGGTGAAATCTCCACGGAGCATACCGCCAATCCGGTTCCGTTTATTATTATTAAAAAAGGAATGGAAGGCGTTAAGTTGCGAAAAGGCAGATTGGCGGATGTCTCACCGACTTTATTAAAATTGATGAATTTAAATAAGCCTAAAGAAATGACAGGTGAATGTTTGTTTGACGCCGTTATATGAGACCAAAACCATTAGTTTTAGCAATTTGCGACGGGTGGGGGGTGGCGCCTGATTCAGATGGAAACGCCATTGTCCGCGCGGATACTCCGAATTATGACAGGTTCATCAAAGAGTATCCTGCTATGACTCTTTACGCTTCCGGAAATGAGGTTGGTTTGCAATTCGGCGAAATGGGCAATTCAGAAGTCGGCCATTTGAATATCGGCGCCGGCCGTGTTTATTATCAGACTTATCCCAGAATAAATAAAAGCATCAGCGAGGGTTCTTTTTTTGACAATGAGGCTTTTCTCAAAGTAGCCGAGCATATCAAAAAAAATAAATCAGCTTTGCATTTAATTGGCTTAATCAGCCCGGGCAATGTCCATGCCAGTCAGTCGCATTGCTACGCGCTTTTAGAATTTGCCAAGAAAAATAAATTGAAAAATGTATATCTCCATGTGATACTGGACGGTCGTGATACTTTATATAAGGGAGGCCTTGATTATGTTGAGAATTTGGAAAAAAAGATGAAAGAATTGAAAATCGGAGAAATCGCCAGTCTGTCCGGCAGATATTACGCGATGGACAGAGATAATAGATGGGAAAGAACGGAAGTGGCTTACAGGACAATGACAGAAGGAAAAGGAGAAGTATTTGGCAACGCAAGTGAAGCGATTAACACATCATATAAGAAAGAAGTGTTTGACGAAGAATTTGTGCCGGTGGTAATCGGCAAGAAAGATAAGCCGACCGCTTTGGTGGAAGAAGGCGATGGAATAATTTTTTTTAATTTTCGTCCGGATCGGGCGCGTCAGTTGACCAAAGCTTTTGTTTTACCTACATTTGTAAAGTTTGAAAGGCAATATATAAAGGATTTATTTTTTGTCACGATGACGGAGTATGAAAAAGAAATACCGGTGACAGTGGCATATCCACCGTCGGTCGTGCACAACAGTTTGGCGCAAGTTATCAGCGCCGCCGGATTGAAACAGTTTCATATCGCCGAGACCGAGAAATATGCTCACATAACTTTTTTCTTGAATGGAACGGTTGAAGAGCCGTTTGAGGGCGAAGAAAGAAAAATTATACCGTCGCCCAAAGTGGAATCTTATCATGTGATGCCGGAGATGTCTGCGCCGGAAATTACCAAAGAAGTTGTTAAAGCGATTGAGTCGGAAAAGTTTGATGTAATTTTTCTTAATTATGCCAATGTGGATATGGTGGGGCACACGGCCAATTATGATGCGACTGTGGCGGCGGTGGAGGCGGTGGATAAGGGTTTGGGCGCGATTGCGGAGCATGTGCTGGCTAAAGACGGAATATTGTTGGTGACTGGCGACCATGGCAATGCTGAAGAGATGTTAAATTTACAAACCGGGGAGATAAATAAAGAGCATAGCACAAATCCGGTACCGTTGTTGGTTGTTGCCAATAAATTCCGCGGGCAGGCCGGACCGGGCGGGGATCCGCCGAACGGCGATTTGAGTTTGATTAAGCCGGTGGGAGTATTGGCCGATATCGCGCCGACTATATTGGCGTTGTTAGAAATGGAAATTCCGCCGGAGATGACGGGGCGTTCACTGCTTATTTAATTGATCAATAATTTTTGCAGTTCAAGGAGTATTTCTTCCTCGGCTTCTTTGAGCGACTTGTCTTTGATAAAGAAAGAGATTTTATTTTTTTGTCCGGCCGGTTTGTATTTGGCCAGCAGATTTTTTAAATCAAGTTCTTTTTTTGAATTTATCATAATATGAATAAGATTCTCATTCGCGTTTTCTATATGTTCGTGCAAAAGCAGGGTGATTTTAGCGTCAGGGGAAGTGTTAATTAGCTCATCAACCACATCTTTTAAATCTTCTTCTTTCGCGTTCGCCCTGATAAAATCATCGCGCGTAATTAGGCACCAGACCAGACCCAGTTCCTTTTTGTTTTGAATATGAGTAAGCGCCGCGCCCCAGAGTTTAAGCATCGGGATGGTGCGGTTTCGGTATAAATTAGTAATGATTTTTTCTCTGTCCGCGCCCATATCAATCAGTTTGCTCGCGATTTCAAGCGTGCGAGGTTTAACATTTTCCCCTTTAAAACTTTTTGTCTCCGCGATAATTCCCGTAAGAATCGCCGTGGCGATCGGTTCGTCAATATATTCTTCGCCGATTTTTTTCATCAGTCCGAACAGCGCCTCGGTTAGGGAAGAACAGGTCAGATCAATATAATTTATTTGGCCGAAATATTCATTGTCTGATTTGTTATCAAGATTGATTACCGGAGTTTTGTAAAATAAATCCGTGTTATTGTCGTAAATTGACCCCAGCGAGACCAAATCGGAAGAGCCAACTACGAAAATCAAATCATACCGGAATTCGCTTTGCGCGGTGCGGATATTTTCACGGGTCAGATAGCCTTGTTTTGGTGTGATAAAGATTCTGAGCTTTTCGTTTTTCATATCATAGCTCAATTCTTGGACTCCGGTTTTTTCCACATCAAGGGAAATAATGAATTTTTGCAGAAAATCAAAATTATTTTTTATGGCTTCTGATTTTTTCAGGAATTTACATTGGCTGGGCAGAGAGAAACGGTCGCAGACGATATCCGCCGGTTTATTCATTTTTTCTAAAAACAAAAATAGCGCAAGCGCGCTTGAAATAGCGTCATAAGACGCGTCGCGTCCAAAAGTGATAAGAATATGCTTCTTATCCAAGATTAATTGCTTGATTTGTTGGTCATTTGTGAACGACATATTTAATAGGCCATATTATCACAGGAGGTGGGTTTTGTCAATTCTCTAGGGGCGACTTATTTGAGAATATCTTTTTGGTATATTTTTTGGCTAAAATTAGCGTATTTTTATAAATAAAACGCAAATTCTTGATTTATTGGCTAAAAAAGTATAAAATTACTATTATCTAAGGTAAAAAATATGCCGGAATTGGCCAAGGCCTACGAGCCGAAAAAATACGAGGATAATATATATAAACGCTGGGAAGACAGCGAGTTTTTTGACCCGGATAAATGTGTTGAAAAAGGCATTGCTTCAAAAAAAGCCAAGCATTTCAGCATTGTCTTACCGCCTCCGAATGTGACCGGCACTTTACATATGGGGCACGCGGCTATGTTGGCGATAGAGGATGTGATGGTCAGATATCACAGAATGAAAGGCGACCGGACTTTGTGGGTGCCGGGAACCGATCATGCCGCTATTGCCACCCAGAGCAAGGTGGAAAAAATTATTTTGAAAGAAGAGAAAAAGACCCGCCACGATTTGGGACGCGAAGAACTTTTGAAAAGAGTGAATAAATTCGCGCAAGAGTCGCATGATACGATTGTTCATCAGACGAAAAAGATGGGCGCGTCTTTGGATTGGAACAGAGAGGCGTTCACTTTGGATGAGCCGAGAAATTTGGCGGTGCGAACTGTTTTCAAAAAAATGTATGACGACAGATTGATTTATCGTGGGTATCGCGCAGTAAACTGGTCGGTTAAAGGGCAATCCACTTTGTCCGATGATGAAATTGTTTACTCGGAAAGAACCGGCAAACTATATACTTTTAAATATTCAAAGGGTTTTCCTTTTACGATTGCCACTACCAGGCCGGAAACAAAACTTGGCGATACGGCCGTGGCGGTAAATCCGAAAGATAAACGCTATAAAAAATATATCGGCAAAGAATTCGCGGTTGATTTTGTCAATCAAAAATTAAAATTGAAAATAATCGGCGACGAGGGCGTGGATATGGAATATGGCACGGGCGCGCTTGGGGTGACGCCGGCGCATTCTATGGTGGATTATGAAATGTCAATAAAAAATGATTTGCCTTTGATAAAAGTGATTGGCGAAGATGGAAAAATTACAGCAGAGGGCGGAAAATTC
>MFQY01000017.1:478-13246 GCA_001783185.1 Candidatus Magasanikbacteria bacterium RIFOXYC2_FULL_40_16 | reverse complement strand
TCCATCTAAAGCGCCTTTGCGCAAAACCGTATCGCGAGCGATGCGGGCGGCATTTCTGGCGCGCGCGGCCAGCAAACATTTGCCCAAAATACCTTCGGCGTCTTTCGGATTCTCTTCCAAAAATATCATAAAACTCTCGCCGAAGACCGATTCCACCGCCGGTTTCACTTCCGGATTGCCCAATTTCGCTTTTGTCTGTCCTTCAAATTGAGGTTCGGGAATTTTTACGGAAATAATCGCGGTCAAACCTTCGCGCACATCTTCACCGGTTAAATTAGCATCTTTTTCTTTTAGGATATTTTTATTTCGTGCGTAAGTGTTTAGAGTTCTGGTCAGAGCGGTTCTAAAACCGGCCACATGCATACCGCCGTCCGGATTGGTGATGTTGTTCGCGAACGCGTGTAGTGATTCGGAATAATCATCAGTGTATTGCAAAGCGATTTCAACCAAAACTTCATCCACTTTCTTTTCAACATAAAAAACATTTCTATGTTTGGCTTCTTTATTTTTATTTATATGCTTGACATAACTGCCGATTCCGCCCTCAAAATAGAATTTATATTTTGTCAAAAATTCTTGCGTTGTTTGGTCAATTTTCCTTTCCTCGTCGGTTCTTTCGTCAATGATATTTATTTCTACGCCCTTTGTCAGATAGGCCTGTTGGCGCAAATGGTCAATAACCGTTTGCCATTTAAAATCCAGAGTTTCAAAAATTGAGGCATCCGGTTTGAAAGCGATGATGGTTCCGGTGCTCTTTGTGTTTCCGATCGGGTGCACCTTTTTTTGCGGTTTGCCGATTTTATATTCCTGAAACCAAACTTTTCCGTCTCGGTAGACCGTGGCTTTCATATGAGTGGAAAGCGCGTTGACAACCGATACGCCGACGCCATGAAGACCGCCGGATACTTTATATCCGCTGTCGCCGAATTTACCGCCGGCATGAAGTTGGGTAAGAACAAGTTCAAGCGCGCTGATTTTTTTGAGAGGGTGAAGGTCAACCGGGATGCCACGGCCGTTATCGGTCACTTCAATCCAATTGTCAGGTAGGAATTTTATGGTTATTTTATCGCAATATCCGGCCATAGACTCATCAAATGAGTTGTCAATTACTTCCCAAATCAAATGATGCAATCCGGTTGAGCCGGTTGAGCCGATATACATACCCGGGCGTTTGCGTACCGCCTCCAAACCTTCCAAAATCGTAATATTTTTGGCGCTGTATCCGCTGGTATTTTTGGCTGTTTCCTTTTTAGCCGGCTTTTCCGTTAGTGGTTTTTTGGCCGGCGGTTCTGTTTTTTGGGGAACCCTAACAGCAACCGTGGGCTTGTTAGTCGGTTTTTCAATGATTTTTTTCTTTATAATTCCGCCCCTTACCACTCGTTTTTTAGGCATATTTGTCAAATTAAGTGAGCTTTTAGTAGAAATATTGTATCATAAATTGCTTTATCAGACAAGGGCGGGCTGGGGTTTTACCGAGATTTGTTTTTGGTGTATAATAATAATGGAATCTGGAATCTATATTCTATATTCTATATTCAAAATTCAAACACATGTTTAAACCAAAAGAAAAATCTTCCGAATATATTGACACGACCGGGGAATTGACGAGCCGTTCTTTGAAGTTAGGCACTTGGTATGTGGAACATAAGGAATTGATGCAAAAAATTGGGCTTGGTATTTTGATTGGCTGGTGTGTTATTTTTATGGGATACAGCTTGTTAATGTGGGGGGAATATTTATTTTTTGGTTATTGGGAAGACCAAAAACAGCAAGCGATGTACGCGCAATACAATCAAAATTATGAGAGTATAAAAATGTTGTATAAAGCGCAGGATTTAAAGATTTCCAATGTCAGAATTTTTGGGACAGCGGATAAATTTTATGATTTCGCGGCCAATGTCCAAAATCAGAATGAGAAATGGATGGCGAAAGTTTCTTATCATTTTAAATACGGCAATACGGAAACCGAGATGCAGACCGCCTCGGTTATGCCTCTTTCCGAAAGGCCTTTAGTGGCGTTTGGTTTGGAAAATGATACCTTCCCAACAGGAGTTAATTTTGTTTTGGATAAAATAGATTGGGAGGCGGTAGACCCACACCGGATTTCAAATGCGGAAGCATTTTTGGCGGAGAGAAATCTATTTTCTATTGATAATTTTTATGTGGATTTGCCTTCGGCAACCGGTTTGCCGGTGCCGGCCTTATACATGGATTTGTTGAATCAATCGGCTTACAGTTATTGGGAGCCGGTGTTTTTGGTGGAGTTGATAAATGGCAATCAAACAGTGGGTTATATACATTTATATTTTGATAAAATTGAAGCTTTCTCAACCGAGAAAGTGGATTTAAGATATTTTAATAAAACTACGGAATTTAATAATGTCAGAATAATCCCGACAATGAATTATTTTGATGAAAGTATCTATATCGGCCCGGGGGAAATTTAGCCGGTTAATTTTAGATGCCTCCGGACGAAGAGCCGGAGGTTTTTTTGTACCTTGGTTATTTTGTTGACAATTAATTTTTTTGGAGTTAGTATAGCCCTATTCATTGAAGGGAGGAAAAGATGAAAGAGCTCTTTAACATTTTCTGGGCAGGAATCTATATTTGGGCTGGTTTACCAAGGTTGTCAAAAAAGGACAAACTGAAGGTAACGGAAATAAGACGACGTGGAAATACCCTCCGTATAGATATGATTTTCTATGAACCGCATTATGGCAACCGGTCAGAATGCTATATAGAAATCAATACAGAAACCGGGGAATTCCACGGTTTTAGTGAATGGTTATTTAATAAAGACTATAAAGGCTCCGGCTTGTTGGGTGTCTTTATTATGTCATTACCACTCATGTTGCCTCTCGCGCCAATTCTTCTTCTGATAAACTGGGGTTACCGTTTGCGAGAGAAAATAAGCGGTATCTCCCGTCATTCACACTCTGTCTTAAACTCCATAAAGCGTCAGCTTGATCCGGAGACCAGAAAACTTCTTGAAAAAGCCATGAAAAAAATGTGGCAAAAGGACTTATTCTTTTCTCGGACGGTTTCTTTTAAGAAGGCAAAAGAAATGCTTAGCGAGTGCCATCTTAATGAAATGCTTGGTAGAGAAGAATTTGTTGCCAATCGCACGGAATGGCGGCAGTACCATTGGTTTGATGGCGAGAAAAATCGCATTGGATTTGCGCAATTTGGGGGCGGTTTTTTACAGGTGTGTTGGATTCTTGGCTCTAATTTTGAACAAAAAGAAGCCGATATTCTAACAACTTGTTATAAAACAAGAACAGTGATAGACATTGCTGAAGATCGTAAAAAAAAGAACCCTGAAAAAGTTACAAGATAGCAAGGTGATTGATAAAGTCCTTGCCTTCATTCCCCGCCAAGTTCAAACTGGCGGGGTTTTTTAATTTTATATTCAATCAATAACCAACAATTTTATGTTTCATGTTGTGTGTTTCATGAATTATGATATGGGGTTGACCCCTCACCTTTCTGGCAATGACTGAATACAAAACAAAAATAGAGCCGTGAGGTCCCGACCGTGGTCGAGGATCCTCGATTGAACGCAATCGGGACGACTCCGTCTTTGTATTTTGGAAGATAACAGATGTTTTCAGAAAGGTGAGGGGTTGATTTATCGCCGTTCAGGTGATAATGTATGAGAACAAACATTTTGAATATGAGAAGATTTTCCGACATAAAAGATTTTTTTAAACTGGATTGGATACTAATGTTGTTGGTGTCAATTTTGTTGATGTTCAGTTTTGCCGCCATTTACAGCATTGATTTGTCTAGGGGTGAGAATCTTATTTATTTTCCCACGCAATTTGCCGCTTTTATAATTGGGTTTGTTTTGCTGGTGGTAGTGTCTCAGTTGCATATGTCTTTTTTCCAGTCGGTTTCTAAACCGGTATATGTGTTTTCCGTGCTATTGTTGATTTTAGTTTTATTTTTTGGCGATCTGTCCAGAGGGACAATGGGTTGGTTTAAGTTTGGGACTTTGTCATTTCAGCCGACCGAGCTGGCAAAAATCGGATTGATTGTGATGTTGGGCTATCTTATCGTCAGACAAGGAAGAAGATTTGATAAATTACAGTTCGTAGTGCTAAGTGGAATATTTTTGCTTGTTCCGGCTTTGTTGATTTTGCTTCAGCCTGATTTGGGGTCGGCCTTGGTTTTTGGCGGAATTTGGTTTGGGATGCTGATTTTGACAGGAGTTAAAAAAAGATACATCTTCGCTTTACTGGTTCTGCTGTCTTTGGGTTTTTTTCTTAGTTGGCATTATGTGTTGGAGCCGTATCAAAAAGAAAGATTGTCGGTGTTTATCAGTCCGGAGAAAGATTTGCTTGACTCCGGATACAATGTTAATCAATCGGTTATCGCCATCGGGGCGGGCAATTTTTTTGGCAGAGGTTTAGGGTTTGGCTCGCAAAGCCAACTGCATTTTTTGCCTGAAGCTCAAACCGACTTTATTTTTTCCGTAATTGCCGAAGAGATGGGTTTTGTCGGCGCTTTTATTGTTTTGACGGTTTTTTTGCTATTTTTGGTGAAGATTATCAGTATTGCCAAGGACTGTCGCGATGATTATGGTTCCTATGTGGCGGTTGGCATCGGTTTAATGTTTTTTATCCAGCTGGCGTTCAATGTCGGTGGGGCGACCGGAATTTTGCCGATTACCGGTCTTACTTTGCCATTTGTCAGTTATGGCGGTTCATCTTTGGTAATTAATCTGTTTTTAGTGGGTATTTTAATGAGTATCTCCCGTTCCAACTGGGAAAACCAGAAAGAAAATGTGATTTATGGCTAGTGTTGGCTTAGATTTGGTGATATAATACCGAAAAATACTGGGATAGCGAGGTCTCTTGACATTAAAGGGGCCGTTTGCTATAATTAGTGCCACTATAATGTATACGCGTTATGGAAGAAAAATCAAAATCACCAAGCCAATTGTTTGAAAAATTGCGTTTGATGAAGAAATGTCCTTTTTGTGAACACAATTATGACGCCAAAAAGGTGGTCGTGCTGGAAGAGCAGGAAGAAAATCGCTTGGTGCATGTCACTTGTTCGGAATGCAACAGTTCAATTCTCCATATAGTGGTGGTGACCCAAATCGGTTTGAATACTATGGGAATAATCACGGATCTGACGGCAGAAGAGGTGTTGAGATTAAGGCGTGGTCCGGGGGTGACGGAAGAAACGTTATTGGATTTCCACAAATTTATTAGCAACACGAATAATAGTTTTTCAAAATTAATTTTAGATTATATTTAATTAAGATAAGTTTATGACTTTCTCTATTGAAATAAAAACCAGAAAAGAAAACGCGACCGATACAAGAACTCAAGGTTTGATACCGGGTGTTTTGTATGGGCCGGAAATTGAGTCAACCTCTTTTTCAGTTAATGGTTTGGTGTTTGGTAAACTATATGAAGAAGCCGGAGAATCAAACTTGATTGACTTGGCGATTGACGGCAAGAAGCCGGTAAAAGTGCTTATCCAGGATATCCAAAGAGATCCGGTAAAAAACAGCATTACTCATATTGATTTGCTTCAAATAAATATGAACAAAGAAATGCACGCGACCATTCCGATTAATTTCGTCGGTGAGTCTGTGGCGGTAAAAGAAATGGGCGGCACTTTGAACACTTCGTTGGAAGAAGTGGAAGTAAAATGTTTGCCGAAAGATTTGGTTGGCAGTATTGAAGTTAATTTGTCAGTTTTGGCTACATTTGACGACGCGGTTTATGTTAAAGATTTGGTTTTGCCTCCGGGTATAGTTGTAACGGACAGTCCTAACACCGCAATCGCGACCGTATCAGCTCCTTTGACTGAAGAACAATTGAAAGCTATGGAAGAATCAGCCATCGGCGATATCTCCAAAGTGGAAGTTGAAAAGGAAAAGAAAGAAGGAGATGAAGAAGCCTCTGCGGAAGGTGAAGAAGCAAAAGAAGAGCCCAAGAAAGAAGGCAATAAGAAAGAATAATTTTTTAAAAAACTTACACGACGAAAGGACTGTAAGTTTTTTATTTAGCCTAATAATGTTATAATTCTATTAGATAGGACTCATTTAGGGTTTTATCAATTATTAATCCAGCGACAGTTATTCTTTTTACTCATTCTCGCCTCGGGCTGTGAGGTGTCCCGCCGCGGGCGGGACAAATCCGCAAAAAGAATAAATGTCGCTGGAATGATAGGCCAAATTTAGCATCATAGTCTTGGCTAAATACACACCAAAATAAATTAAAACTCTAAATGAGTTAATATGAAAAAGAAAATAATGGATTATTTTAAAACGAGCGATATCAAATATATCTACGCTTTGGCCGGAGTAGTTTTTTTCGCGTCTTTTGCCTTGATGTCCTGGTTTTTATACAAGGCCTTTGTTTTGCCCGCGGATGACGGTTTTGTTGATGAAGACGTAGTGAAGGAAGAAATAACGGAAGAAGACTGCGATTATAAGAGGAAAATTGACGGAACCTGTGTTGAGTCGGAACGATATACTGACTCGGAATTGGTCGCCGTAATGATTGAAAATAATTTGGAGGCGTGGCCGTTGGCCGGTTTGGCGGAAGCGAGCGTCGTGTATGAAGCGCCGGTGGAAGGCGACATTCCCAGATTTATGGCGATTTACGTTTTGGGCGAAGAAGTTGATCAGGTCGGACCGGTCAGAAGCGCCCGCCCATATTATCTTGATTGGGTCAGCGAATATGGAAAAATAATGTTTATGCATGTCGGCGGTTCTCCTGACGCGCTTGATTTGGTGGATGAATATAATTTGTTCAGTATAAACGAGTTTTATCGGGGCTGGTATTTTTGGCGAAGCGAGGGCAGGACCGCGCCTCACAACACTTACACTTCAACCGAATTGTGGAATAAATCTTATGAAAAATATTCAGAATATTATGATGAGAAAGATTACATTGGCTGGCAATTTGAAAAAATTGAGAATTGCGAGACTGATTGTGTAGGTGAGATTGATATCCCGATTGCTTCGCCTAGTTCTTATCACGCGGTTTGGAAATTTAACACTTCAACTCAAAAATATACTCGTTTTCAGGGCGGGGAGCAGGCGTTTGAAATGGACGGAAAAGAAATTTTTGCCGACACGGTGATTGTCCAAATGGCGGACGTGGAAGTGATTGATGAGATTGGTCGAAAAGAAATCGGCGTGGTTGGGAGCGGGGAAGCCGTTGTTTTCAGAAACGGAAAAGTTTTTGAAGGGGTTTGGAAAAAAACGGATAGAATAAGTCGGACGGAATTTTTTGCCGAAGATGGAAGCGCGATTTCGTTGCAGGCCGGAAAGATTTGGATTGAGATTTTGTCTACGGCCAGAGAAGCGGAGTGGGAGTGATGTGTTGGAGATAAGAGATGGAAGATTAAAGATTTAAGATTATAGATAGTGATTGTTGAATTGAAAAATTGATATATTGTTGAATTGTTTTCTTGTCATCCCGCTTGCCGAGGGATCTTATGGTAAAAAATTAGAAAAAACAAAAGCCCGTCGTTTTGCGAGGGGCTTTTTTCTGCCCATTGGCAGTTTCTCCTTTATTTGTGTGTTTATCCAGCACCACTCGGCTGTACAGCCGAGTGGTGCTGGATTTACTTGCGCGGGTTTTTTTTGAACCAGTTTGTCACTGTTTTGGAAACATAGCCGGCGCCATAAAGACCGCCCACGGCCAAACTGGAAACCAAGCCAAGTGGCGAAGCCACATAAGCCACTGCCGCGATTGTTCCGCAAACAGTCAATACTCTTCCACCTTCTTTAATTCCTTTGGCCACTTTCGTCTCCTTTTGTGTTTATTACCCTAATTTTTTTGGTAATGTTGTTTCTTTTGGGAAGCATGGAGACGTTACGCGTATTGTTTCGTTTCCTTTGGTGAGGGTTATTTCCCAGCCTTGTTTTAGATATTGGTTGAGAAATGTGGCGAAAGAAATGGCGTTCCGCAACGCTTGAGCCATAGTTATTGTTTGATAGAACTCCACGAGTTCTTTTAACTCACGCCAGCTTTTTTTGTCAAAACCAAGACGTAATTTTTTCATTGCGACCTCCCATTATTTAGAGATAATTAAATACTATAATATATTAATCAATTTGTCAATCATGTTGCCTTTTGTAGGGTAAAAATAATAACTCGATCAAGTCCGGCCAGGTCTTTTTTGATTTCAATTTTAGCCGAGGGCATAATTTCTTTTATAAAAGCGGAGATTTCTTGCGATTGGGAAGGATCGATTTCCAAGTAACTCGTAACTCGTAACTCGTAATCCGTAATCCGTAATTGTTGAATTTGTGTTAAGAGTTGTTTGTATAGGGCGAGGCCGTTGTCTTCCGCTATAAGAGCGGATTTTGGTTCGTGTTGGATGGATGGTTCGGATGAAAATTGTTTTTTGGTTAAGTAGGGAAGGTTGGCGACAATTATCAATGAGCAATTAGCAATTAACAATTTTTTATTTAGGATTGGTTGAAGCAGATCTCCATACAAGAATTTTATTTTTACATTATGTTTTTTGGTGTTTTTTTTGGCAACCCTTAAAGCTTTTTTAGAAATATCAATGCCAAATGTTTTAACCCTAAACCACATAGGGTTTGGGGCAAGTGCTTTTATGATACTGATTGGTATACAACCTGTCCCAGTCCCTACGTCAATCAACAAATGTTCAAAATGTTGTAAATGTTCAAGGTGTTGTAGTTGGTTGATAACTTCTTCTACTATTGTCTCCGTTTCCGGGCGGGGAATAAGTGTGTGTTTGTTCACCAAAAAATCCAAACCAAAAAATTCTTTATGTCCGGTTAAATAGGCGATAGGAATGCCTTTATATCTTTTTTTAACCAACCGGTGGTATTTAAAAGAAGTAAAAAAGCCTGCTTTAACTTCCGGATGGGAAATTATGTATTCCCTCGGTTTTTTAAGCGTATGCGATAATAATAGCTCCGCTTCTTGCGGGCCGATGAGTTTACCGGCAGGTTGAAGAAGTTGTGTAATTGGCTGGGGCATTGAAGATGTATAAATTATTTAACGATAAACCGTAGGGTTTTTGCACTTCGTCAAGCGTCCAGCCGTTTTCCAAAAAAGTTTCATCCAGTCTTTCAAATGTGTCCGACGGGTGGATGGAAAATACTTTGGTGGCGCATTCCCTCTCTATATTTGTGAAGAGCCAGGCTTGCAAGTGTTCATCAGTGGTTTCCAACAGATTCCAGTTATAACGGACGATTCTTTCTTCTAAAGAAAGATTATCATCATACATATATACTCCGATTACCGGACGATTGCCTTTATAATATTTATTAAAAGAAAGCGCTTCCATAAACGGTACCATGGTGACAGTGGTCTCATTTTCATTGGCTTCAATATAGCCGGTTATATCGCGCCAGGAAAAAATCGGTTTGCTGACCAACAGATAAGTGTGAGGCAGAGAAATCAGCAATATTACCGCGAAAATCAAAGCGAATAATTTGTTGCTGGCGACGTATTTATCAAGAAAGTAAGAATAAAATAAATAGAGAGCCGGATAAGCGATGACAATATATTTTAATACGAATACTCCCAAAAACGCGCTCAAAACCGGCGGTAATAACGCCCAAATTGAAACAAGAATAAGCGCTTTTCTGTCTTTGTGTTTTTCGCCCGATATATCTCTGATGAGAAGATACATTATTATTATGAATACTATAAAAAATAATGTTTCTTGGAAGCCGGAAATTATGGTATTAAAAATCGGGGCGAATAAAAGATTTAAGATATCGCCGTTGGTTTCAAAATACCAGGCTGTTCCCAATTTTAAATTCATTTTATTCAAAACCGAAGGAACGAGCCAGACCAAATAAAAACCGACAGCCAACAAATTCATTTTAAACCAGCTCCAGAATTTTTCCCGTCTGGTTTTTACCGCCGCCAACATAATAAATTGGCAAATTAAAACCACCGCGCCGGTCAGGTGCGCGTATAATAGAAAAAGGTTTACAAAAAAATACAGAATCCATTGTTTGTTGTTTCCGTAGGTGTTAAGTTTTCCGTCAAAAGCGAGTTTTTGGAAAAGATAAAAAGATAAAATTGTCAGGAAAGTCAGCAGGGAATAAACGCGAGCTTCAACTGAAATAAACAGACTGAGTGTGGAAATTGACAGCAAAGTTGCGCTGGTGATGGCGGCGCGCCGGGAAAACATTTTTTGCGCGAATATATATAGTAGTATTATTGAGGCGGTGGAAAATACCAAAGATGGCAATCGCACTAGGGTTTCATTATTTTCGTTTATGAAAGACAGATAAAACCTGAGAAAAAAAGTGTAAAGCGGGGGGTTGGTTTCCAAAACCCAATATTTTATTGTTTCCGTCCATGAGGCGATGGAACTGAAGTGAATGCTGAAGTTTTCATCAAACCAAAATGTTCCGCGGTTGATTAAAAGGTAGATTCTTAGAGCCAACGCCAGGATAAGAATTAAGAATAGCGGATACCATTTTTTGATGAAGCTTTTCATAGCTTGGATTATTTATTTTGATTATCTGTCTTTAAAATCTTCTTCGCGTAATTTTGTGATGATGTCGCCGATATTTCCGTCCAGTATTTTTTGGATATTATTCCAATTCTCATGTATGCGGTGATCGGTAATTCTGTCTTGCGGATAATTGTAAGTTCTGATTTTTTCGCTTCTGTCGCCGGTTCCGATTTGGCTTTTTCTGTCCGCGGATAATTTCGCTTCCTTTTTTTGCCTTTCAACTTCATATAGGCGGGCGCGCAAGACTCCCATCGCCTTGTCTTTGTTTTTGGCTTGGGATTTTTCATCTTGGCACTGCGCAATTGTTCCAGTGGGAATATGGGTGATACGAACAGCGGAGTAAGTCGTGTTGACGCTTTGGCCGCCGTGTCCTCCCGCGCAAAAAGTGTCTATACGCAAATCAGACAGTTTTAAATCAAATTCCGTTTCTTCAATTTCCGGTAAAACCGCCACGCTGGCGGTAGAAGTGTGGATACGTCCGGCTTTTTCAGTTTCCGGTGTTCTTTGCACCCGGTGGACGCCCATTTCATATTTCATATCGCGGTAAACATCGTTGCCGGTGATGGAAAAAATAACTTCTTTATATCCGCCGATGCCGATTTGGCTTGAGCTTATTAAAGCTGATTTCCAGCCTTTGCTTTCCGCGTATTTCATATACATTCGCATCAAGACTCCGGCAAACAAAGCGGCTTCGTCTCCACCCGCGCCCGCCCTGATTTCAATGATAACATCTTTTTTGTCCATCGGGTCTTTGGGCTGGGTCATAGTTTCCAGCTCGGCATCCAGTTTTTCTTTTCGGGTCTGCAATTCGGATAGTTCAATTTCCGCCATTTGGCGCATTTCTTCATCGGTTTCAGTTTTTATCAGGGAGTCGGTCTCGCTGATTTGTTTTTCTATATTTTCCAATTCCATAATGTTGTCGGCCGTGGGCTTGAGTTCATTGTATTTTTGAGAAACGGTTTTCAATTTTTTTGTATCCGAAACAATGGCCGGATTATGCAATTCCTGCTCCAATTCTTTAAATTCCTTCATTATTTTTTGGTATTTGTCTAAAGACATAAGACCTAAGGTGTAAGAGAGTTATTAAAATAATTATATCACTTATCGCGCAGGTAACAAAAAACTTACATTACCCATTAGAATTACAGGACTGGACAGGCCTTGTAAGCCTTTTGGGCGTTGTAAGCTTTTTGTGCCTTTTTAGGTTATTTTTCCTTTTTTTCTGTTTTTTTCTTGGTTTCTGTTTTTGTTTTTGCCAAGGTTTTGGCTTTTTTTGCTTTTTTACCTTTTCTTATCTTAGCGGCAGCTTCAGTCTTAGCAACTTTCTCATGGAATTTTTCTACACGGCGGGCGGTATCAACCAGGATTTGCTTGCCGGTGTAAAAAGGGTGAGAAGCGGAAGAAATTTCAACATTGAAGACTTGATATTCTACGCCGTTAACTGTGCGGGTTTCGTCTGATTTTACCGTAGAATCGGCAAAAAACTCAATTCCGCATGAGGTGTCTACGAATAGTGTAGGTTTGCTGATTGGGTGGATTTCTTTTTTCATATCATTAATTTAGACAGAATTATGTAATTAATTTAAACAAATTAGTTAGGTGCAAAGATTATATCATAGAGGATTGTTTATGTCAACCCCCTGAAAATACATAATCTCGCTTTTGCAGTTGACAGTTTTACCGCTATCTGCTATACTATGGCATATCAAGCATTAAGCTTGTTTTTTACTTCTTAGTATTATATACTGTATATTACATAAAGTATTTATTTAATATGGTAGGAATCATCTCAATAATTCAAGTTATTTCGGCAATTTTACTCATTATCGTAGTCTTGATGCAACAAAAAGGCTCGGGATTAGGCGTCGCGTTCGGCGGATCCAGCAATGTGTATAGTTCAAAGAGGGGGTTGGACAAAGTTTTATACAGAGCGACTATTGTATTTTCCATTGTTTTTTTTGGGGTATCATTTTTGCAAGTTATCATCTAAGGCAGTCCATTTGAGACCCGTGGGCGTTCAAGTTATTAAATCCGCTATTTTCTGATTACAGAAAACAGCGTTATCTCATCATTTTGTGCTTTCTGGCATAAAGGAAAAAATCACAAAATTACTTCAAAAAAAACATGAAGTTAAGCCTTTGGTTTCAACCAAAAGCGATTTGGATTTGATAAGAAAAGTTAAAGGTAAGAAGTTTCCGGGTTGGAAGCAGTTGAGTTTGGTAAAAAAAGTTTTGTCCCGGTTTGAAAAAAGAGTGATTACAGTTTGTATTTTTGTGGTAGTGG
>MFQY01000017.1:0-468 GCA_001783185.1 Candidatus Magasanikbacteria bacterium RIFOXYC2_FULL_40_16 | reverse complement strand
CATTTTTATTTTCGGAGCGGTAATTGAGAACAGCCGAAAAGTGCCGGCGGTGGGCGGAAGATATACGGAAGCGGTGGTGGGCGCGCCGAGCTTGATTAATCCGATTTTTGCCAGCGTCAATGATGTTGACACGGATTTATCAAGATTGATTTTTTCCGGATTGATGCGTTGGGATAAAAATCAAGAGCTGGTGGCGGATTTGGCGGAGAGTTATGAAATCAGTGAAGATAAAAAAACTTATACATTTAAATTGAGGCAAGATGTTGTTTGGCATAATGGCAATAAACTTACCGGCAAAGATGTAGTGTTTACAATTGAATCAATTCAAAATCAGGCGGTGGGCAGTCCGCTGTTTGTGTCTTTTCAGGGTTTGGGAGTTGAGTTGATTGATGATTACACGGTACAGTTTAATTTGCGGGAGCCGTTTTCTGCGTTTTTGTCATCGCTTACAGTAGGCATAATTTCCGA
>MFQY01000016.1 GCA_001783185.1 Candidatus Magasanikbacteria bacterium RIFOXYC2_FULL_40_16 | reverse complement strand
GGCGCATTTGGCCAACGGGGTGGGGAATTTGACCAGCCGGATTTTGACAATGGTGGAAAAATATTGCGACAGCAAGGTTCCAAAAGAGGCGAAAGATATTTTTGACACTAAAAAATTCTGGCAGAATTATGAGAAGTTTTTTAATGAATATAGATTTGATGAGGTTGTTAAATTGACGCAAGAATTGGTGGGGAAGTGTGATGAAAAAATTTCCTCGGAAAAGCCGTGGGAAAAAGCGAAAAATGGCGAAGATATTTCCGGTTTGCTTTATCAGTTGGCGGAGACTTTACGCCACATCGCGTTGGCGCTTTTACCGATTATTCCGGGAAGCGCGGAGAAAATTTTTAATAATTTGGGAATTGATAAATCTTCATTGGTTTCGTTTACTAAAGGAAAAAAATGGTCAGGTCTCAAAAAGGGTGCTACAATAAATAAAGGCGAGGCGATTTTTCCAAGGTTATAATTTAAAAGGGGGATATCATGGAAAAGGACGTGAGATTTTGGTCTACATTTATAATGTGCGCGGGATGCAAAAGGAAAAACCACGCGTTTGAAGCCTTCTTTCAGGAAGGCAAAAAAAAATGTGTCATTATCCTGTGCAGTAAATGCTTTAAGGTTTACGACGAAAGAGAATTGACTGAAAGAGAAAAACTGTATTGCTGGATAAATTAGTTTTTTTAAAATATTCGCTCCGCCCCAAAGACCCTTGAATTTTTGAGGGTCTTTATATTTACAAATCAGGTATATTTTGGTAAGGTAATAGTAGGCAAGGAAAAACTTATGGAGGAATTATGAGTCAAAAAGGACTTCCTTTTCCGGCGCTCAAATCCGATTATTCTTTTTCAAAGATAAAATACTGTCCGTCTTGCGATAAGACTGTCGTGGCTTACGAAGACGGCAGAATCGTCAATGACATACCTTTTGTTTTTATGATCTGCCCGCTTTGTTTCAAATGTATGGAGCGCAGAAACGTCAGACGAGGTGATGGACATCTCTTTGAATATTGGATGTAGAATCACAAAACCTTGCTTTTTTCTTTTGATCCGGAGGCGGAATAAACCCCGCACCTTCCCGCGGAGTATTAAAATTCTGCCTGAAGGTGCGGGGTAAACCTCCTCCGGATCTTATCTCAAAAAATATGGAAATGATTGATATAATACTTTTGGGGATTATTTTACTGTTTGGCGTGATCGGTTTGGCAATGGGTTTTATCCATGCCACCGGTTCTTTGCTCGGCGTTGTGCTCGGTATTTATTTGGCAACCAGATTTTACGCGCCGGTGGCGGATTGGCTGATGGGGTTGATTGGGCGGGAGAGTAATTTTATCAGAGTTTTGATGTTTGCGGTGGCGTTTATTTTAATAGCTAAGCTGATCGGCTTGTTTTTTTATTTTGTTGAAAAAGTGGTTAATATAGTAAAATGGCTGCCGTTTGTAAAAACATTTGACAGATTTTTAGGTTTTTTACTCGGATTGGCCGAGGGAATAATAACGGTTGGAATTATAATATTTTTTATAGACAAGTTTCCGTTGTCCGGCGGAGTGATGGCTAAATTGGCCGGTTCAACCGTGGCGCCTTACGCGGAAGGAGTTGTATATATATTATGGCCGTTATTGCCAAAAGCTTTAAAAATACTGGAATCAACGGTGGATTATGTGGAGGGAGCGGTGAAATGATTTATATAATACATGAGACACGCAACTTGAGATAATGGGAAAATATAAAGAAATTAATTCTATAATCTAAAATCTTTAATCTTAAATCTGGCAAAATAGAAAAGGCCGGTCCCGATTGAATCGGGCCGGCCTGTAGGGGAGGGGTGTCCGCTGTTACCAGCGGAGATCAGTTGGGCTGATAGTCAGCCCGTCGTCGTTGGTGAGAACGACTTCGGCATAGGGATCGCGACCGGAGGGGAGTTCACTCTCCCAGTCGGCGAGCTCGAGCTCGAGCTCCACGCCGAGAAGTTCGGCGTTGCAGTGGTGGATTTCTCCTCGGTGAATTTTTGCTTCCAATTCGCGAATTGTCATTTTATCCCCCGTCCTACGCACAGCCGACATGGCTGATTTTGTAGGAACTTTACAATATATATATCATAAATTAACCATTTTGTCAATAGTGTTTAGCGATTATTTCTCTTAAATTAGCAAAAAAATCCGGCAATATCATGCCGGTTTTTTGGTTTTATAGGAGTATTTTGTTTCGTCATCCCGACCAAGTCTTCGACTTGGAGGGATCTCATTATAAAATGCTCTATAGCGCGAAATACGGCGCTGAGATTCCTCGACAAGCTCGGAATGACGTATTGGATGGTTTTCAGAAAAGTATAAACAACGCTCATGATTCTTACATTTAATCATTTAAAATTGTTTTTAAATTTAAAATTTAAAATTGTAAATTTTTACTATTGGTTCATAATCAAAAATCCGACATAACCGAAATATATAAGTATCATTAATACTCCTTGCCATCTCTCAATAACGCGTTTTTTTCCGATATACATCGTTAAAAACAATATCAAACTGGCGGCGATTGTCATCATTATATCTATGTTGGATTTAGGGTTGAATGGCAAGGGGCGGATAAGCGCGCTAAAACCGAGAATCCAAAATATATTAAAGATATTTGAACCAACAATGTTGCCAATAGCAATGTCCGATTGTTTTCTATACGCCGCCACGGCCGAAGTGGCCAATTCCGGAAGCGAGGTGCCGATGGCGACTACTGTCAAACCGATTAAAGATTGACTGACATTGAACAATTCGGCGATTTTAATTGCGCCGTCCACAATCCATTTTCCGCCGATGACCAATCCTAAAAGCCCGAGGATTATAAAAGCGGTTGACTTGGTATAGCTGTAATTTTTGATTTCTCCGGTTTCCATAACATCATCTTTTGATTTTGATATGCCGAAAGTGTAATAAAGAAAAATCGCGAAAAAGGACAGAAACACAAGCCCGTCAATTCTGGTAATCGCCGACGAAGTTCCGCCATCCAAAATTATATCATTGGCAACGAACCCGACCAAAAGCGCGGCCAGTAAACTGAAAGGAATTTCTTTTAAGACGGTATTTTTTTTCGCTGTTATTGGATAAATGATGGAGGCGACGCCTAAAATTAAAAGTATATTAGCGATATTGCTTCCTAAAATATTGCCAATCGCGATTTCCGTGTTGCCTTGAGCGGTGGCGAAAATATTAACGATAAATTCCGGAGCGGATGTGCCGAACGCCACGATTGTCAGACCGATAACAATGCTGGATATTTTTAATTTTTTGGCGATAGAAGAAGATCCATCAACTAGTAAATCAGCCCCTTTTATTAAAAGGACAAAACCGATGGCGAATAGTATATATGTTAACATAATAAATAAAATTAATTTATTGAATTTGCGGGGGATTTTTTCTTTTCATCCAAAAATGGAAAATAACTTCTTTGACCAAAGGAATCAAGGATATAAAAATAATCGCGATAACCATTACGCCGAAATGTTCTTCTACCCAAGGAATATTGCCAAATAAGAATCCGCCGAAGATAAATAAACTACACCACAACATGGCGCCGATTACATTGTAAAAAAGAAAAATTCGGTATGACATAGAGCCGATGCCGGCGACAAACGGGGCGAATGTCCTGACAATGGGGATAAAACGCGCCAAGATTATGGTTTTTTTGCCGTATTTTTCATAAAAAGTTTGCGCGCGAACCAGATGTTCTTTATGGAACAGCCAAGATGATTCTTTGGTGAATATTCTTGGGCCGATATATTTGCCGATATGGTAATTGACCGCGTCGCCGGTAACTGCGGCAGCGAGAATAATAATAAACAGCAAACCTAAATTGAAAGAACCGGCCGCGGCCAGCGCTCCGGCGGCGAATAGCAGGCTGTCTCCGGGTAGAAAAGGTGTGACTACCAGTCCGGTTTCGCAAAAAATAATCAAAAATAATAGTCCATAAGTCAGCGTTGAGTATTGGTCAACGATAATTTGAATATATTTATCAATATGAAGAATTATTTCAAAAAATTTGAATAGCATAGAAGTTTTACAGCATGATGATGGTGGCGACGACGCCGTAAATCAATACGCTGGTCATATCTTGAAGCACAGTCGCGATCGGTCCGGAATCAGCCGCCGGATCTTCGTGAATAGATTGGAAAAAATGGCTGATTATCAACGCGACTATCGGGGCTATCATAATAGCAAAAAATGTTGCCAGCGTTACGCTTAAAGAAATAAGGTTATTTTTTAACCAAAGCAATGAAATGGCTCCGGAAAAAATACCAAAAACAGCTCCAAAAATTATTCCCAACGCCAGTTCTTTAAAAAAATAGTTGCTGAATTTAGCTTTCCCGGTTTTTAAATCACGACAATAAATCGCCCCGGTTTGTTCCCCGACAGCATTGGCAATATATACTATAAAAGGAAGAAAAAAAGCGATCTGCACATTGCTTGAAAGGACTTCTTCAAAACCGGAAACAATGAACGAGATACCAATACCAAGAAACAGGCCGGCAAGCAAAGACGGCGCCCTTAATCTGAATAAAAGACTGACCGGTTCGTAATCATCATCAGCGTATAAAGTTTTTTTAATGTGGTTGTTATTGTTCATAGACTATTTTGTTATATGAGTTACAAATTTGATATAGATATAACAACAAATTATCAAATAATTTATTCGCATAATTTGCGTCATTCGCGTATAATTCGCGAATTCGTGTTGCAAGTTCAATCCACCCGCTATTTTATCACACAGCGCGTCATAAAACAATGAACTCCTCCTTGGAGCAAAGCTCCGGGGTATCAAAATTATTTAGGTGAAATTCGCCGTAGCCTGTCTTTCTATTCCTCCTCCGTCCCGACTGAGTCGGGACTACGGCGGATTCGTCCTTTACCTTTATTACCGAAGTAAAACTTCGGTGTATTTAGCGGAGGCGAATAAAACCGGGGGTTGACCTTTGTCTTGCCCCCGGTATGGTACTTTCCCCCCTTACTTCTTCTTTTTCTTTTTTCTGGCTTTCTGTTTCTCAATGATTTCAATGATTTTGTTCAAGGCATCTCTTGTTTGGAGTATGTTTTCCAAACCGGCGATTACCGCCTTGGAAGCCCTGTCCGAGGATTTGATCTGCACCTCTTT
>MFQY01000015.1:11510-18549 GCA_001783185.1 Candidatus Magasanikbacteria bacterium RIFOXYC2_FULL_40_16 | reverse complement strand
AAAAAGATTGGTTCGAACTTCCGCATTGCCGACCGCACGCTGGCGTGCGATTTCAAAAATGCCTTCAAAATTGCGGAAAAATACCATGCCGAGGCACTTTGCGCCGAGGCTTCCAACCTTGATTTTTCGAAATGTGATTCTTGGCGGAGAGGGAGGGATTCGAACCCTCGGAACTCTTTCGAGTTCAACACATTAGCAGCGTGCCGCTTTCGACCGCTCAGCCACCTCTCCGTGTTTACAGTTAAAAGTTTATAGTTGGTAGTTAATAGATTATGTTATTTTCGTATTGACATAATACTATATTTAAATAGTTTAGTCAATTCCCTGTATGTTATGAGTGTGTTGTTCACTTTTTTTGCTTATTTTGGTATAATATAATCAAATTAAGGAGTAAATTTATGTACAATCAACAAAAAAGAGAACCGGATGTGTTTGAGATGATATTGAAATCAACCGGCGGGGGGTATGTTTTTGACCCGAAAAAGATTTCAGCCAATAAGCCGGCGGCCGCGGTTGCGTCTTTGTCGCAAAAAACTGTGGAAGACGATTGGCGCCAAGATCATCGTGAAGGGGAATTGTCCGTTGATGTTATTAATACTGATAATAATATTATTGTCATTTCCACGATGGCCGGCGCCGGGGCGGATAAGATTGAAGTGTATGTTCATAATGATTTGTTGACGATAAAAGGAGAACGAATGGCTCCTTATGATGATGTTGAAGAAGGCGAGTATATCCATCAGGAATGTTTCTGGGGAAAGTTTTCCAGAACGGTTGTGCTTCCGTTTGATGTCAAAGGCGAACAGGCTAAAGCGAAATATGAGAACGGCATTCTTACAATCTCAATCCCAAAAAAGAAATTGGATTCCAAAATTAAAATAAAAGTGGTTGATGGATGAAAAGTTAATCCTTCCCTGTCATAGGAGGAGGGATTGACAATGTTTGTATGCAGGAATTTTTTGAAGAAAAAATTGAAAACAGATTTATGAAAAAACCGGCGCTATTCACTTGGCGCCGTGTTTGGCTAATGGTGGGGATTTTGTTTTTGTTGGCGGTAATTTTATCCGTTGGTTTAGTCACGCAGGCGAAAATTTATGAAGATAAAGTTTCACCCGGCCTGTATATTGGGGAGGTGGCAATTGGCGGTATGAGTAGAGAAAATCTCAAAAGTTTTTTGCATTCAATGAATGATAAATTAATCAGCGACGGTTTGCATTTTTCTTTTGATTATAAAGGCGAGGGGAAAGATTTTTTGCTTCAGCCGGTGATTGTCACGGAAGACAGCGCGATTGAGCTGATGTATATTGATGTTGATAAAGAAGTGGAGAGAATTATCAATTATAAAAAAGAAAGCGGATTATTGTTGCGCGCGATTGATCTTGGGAGAATGCGTTTTTTTAAGTCTCCTTTGAAGCTTGGCAATATCGTAATTGACGAAGGCAAACTTGTGTATGAAATATCGGAAAAACTGAAAAAATACGCGGTGGAGCCGGCGAACGCCTCGGTAAAAATAAACAACTTGAGTCCATTGGAGTATGAGATTGTCAGCTCATCGGTCGGTAATGTTTATTTATACAATGACGCGGTGGCGAAGTTAAAAACGGTTTGGTCCAAACTGGAAATGCCGGATGTTAAAATAGAAAATAAAGAAGTGTTGCCGTCCGTGCTGGAAAGCGATGTGGAAAATATCGTGAACAGATTGGAAAATGTTTTTAATGAAGGAAATATTTCGTTGGCGTATAAAAATCCGGAAACCAAAAGATCGTATGAGTGGACGATAGAAACAAACAGAATTGCCGAGTGGTTGGAAGTTCAAAAAATCGCCGAGGGCAATTTGGCGTTTGGCTTGAAAAAAGATTTAGTTTTTGATTATTTGGAATCTTTGATTGGACCAAAGATAAATGTGGAAGCGCGCGACGCTAAGTTTGAGATCAATGAGGAAGGAACGATTACTGAATTCCAAAGTTCACGCTCGGGAGTTAATTTAGATGTGGAAAATACTTACAACGCATTAAATCAGGCGATTCTTGATCGCACCAAACATGACGAGGGCATCGCCAAAACAGTTCAAGTCGTAACCGAAAAAACGGAACCGAATGTCAGCACCGGCGAAGCCAATGATCTGGGAATTACGGAAGTTCTAGGCGTTGGTATCTCCGATTTTTCCGGCAGTCCGACAAACAGAATTAAAAATATCAGAAACGGCGTGAAAAAATTAAACGGCGTGTTATTGAAGCCGGATGAAATTTTTTCCGCGATTAAATATACCAAGCCATATACGATTGAGGGCGGATATTTGCCGGAGTTGGTGATAAAGGGCAGTGAAATCAAACCGGAAGTTGGTGGAGGTTTATGCCAGATCGGCACCACTTTGTTCAGAATGGCGATGAATTCAGGTATGCCGATTGTAAATAGAAGGAATCATTCTTTGGTGGTTAATTATTATAATGATTTGGAAAACGGTTTGCCCGGCACAGACGCGACGATTTATGATCCGGCGCCGGATTTTAAATTTAAAAATGATACCGGCAAACATATATTGATTCAAACTTATATGGATGATGAAGAAAAAAGATTGTATTTTACTCTTTGGGGCACGAGCGATGGACGCAAGGGATATTATGAACCGCCGGTGGTGGAGAAGTGGCTTAATTATGGGCCGACACAATATGTTGAAACCACCAGTTTACCGGTTGGCAAGAAACAATGCCAGCACGCTTACCGCGGGGCGGAGGCGAATTTTAAATATATCAGAGAATTACCCAATGGAGAAAAGGTAGAAGAGATTTTTGAGAGTTATTATCGCCCTTTACCGGAGATTTGTTTGATTGGAGTGGAAAATAAGGTGGAAAATTGTTTTGACGAGAACGGGCAAGCCTTATTGGAGTGTCCGTCGGAAGAAAATGCGGATGGAACACCGGTTATCGCGGAATAACTATAAACATTAAAGCATAAAAACATTAAAACATTAAAACAGGTTGTTTTTGTTAGTTGGTTGTTGATAAAATTAGCCATTTTTTTTATTTCTTCCACATTTAGGTATTTACCCCGCACCAGTTTAATATTTTTTTGGCTAAAAACTGGGGTTTTTTGGTTTTTTATGAGAATTATCAATATGAGGAATAAAAAAGTTATCAACAGTCAAAACTGGTGCGGGGTTGACAAATAAGATTTTTTGTGATAATATCAGCAGTTGTTATTTAAGCAACGATTTTGTCCGGCGAGGCGCAGAGTTGAGAATCGTTTCCCCCCAAACTATTCTCCCGCGCCTCGCCGGACGCCTTTCTTTACAAAATAGAGCGCAGAACAATATTTGTTTAATAAGTAGATATTGTCCTGCGCTTGTAATTTCGCGCGGGAGAAGGAGAGGATGGTGTACCCATCACACTTCCTGTAGCGTCGCTAACGCGACCGACACCCCCATCACCACCACTTCATCGATCGCCTCCGACTCTCAGGCAAAAAAGGAGAAAGAGATGGAATATCCATCGAACTTCAAGTGAAGCGCGCGGGTAACGCCCGCAACCACCCCCCAAGGCCACGACGGCCTACATCAAGGATAGGCAACAAGAGTAGCCGGTCCAACAACGATGGCCACCTTGGGGGGTGGTCTATATATAATTTTTCTTGGGTCTAGAGAAATATTTGTTTACTGGTTTCTACCTTTAAATAAGTATTTCTCTGCACCCGCTACCCTGCCGTTAGGCAGGAAAAAACGAGGGTATAGAATAGTGAATATTTTTGAAAAATAAATACTATTCTGTATCCACGACCCCGGTAGTAGAAGCTTCGCTTCACTACGGGGCGGGACTGGGTATAGAACACGTGATTATTTTATACAAAGTACAAAGTGTTAAAGTAAGTACGGTTCTGTATCCACGACCCCGGTAGTAGAAGCTTCGCTTCACTACGGGGCGAGACTGGGTATAGAGAAAGTATAGATTTAGTTTAAATATTTTTTCACTAAGTATATATATCTCTGTATCCACGACAAGCATGGGGGTGTGTTATAGGGTTGTACAGGCTTAGGCTCGTCTATTCCTACGACACACCTTCTTGGGTACAGCATTTGGAGGAAACTCCAATAAAATTTAAAAGACCTCCGACTTAGTCGGGGGTCTTTGATTTCTAGAAGAAAATAAATTATAACTATTACAACCTACAAGCTAAGAAGTTAAAAAGCTATTTAATCACTTTATCAATCAATCCGTATATTACCGCTTCTTCCGCGGACATAAATTTATCGCGGTCAGAATCTTTTTCAACCGTTTGCATATCTTGTCCGGTATGTTTGGCTAAAAGAGAATTTAGTTTTTCTTTCAGTCTTAAGATTCTTTCCGCATGGATTTTAATATCGCTGGCTTGCCCTTCGGTTCCGCCCATAACTTGATGAATCATCACTTCGCTGTTTGGCAGACAAAATCTTTTTCCTTTGGCGCCGGCAGTCAAAAGAATTGAAGCCATACTGGCGGCCATGCCGATGCAAATCGTGGACACATCCGGTTTTATATATTGCATCGTATCGTAAATCGCCATACCCGAAGTAACCGATCCGCCGGGCGAGTTTATATATAATTTTATATCTTTATCCGGGTCTTGGTTTTCTAAAAACAATAATTGCGCGATTACGGTATTAGCCACAGCGTCATCAATCGTGCTGCCAAGGAAAATAATCCTATCCTTTAAAAGGCGGGAATAGATATCGTATGAACGCTCGCCATAATTGGTTTTTTCAATTACGGTAGGGATTAGGTATTGATTTTGTGGAGTTTCATTTTTCATAAGTTTAGTTTAGCAATAAATTATGAGTTTGTAAAGATGTCGCGTAGAATAATTAGAATATTTAGAATATATAGATTATATAGTGTTGTTGTAGGTTTTTCCCCCTAAATAATCTACATAATCTATTGCCTATATAATCTAAAATAAATTTTAATTTATTTTTTATATGTTTGTATAGTTGTAAACACTCTTTGCGCGGCTTTTTTCAGCGGTCCATCAATTGTGAATCCGGCCGCTTTTTTGTGCCCGCCCCCACCCAGTTCTTTGGCGATTAAAGAGACATCAAAATTATCATTGGTTGTTCGGAAGCTCCCTTTTATTTTATTATCCGGCAATTCTTTGAAAAGCAGGCAGATTCCGCCGTCGTTTAAATTATTCATAAAATTGGAAATTCCGTCGGAGACTGATTCGGGTATGTTGTATTTCTCTAAATCGCTTTGAGTCATGTAAGTATAAATGACGTCAAGCGTCTCGTGTTTTTTAAGACGGGAAAGAACCGCGCCCCACAATTTCAAAACATCAATGGTTTTATTTTTAAACACAATTTCTTTTATCAATTTTAAATTACCGCCATAAGAAATCAATTTGGAAGTGATTTGTAAAGAAGACAGGGAAGTGGCGCTGTTGGTATAAAAATCAGTATCGGTAATCAGCCCCGCCAACAATGATGTCGCCATCACTTCATCGATTTTAATATCATTATATTTAAAAAAATTATAAACAACTTCGGCGGTGGAACTGCCGTTTGGTGATACCATATTGAGGTGGCCGTATTGTTCATTGGTGAAATGGTGGTCTATATTTATAACCGAGATTTTTTTTGACAGGCCGGCGACATAACCGTCAATTCCGGCATGGCATAAATCGCCGGAGTCAAACACAATAACAAGGTCAAAATTGTTGTTTTGCCAGACCGTTTCATCGGAGTTTATGTCTTGAACATGGCGCAAGTCTTTGAAGTTTTCCGGAATCTCCGTGGCGCAATAAGCCGTATGCGGTTTGTTTATTCTTGTCAGGTATTGTTTAAACGCGGTCAAACTGCCCAAAGCGTCGCCATCAGGGTCTTTATGAGGAACCAAAATTATGTGGTTCGCTTCCTGGATTAGATTGTGGATTTGTTTGGCGGTTCGGTACATAAAAACATTAAAACATTAAAACATTAAAACATTAAAACATTAAAACTATAATGGTCTGGCAAATCTAGACAACCCCTTAAGATATAATTTGGTGGTATAATAACCACCTATGCGTAAAACATTTACCCCGGGCCAAAAGGCCCAAATTGCCACTGCTGTTTTGAAAGGGCAACAATCAATTGCTCAAATAGCGAGCGAAAACGAAGTCCACCCGACTCAGGTCAATCAATGGGCAAAGATCGCGAAAGACGGATTGCCTCTGCTCTTTGCTGATAAACGAAAAAACGAGTACAAGGAACTTCAAGACAAGATTGAACAATTGTACAAACTTATCGGCCAACGAGACAGCGAGCTCGATTGGTTGAAAAAAAAATTACACCTTGACACATAATGAGAAAATATCGATCCTTGATCATGAACATTCGATTAGTCTCACGCGCCAGTGCGAGCTCATAGGAGTTTCTCGCGCCAGCGCGTATTACCAGCCGATAATTAATGAAAAAGATATTCAAATTATGCCGCTCATTGATAAAATATTCACCGATTATCCGTTTTACGGTTCGCGCCGCATTCGGTATGAACTAAATCAAACTTACCAAATATTGATTGCTCGCGACCATGTTAGAAAGTTGTTCCGAATTATGGGTATTGAGGCAATTTACCCTAAATCCAAGCCAAATACAAGTAAATCCAACGAACAGCACCGCAAATATCCATATCTTTTGAAAGGCCTTAACATTATCCGATCAAACCAAGTTTGGGGAACGGATATTACTTACATCAGATTGGAAAACGGCTGGTGCTATCTCATTGCTTTTATTGATTGGCACAGCCGGTATGTGATAAGCTGGGAATTGTCGCCAACACTTGAGATGCCATTTTGCCTGACGGCTTTGGATCGAGCTCTTAAAACCGCTACACCGGAAATCAGCAACACCGACCAAGGTTCACACTTTACTTCGGAACAATTCCTTAATCCGCTCCTGAGTAAAAATGTTAAAATCAGTATGGATGGACGAGGCCGTTGTATGGACAATATCTTTACTGAAAGGCTTTGGTGGACAGTAAAATATGAAAATGTGTTTCTGAAATCATACCGCACGATTGATGAAGCAACCGCA
>MFQY01000015.1:0-11457 GCA_001783185.1 Candidatus Magasanikbacteria bacterium RIFOXYC2_FULL_40_16 | reverse complement strand
GTCGCCATCAGGGTCTTTATGAGGAACCAAAATTATGTGGTTCGCTTCCTGGATTAGATTGTGGATTTGTTTGGCGGTTCGGTACATAAAAACATAAAAACATTAAAACATTAAAACATTAAAACAGTCTATCTTAATGAATTCAGAATATGGCAGTATATACAAGATAAGCGGAATTGTCAAGGTTGGCGGTATCATGTTATAATTCTTGTGTTATTTGGCATATATTGGTCAAAAATGTTACATGTTTCATGTATCATGATACATGATAAGTTATGTATTTAAAGTCCTTGGAAATAAACGGATTTAAGTCTTTTTCAGAAAAGGCTATTTTGCAATTTATGCCGGCAAAGGGTGAATTTTGCAGTATTACCGCCGTGGTCGGCCCGAACGGAAGCGGGAAATCAAATATTTCCGATGCTATCAGGTGGGTTTTGGGTGAACAAAGTATGAAGCTCTTGCGCGCCAAAAAAAGCGAGGATTTAATATTTTCCGGCTCCGAAGCCAAGGGTAAAATGAGCATGGCCAGCGTGACCATGATTATAGACAATAGTGACGGGCAGTTACCGATAGAATATAGCGAGTTGGTAATAACCAGAAGATTATATCGTGAAGGAGAAAGCGAATATTTAATCAACGGGCATAAAATCAGACTTATTGATTTACAATTATTGCTGGCGAAGGCCCAGTTCGGGCAGGGGTCATACAGTGTAATCGGACAGGGAATGATTGATAGGATGCTTTTACAGACCCCGTTGGAAAGAAAAGATTTTTTTGATGAAGCGTTTGGTATTAAAGAATTTCAGATAAAAAGGCATCAGGCGGTTTTGAAATTGAAACACACCCGGGAGAATTTGGAACAAGCGGAGGCTCTGCTCAATGAAGTGTCACCTCGCCTTAAGAGTTTATCCCGTCAAGTAAAAAAATTGGAAGAAAGGCAGGAAGTGGAAACGAAATTGCGGGAAATGCAGGAGGCATATTATCTTACACTGTGGAATAACAATGAAAATCAGTTGCAGGGTTTGAAGAAAGAACTGTTTGAAGTGGAAAGAACGTATGAAGAAAATTTTAAAGAATTAAACTTGGTTCAACTTGAGCTCAGCGCGCTGGCGAAGGAATCTTCCCGTGAGAGCGAATATAAAAAATTGCAGGACGAATATCAGGAAATATCGCAAAAGAAAAATAATTTGGAAAAAGAGAAAGCGACTTTGTCGGGCAGAATGCAGGTTGAGTATAGTAAAGAAGGCAAACACAATATAGCTTGGTTGGAAAACAAGGCGTCTTCGTTGAAATTGGATCAGGAAAAAATGCAAAAAGAAATTGACGAAATTAATGATAAACTTTCTGTTTTAAAAAACAAACAATCGCAGAACAGGAATAATTTGGACCAGTTGACGATTGAACGCGCGGAATTGAGAAGCCGATTGAGTTCTTTGGAGACCCAATTCAGCCAGGCGAAAAGTGAACAGAATTTTTTACAGGCGACCGGATTAAAATCAATTCAGGCGATTTTGGAAAACAAACAGAAGTTTGGAAAAATTTTTGGCGCGGTGGCGCAACTTGGGGAAGTAAGCGAGAAATATCAAGTCGCGCTGGATACGGCCGCCGGCGGACATTTGGCGTCTTTGGTAGTGGCGGATGATTTGGTGGCGGAGGAGTGCATCAGGTTTTTGCGCGCCGAGCATTTGGGCGTGGCGACTTTTTTACCGGTCAGCCGAATTAAGCCGAGGATTTTGCCGAACGATATAGAAGAAATATTGAAAATTCCCGGGGTGCATGATTTGGCGATTAATTTAGTAAAGTTTTCTGAAAGATTAAATGATATTTTTTCCTATGTGCTGGGCGCCACTTTGGTGGTGGAAGATATTGATACGGCTAGAAAAGTGGGAATAGGCAAAATCCGCATGGTCACCTTGCTTGGTGATATTTTGGATGTCAGCGGAAGCATGAAAGGCGGATACAGAAGACATCGCGCGAGCGATTTGAGTTTTGCCGGCAGTCAGGCTTTGAGCAGTTTGAATACTTCAATAGAAGACCAGGCGGGGTTGTTGGAAAAAACTAAAACTCAGCTGGATAAAGTTGAAATCAATTATGAAAAATTAAATAGCGAAATAATGGAGAATAAAGCGGGGATTGAGGTTGAAGAAAGGAAGCTGTCTTTCTTGCGCGCGCAAAAAACCGAAAAAAATCAGGAGGTCGCGAGTATTGAGCAGGAATTGAAACTGCACACCATGAGTAAGGAAGAATATGGCGGAGTTTTGGAGACGATAAAAGTCCAAAAAGACGAAGTGGATAAAGCGATTGAAGAATTGGAGACCGAATCGCTGAAGGTTGAATCAAGAATTACGCTTTTTCATCAAGAAGAAGAAAAAAAGAAAAAGAGAATTTTTGAACTTCAGGATATAATGCAAAGTTTTCAGGAAAAATTGAATGAAGTGATGGAGAAGAAAAATGAAAAACAAATCTTGATTGCTAAACTTGATACCAGGCAGGAAGATTTATCTAATGAAATTTATCAGGAGATGCGCACTTCGATTGAATCAATTATCAAGAAAGAGGGGGTGGCGATTGAAATCAACAACGTGGAAGATGTTTTGACGCAAATTCAAAAATTAAAATATAAATTGACGCTTATTGGCGGAATTGATGAGGAAGTTGTCGGTGAATACGAAGAAACCAGACAAAGACACGAAGAATTGACCAGTCAGCTTGATGATTTGAACAAAGCCTTTGCTGATTTGGAAAAATTGGTGGAGGAGCTGGATGGTTTGATGAAAGTCAGACGGGATAAATCGTTTAAGAAAATCAAGAAAGAATTCCAAAAGTATTTCAAGATTCTTTTTGACGGAGGCAATGCCGATTTGATTGAGATTATGGGATTGGAATATGAAGATTTGGAACCGAGTGAGCCGGGAGACGAACAGCCGGTGGAATTGACCGTAGAAGCTCCGGTCGAAGAATTGCCGGAAGAGGGAGAAATCAAGAAGCGAGGCAAAAAGACTTTGAAAGGAATTGATATTGTAGCCTGCCCGCCGGGAAAGAAAATCAAAGACATTCAAACTTTATCAGGCGGAGAAAGAACTTTAACTTCCATCGCGTTGGTGTGCGCGATTTTAAGCGTGAACCCGCCGCCATTTTCCGTTTTGGACGAAGTGGAAGCCGCGTTGGATGAAGCCAACACGCTCAGGTTTAATAAAATATTAAAAGAATTATCCAAACAATCGCAATTTATTTTGATTACTCATAACCGCGCCACCATGCACGCGGCCGACGCCTTGTATGGCGTGACGATGGGCGGAGGGGGAGTTAGCCATCTTTTAAGCGTAAAAGTGAATAAAGATTCTTCTGACGATGGAGAGGCTTTGAATGTTTAAAGGGTCTGTCGCCGAATGTGCTTTTTGATGAGTTTTTTAATAAATTCGAGTAGCAAAGTTAAAATAAATTTTGAGGTTTAGCTGGGCTAAGCTGAAAAATTTTTTTAACTTTGCCGCCGAATTTTTGGGAAACTGGCAAAAATGACATTCGGCGACAGACCCTTATAGAACTTCGCGTGATTTTTATTCCGGATATGTGGAAGTTCGGGCGTTTTTTTGGTATAATATAATTACAATTAAATTGAACAAAATGGCCGTAAAACCAATTATTACAACGAAGAACGCTTCGGTTACATATTTGCCCGGAAAGAGTAATGAGGTTAAGGCATTGGCAGAAGCTTCCATAGATATCTATCCGGGAGAGCTTGTGATTTTTTTTGGACCGTCCGGTTGCGGAAAGTCCACTTTGTTGTACGCGATTGCCGGATTGGATACGGCCGCGACCGGAAGCATTAAAGTTTTTGATAAAGAAATTATTGGCGCGAAAGATAAAGATTTGGAACGCCATCACCAAAAAACCATTGGTATGGTTTTTCAATCTTTTCATTTGATTAATTCTTTGACGATTATCCAGAATGTAATGCTTCCGCAGATAGCGATAAACAAAGGATTAAAAGAAAGAAAAAAGAAAGCGTTGGAATTGCTGGATTTTTTTGATGTCGGAAGCCAAGCGGAAAAAATTCCGACAGAGTTGTCCGGCGGACAGCAACAGAGAGTCGCGATTTGCCGTTCCTTGATAAATGACCCGGATATTATTTTGGCTGATGAGCCGGTTGGTAATTTGGATTCAAAATCCGCGCAGACCACGCTGGCTTTAATTCAAAAATTGAATTTGGTTGATAAAAAAACGATTGTCTTGGTAACCCATGACCCGTCCCATTTGGGAATTGCCAACCGTATTTTCTATATGAAAGACGGCAAGGTGACGGATATGAAAGTCAATCCGCATCCGAAGATTATTGACCCGAGCATTATTCCGAAAGACAAGCGCCGAAAACTTCATTTGGCGGAAGCGGACGCGGAAATCAAAGAAGTGAAAAAAGCTGAAGAAGAGGGGGATGAAGGGAAAAGTGAACTGGAATTGTTGGCAAAACTTTACGCGAAAGAAGGGCCGATCAGCGGGCTGTTGTTGGATTATAAGGCGAAGCAGGTTGTGCTGGAAGCGTTGACCGGTTTGAGCACGGAGGAAGTCACGAGAATAGAAAATAGCGTGAAGCATTTGATAGTGGACGGGGTGGAAGACAACGGGAAATTGTTGGATTTGCTGGATAGCGATGAAGAAGCGGGCGGAATCGGTATGGACCAGCGGTCATCTGAACAATTGGTAGTGAAGATAAAAGATGTGATAAAAGAAATGAGACTGATTGCTTATCCGAAGCAAAATCATGTCAGTGATATTGATAAGTTGACCGAGCAAATACGTTTTTATATGTTTGATAATTTGGATATAAAAATAAACAGCACGCAATCGGTTGACGTGATAAACAGAATGATAAAAGAAAGACTGTATGGTTTTACCGATGAAAAAGGCGTCAGAGCGGTTTTGGACAGTCCGCTGTCAAACGGCGGGGCCGGATTGGACAAACGCGACGCGCGCCGGTTCGCCAAGTTTTTAGATCTTGTTTTATTGGGACGATACAGCAAGAAAGACCACCCGAAAATCCGGTTGATAAGAACAAGAGCGCAAGAAATTAAGGAAAATACATTTAGAAAAGATTAAATAAATATAATTCAATATGAGATTAGGCGACGCGCTATCATTATCAACCAGAATGTTTAAGACCAGGCCGTTGAGAACGCTACTGACTATTTTGGGCGTGGGTGTTGGTATTGGCACGGTTTTGTTTTTAGTTTCTTTGGGCTATGGTTTACAGAATGCGATTTTGAGCCGGATTACCACCGCGGATTCTTTATTGGCGCTGGATGTGAACCCGGGGACTTCGGATTTGATTAGATTGGATAATGAAAGTTTGCAGAAGATTTCGCAGATAGAACATGTGATAGAAATCAGTCCGGTGATAACCGCTTCGGCGCAAATTTCCGCTAAGAATTTAACCGGCGACGGAATAATGTACGCGGTTAATCCGTCATTTTTCCGATTGAGCGGGATAGAGACGATTTTTGGGGAATTTTTTTCCGGAGAAAAAGAAATCGTGATTTCCACCGCCGCTCTTCAGCTTATAAACATGGAGCCGAAAGATAGCGTCGGACAGGAAGTTAATCTGACATATTTTGTCCCGCGGATAAATGAGGATGGAATTGAAGAAGTTACAATTTTTGAAGATATCGCGCCATATAAAATCGTCGGCGTGGTCAGAGACGATTTGGAAAGCGTTATATTCGTGCCGTTGTCCAATGTCAGCGACGGGGGAACGGATTCTTATTTAGAAACTAAAGTCAAAGTTTCCGATAGCGCGTATATGCTTGACGTCAGAAATAAAATAATGGAAATGGGATTTTTTGTATCCGCTTTGCGCGATACGATTGAACAGGCGACGAAGATTTTTAAAGTAATTCAAATTATTTTGGGCTTGTTCGGTATGGTGGCTTTGATTGTCTCCGCGATTGGTATGTTTAACACGATGACGGTTATGTTGTTGGAAAGAACCAACGAGATCGGCATTATGCGGTCAATCGGCGTGTCCAAAAAAGATATTAAAAAATTGTTTTTGTTTGAATCAATGCTGATGGGATTTTTGGGCGGTGTTGGCGGAATAATTTTGGGCTTTATCGGCGGTGAAATCGCGAACTTTATAATGAATCTTTTAGCGAAGAATTTCGGGGGGCAGGCGATTGATTTGTTTGAGAGCCCATTGTGGTTTTTACTTGTGATTCTCGGTTCTTCCGCTTTTATCGGATTTATCACCGGTGTTTTCCCGGCCAGAAGGGCGGCGAAGCTTAACCCGCTTGATGCTTTGAAGTATAAATAAGAGTAATTCGTAACTCGTAATCCGTAACTCGTAATTTATTGAATAACAGTGCTAATGCTGTTATTTTAATTAACCTTAATTCTTGACTAGGGCGGGGTATTAAAATATAACAATTTACGAGTTACCAATTACCAGTTATAAGGGTGCCTTATCCCGATTTCACATCGGAACGGATTACTATAAAGTTTATCCACACATAGTGAATAACCCCTCTTGACATACATATATATATGGTGTAAAATGTCCACACATCAATCTTGAAGAAATAATTGGTGGTTACCGTCTATTATCATCAATTATATTCAAGATTAAACTTTACCCCGATTTATTGGGGCCATGTCCGCGCACTGCTTGGACCTCTGGGATTAAAAACAATTTAAAACAATACAATGTTTCAAATAATTAAAAATCCCAACTAGTCAAGCAGTTACAAATAACTTTATTGTTGTGACCGCTTATGGCGGTTTTTTGGTCTGAACCGCAGTGAGACCACCCCGATCACATATTGGGGTCGGGATACACCGCAGTGAGATACTCAGTTAATATATTGGAAAAAACAACGGAACAATCATAATTCAAAATACGCGCAACATGTATTATGATGCGTGTATCATGTATCGTGATGAATGTTCATTACAATTTACTAAACCAATTAACAAACAAAGTAAGCAAAAAAAATCAAACAAAAATGCAAAACAATTTTGTGTTTTCGTAGTGCGCAATATAAGAGCGTACGGTGAATGCCTTGATACTATTGAACGAAGAAGGACGTAGCAATCTGCGATAAGCTTCGGTGAGGTGATAAGCAACCTTTGACCCGGAGATTTCCGAATGGGGGAACCCAGTTTCGATGAAAATCGAAATTATTTCTATGATTAACGTCATAGAGAAGAAGACCTGGTGAAGTGAAACATCTCAGTAGCCAGAGGAAAAGAAAACGAATTTTTACTGATTTTCATTCATTGATCACACTTCGGTGTGGTCCGTGAAATGAAGATCTGTAATGTGATTCCCTTAGTAGTGGCGAGCGAAAGGGGAAGAGTCTAAACCTATACAGTGTTGTATTATTTTACACTGATATCTTCGGATATTTTTGGGAATAATACTTAAAGGACAGGCCGTTGCTGTATAGGTGTTGCAAGATGCGACATCGGATACCTGTTATGCCGAATATATATAGTTATTTATAGTTGAATATTCCTGGAAAGGAAAACCAAAGACGGTGATAGTCCCGTAAACGAAATTTATTTCTATATATATTGTTGTATTCTTAAGTACGGCGGAACACGAGAAATTCCGTCGGAACCAAGGCCGACTATGGTCTAAGACTAAATATCAATAGTAATCGATAGTGAACAAGTACCATGAGGGAAAGGTGAAAAGCAGCCCGGAGAGGGCGATGAAATAGATTCTGAAACCGTATGCTTACAATGAGCCGGAGCCGCCATATGTCGCTTGCGATATATGGAAAGGTGACGGTATTCCTATTGAAGAATGAGCCTGCGAGTTATTTTACGTGGCAAGGTTAAGACCTTTTGGGTAATAGCCATAGGGAAACCAAGTCTGAATAGGGCGTTAAGTCGCGTGAAATAAACCCGAAACCGGGTGAGCAATCCATGGCCAGGATGAAGGTTATCGAAAGATAACTGGAGGTCCGAACACACGCACCGTGCAACATGCGGTGATGAGCTGTGGATAGCGGAGAAATTCCAATCGAACTCGGTAATAGCTGGTTCTCCTCGAAATAGCTTTAGGGCTAGCTGTATGTGTTCCCGTTGGGGGTAGAGCACTGGATGAGAGTTGGGCGGTTCGCCGTACCATTTTCAATCAAACTCCGAATACCAACGATTAAAAACATGCAAGTCAGACCATGGGGGCTAAGCTCCATAGGTCAAAAGGGAAACAGCCCAGATCGCAAACTAAGGTCCCTAAATTATCACTAAGTGTAGAACGTGGTGCAAATTCTTATACAACCAGGAGGTTGGCTTAGAAGCAGCCATCCTTTAAAGATAGCGTAATAGCTCACTGGTCAAGAGTTTGTGCGCGGAAAATGTACCGGGGCTAAGTGATATACCGAAGTTGCGGGTTGCGACAGAAAATTACGTATTTTAATTTTTGAAGCATAATACTTTTTCGTTAAAAAAATCTAAAAGATTTTTTTAACTAAAATAAATAAGCTAAGTGATAAGATTAAAATATGGAGTTTTCTGTCGCAGCGGTAGAGGAGCATTCCTAACAGCAGTGAAGCCGTACCCGCGAGGGATGGTGGAGTGTTGGGAAGTGAGAATGCAGGCACAAGTAGCACAAATGCCGGTGAAAGTCCGGCACGCCGAAAACCTAAGGTTTCCAGGGCCACGAGAATCGTCCCTGGGTTAGTCGATCCTAAGGCCAGCCTATCGCAAGGTAGGGTAACCGATGGAAGAGCAGGTTAATATTCCTGCACTTAGTATGGTTTGTTATTATATGCGCATCTCAGATGTATGAGCGTTGTATGGCTACACGTTTCGCAAGATAAAGACTGCGGCTTCGGCCAAGGTCAATTCATGTTAAAGAGGTGCCGAGAAAAGTATAATAACGCTAGGCTATATTAATTCGTACCAAAACCGACACAGGTGGGTAGGTCGAGAAGACCAAGGCGCACGAGAGAAACATGGTTTAGGAACTCGGCAAACAAGCGGCCGTAACTTCGGGATAAGGCCTGCCCCTATTTATAGGGGCCACAGCAAAAGACTTCATGCGACTGTTTACCAAAAACACAGCTCCCTGCAAAAGCGAAAGCTGAAGTATAGGGGGCGATGCCTGGCCAGTGTCAGAACGTTAAGGGGAGAGGTTATCCCGTCGCTCTCGAGCGACAGGAGAAGCTTTGATCTGAAGCGCTGATGAACGCCGGCGATAACTATAATCGTCCTAAGGTTTCCGAGGGGATGAAAATCATCTCGGAAAGGACTGGGACGATTATATGTAGTTCGTTGCCTAATCTTTCAGTAATGAAAGAGGTGTCCTAAAAAAAAGTTGGCTATATGCTGGAAAATCTGGTGTATCTAGCATTACTATGGTAAAATAAATTGACAAGGTAAGAATATTCCTTGTCTAAATAATCATAGTGATAATATGACTAGTGCAGAAAACCAGCAGGAAAGACTTACTAAGCTTGGGTGGATAGTGGGATTTGTTGACGGAGAAGGATGCTTTTCAGTCGGATTGATAAAACAGTCTGACAGAAAAGAGAAGTCCAGAATAAGAAAGGGATACAAAACCGGCTATCAACCGTTTATTGAGTTTGCGGTTACACAAGGTGAAAAGAGTTTAGACTCTTTAAAAATTCTTAAAGAATACTTTGGTGTAGGAAATATTTATCCAAATCGCAGACACGATAATCATAAGGAAAATCTTTATAGATTTGTGGTTAGAAAAAGGGAAGATTTACTAAAAGTAATAATTCCTTTTTTCAAGAAATATAAAATGAAAACCGCAAAACGAGAAGATTTCGAGAAATTTGTTGAGTGTGTGCTATTAGTAGAAAATAAAGAACATCTGACAACAGATGGAATGATAAAAATAGCTAAAATCGCATCAACAATGAATCGTAAAAAACCAAGAGAAAGCTTAATAAGAATCCTCAGAGACCATACGCCATCCCCCTGATAGAAATCAGGGTGAAGAAATGGTCCGGTCTGTATGGCGACATACAGGTTCTAGTTTACCGTCTAGAACGCTAATAAATTATTATTAGTAACATAACAAGCGAAATTCCTTGTCGGGTGAGTTCCGACCCGCACGAATGGCATAACGGTGTGAAGACTGTCTTAACCATGTACTCGGCGAAAATGCAAGTGTCGTGAAGATGCGACATAACCACA
This sequence comes from Candidatus Magasanikbacteria bacterium RIFOXYC2_FULL_40_16, assembly GCA_001783185.1. GTDB lineage: Bacteria > Patescibacteriota > Patescibacteriia > Magasanikbacterales > UBA922 > XYB1-40-15. The sequence goes on along the minus strand of MFQY01000015.1, from coordinate 1,293 downwards.
ACTAGACGAAAAGACCCCGTGAAGCTTTACTATAGTTTGACATTGGTATATTGTTTTATTTGTTCAGCATAGGTGGGAGCCTTCGGGCGCCAGTGAGATACCACCCTTATAATGCGATGTACCTAATCTTCTGGTCTGAATCGGCTGGAGGAGACAGTGTCTGATGGGTAGTTTAACTGGGGCGGTTGCCTCCCAAATTATAACGGAGGCGTTTACAAAGGTTGGCTTATCCCGGATGGAAATCGGGATGGACGTGCAAACGCAAAAGCCAGCTTTACTGCAAGGGCTACCACCCGAGCAGTTGCGAAAGCAGAAGTTAGTGATCCGACCGTACGACATAGGACGGCGGAAGCTCAACGGATAAAAGCTACTCCGGGGATAACAGGCTGATCGCGCCCAAGCGTCCACAGCGACGGCGCGGTTTGGCACCTCGATGTCGGCTCATCGCATCCTGGGGCTGGAGAAGGTCCCAAGGGTTTGGCTGTTCGCCAATTAAAGCGGTACGCGAGCTGGGTTCAGAACGTCGTGAGACAGTAAAAATAAAAAACGATGTTCATAGATGAACAAATTCTTTTCGTAAAGTGCTTTGACATAAGTCAAAGCAAAGACTGTGCTGTCTATAAATCTTACTAATTGCTGGAAACTCTGAACAAGTCCATGGGAGAGTTAGAGGACTTGGGTATCTCACACTACTATGGTATAATAGTGATATTATGCAAAGTAAAAATGTGTTGAGTGCAGACAATCAGCAGGAAAGACCGCGATTAAATCAATGGTATATAACCGGTTTTGTTGATGGCGAAGGAAGTTTTCATATTGCTCTATATAAAGATGAGAATATGAAGACAAAACTTAAAGTGATTCCTGAATTTCACATTTCTCAAAACGCTTGTTCAATTCAAGTGTTGGAAAGAATACAAAAGTATTTCAAGTGTGGAAATATAAAAGAGAATCATCGCCAGAGAAAAACTGATAATACCTATGTGTTTGTGGTTCGAAATCGACAAGATTTGCTTGAGAAGATTATTCCGTTTTTTGAACGGTATAAACTCCAAACAAGCAAAGCGAAAGATTTTGAATATTTTTCTTCAATCGTCAAAATGATGAATGAAGGAAAACACCAAACGAAATCGGGAATCAAAGAAATAATATCGTTGGCATATCAAATGAATGCCAAAGGTAAAAGAAGAAAAACAAAACAAACCGATTTGATAAAAATTGCGGAATCCTCAGAGACTATACGTAAGACCCCGAATTCTCCGCCAGAGGCGGATAAGAAAACGGGAAAGATAT
>MFQY01000014.1 GCA_001783185.1 Candidatus Magasanikbacteria bacterium RIFOXYC2_FULL_40_16 | reverse complement strand
GATTGCGACGGCCTAAAGGCCTCGCAATGACAGAAAAAGAGGAATAAAAAATCCGCTCAGATTCTTGAGCGGATTTTTTGATACATTATTACTTCTTAAAAAGCATTGCCGGTTTCAGTTTCAAAATCGCGAAGAGATAAATTATCTCTAAGATGCCGGCAGTGTTGATGACCAGCAATACTAAAAACCACCACGGCTGTCCTTTTCTTCCCGCGTGCCACAAGGCAAGCCCCTTCCAAAAAATGCTCCAAACCACGAAAAGAGGCATAAGTCCCGCGTATGGAAGGATCCAATCGGGAGAATACATCATATATATAGTATTAAAAGGAATAATTTTCCTTATAGTATGATTATACCATATTGTTTGGTTATGACAAAATGGGAAATAAACTGTCCACAGGCGGTTGACAATTTTAAAAATATAGGATATAATGAAGACATAAATGGTTACTTCTTCGGAAGTGACTCCGAGATTCCTACCTTAACCGGTAGGTTTCGTTTTTTATATCAATTTTTTCACTTTATCCTTTAATTTTAAAAAATCAGTTTGAGAAAAATATCCTAATTTTCTAAGTAATCTTTTACTGCTTTTAAAAAATACATAAATGACGTTTTTAAATGTTATTTTGACAATTTCATTAGAACCGTACTGTTTTCTTTACATTTTATAATTCTCTTTTTTTGAAAACCTACTTTTTTATAACACGCGATCGCTCTATGATTATCCACCAATGCTTGGATGGTAATTGCATCTTCGTTGGGCTTATTTCTAAAAAATATATTACACGCCTTAACTAATGATTGTGTTCCTATTCCTTTATCCCAATATTTCCTTTCTCCTATTGCTATATACGCTTCAAAATATTTTCTATTTTTCTTTTTGTGAAAAAGTATGTGGCCAATAGAAACACCATCTATCACAATAACATAGTCATGATAATCCTTGTCATACAGATGTTTATTTAATATTTCACCAACTTCATCATTAGTTATTTTTTTGAATTTATTCGATGTTAATTTTCTTAAGACAGGATTATTCCACCATTTATAAAATAGTGGAAAATGCTGTTTTTTTAATTTTACCAATGTCATTTTCATAATATTATTTAGCGTCTTTTTTATTTCTTATACATTACCCCACCCAACCCAAAAAATCAATCCATACTCACCAATCACACAACTCCCCGAGCCTATGGTTTTTAAAGACCGAGTTAATGTATTTTTGAGCGTACCCCCATAACGGGGGCACCCCGCTGTACAGCGGGGCGAGTGAGAAAATATATTAATGAGCGCTTTACAAAACCATCAGCTCGGCAGTTTTGGCTCCACTTTTTTCTGTAAAAAAGTGGAAAAAACAACTACTGGATTCCCGTAGACACGGGAATGACAAAAAGATCCCTCGACAGGCTCGGGATGACGAACTGTCACGAGATTGCGACGGCCTAAAGGCCTCGCAATGACAGCGCTAAAAAATGTTATCCACACCCAATTTACAAAACCCTTTATTCATGCTACCATATATCAATACCTACCCCCTAGGTATGATATAATCTAAAAAAAATATGACTGACAAAAAGAAAACCGCCATTGTGAACTTTAAAAAAGCGCAGAGTTTGCTGGCGAAAATTATTAAAATGAAAGAGGAAGGCAAATACTGCATTGATATTATGCAACAAAATTTGGCGGTAATCGGCTTATTGAAATCCGCCAATCAAAAAATGATGGAAAACCATCTGCAAACTTGTTTTAAAACCGCCATGGCGTCAAAAAATACCGCCCGCCAGAAAAAAATGATTGAAGAAATCCAACAAGTGACTAAATTTAATAAATAATATGAAAAAAAGTACCCGAATCCACTTGAGCGGAATGACTTGCGCGTCCTGCGAAGCGATAATCACCGACGAATTAAACGGCATCGCCAAAATTGAAAAAGCGACAGTCTGTTTAAAAGACCAAACTGCCGATATTGTTTACGATGAAAAATTACCGGTTGATGAAGTGCTGGAAAAAATAAGAAAACTCGGCTACGGCGCTGATCTCTCCCCTATCGCCAAAACTAAAACGCCAAACAAAGCCACGCCAACGCAATGGGCTTATGCTTTATTGATTCTGTTCGGTATATATATAGTATATATTTATTTGCGTTGGATTGGCGTATTAGACTGGATTGATTTTGACACCAACAACATGAGCTACGGCGTGGCGTTCTTAATCGGCATCGTCGCTTCCATGTCCACTTGCTTGGCGGTTGTCGGCGCGGTGGTCATCTCTTTTGCCGCTAAATACGAAACACAGGGAAATTCCTTCAATAAAAATATAAAACCCCATTTGCTTTTCCATGCCGGCCGGTTGGGCTCGTTTTTCTTGTTGGGCGGACTGCTCGGATATATCGGGAGCTGGTTTAACCTCTCCATTTCTTTTATTTCCATCTTTACCATTTTAATCGCGATTGTTTTGGGCTGGCTCGGTTTGAATATTCTAGGTTTTGTCCCTTCCATTTCCAGTATTGGCATAAAAATGCCCAATAGCGCTCTAAAAACTTGGACTAAACTAAAAACTTCCAATCACGCGCTCGCTCCGGTTGTTTTGGGCGCTTTCACTTTCTTTCTCCCCTGCGGTTTCACGCAAAGCATGCAATTGTTCGCCGTCAGCTCCGGCAGTTTTTTAATCGGCGGTATGACAATGTTTTTATTCGGGCTCGGCACGATGCCGGTGTTGCTTGGGGTTGGCATGGCCACCAGCCGATTTAAAAACAAAAAGAATGTCGTGCTTGTCAAAACTATCGGGCTTATAATTATTTTCTTTTCTTTATACACTTTATCAACCGGATTGGCGCTGTCGGGCGTAAATACCGGTTTATTTGATAAAAAGGATGAAGGGATTACAACCACTCAAAGCGAAACGCAAGTTATTGAAATGACAGTGGATTATTCCGGCTTTACGCCAAATGTTTTTCGCGTAAAATCCGGAATTCCTGTAAAATGGATTATAGATGGGAAGCAAATAACCGGATGCACCAGTAAAATTATTTCCCCATCATTGGGAATAGAGAAATCACTTTCTTCCGGAGAAAATATTATTGAATTCACTCCCCCGTCTCCCGGCGTCTACGGCTTCAGCTGTTGGATGGGAATGGTGCGGGGACAATTTATTGTTGAATAGTCGGCTGTCATTACGAGCCCACAAGGGCGTAGTAATCTCATTGTTTCGGGGATTGCGACGGCCTAAAGGCCTCGCAATGACAGAATGAAAGCGAGGAATGACAAATATCACGGAAGTACAAAAAGAAAAAATAACCAAAATATTTATGCAAAAAGAAATCATCCAAATCGCGGGCATGCATTGCGCGTCCTGCGCCGTCAATATAGAGCGCGCCCTGAATAAAAAAACCGGAGTCGCGAAAACTTCCGTTAATTACGCCAATGAAAAAGTTCAAATTGAATTTGATGAAAAGAAAATCAATATGGGCGAAATTGAAAAGACGATACGGCAAACCGGCGACTACTCCATCGTAAAAGAGGAACAAAAGGAAGACCATGCGCATCATCACACGCAAAAAGCTTGGCAGAAGTTTATTTTCTCCGCGATTTTTTCTCTTCCGGTGGTCGCGACCATGTTTATTAAGCTTAATGATTATCTCACGGCCGGTCTTACTTTTGTCGTGGTCTTTATCATTGGCTGGCAATTTCACAAAGGAACGATTTTAAATTTGAAGAAATTCCGCGCTAATATGGACACCCTCATTTCCGTCGGCACCGCCACCGCGTTTGTCTATAGTATATACGCGATGTTTAACGACGGGCATATGTATTTTGAGACTGCTTCCATTATCATTACTTTGATTTTGTTGGGAAAATATTTGGAAGAAAAAAGCAAAGGCCGGGCGTCTTCCGCGATTAAAAAATTGCTGGCGTTGGGCGTTAAAAAAGCCCGGGTTATAAAAAACAGCACGGAGACAATGGTAGAAATCGGCCAAGTACTCAAGGGGGATATATTATTGGTAAAACCCGGTGAAAAAATCCCGCTTGATGGCGAGATAATTGAGGGGGAAACTTCCATTGACGAATCTATGCTGACCGGCGAAAGCATACCGGTGGAAAAAACCGTTGGCTCTCTTGTCTACGGCTCTACCATCAACAATAACGGGGTTATTAAAATAAAAGTGATAAAGACGGGTGAAGAGACAGTCCTGTCGCAAATTATCAAACTGGTGGAAAACGCGCAGGCTTCCAAAGCGCCAATCCAAAAACTGGCTGACAAAGTTTCCGGTATTTTTGTTCCGGCTGTCATCGCCATCGCCATTTTGACTTTTTTTGCCGGCTTCTTTATTTTCAATCTAAGTTTTGAAACCGCATTGATAAACGCGGTGGCAGTCTTGGTTATCGCCTGCCCTTGCGCTTTGGGTTTAGCCACGCCGACCGCGATTATGGTCGGGAGCGGAAAAGGCGCTGAAAATGGAATTTTAATAAAAGAATCGCAGAGCTTGGAAATCGCGCACAAAATCAACACTATTATTTTTGATAAAACCGGCACGCTAACCAAAGGCGAACCGGAAATTACCGACATCCACAGCGACCTGCCGGAAAAAGAAATAATGCTGATTGCCTGCTCGCTGGAAAAAAACAGCGAACATACTTTGTCCACCGCTTTTGATATATACGCGGTAAAAAATGATTTGAATTTGTTTGAGGCGAAAGAAACACAGGCGATTCAAGGCAAAGGAATCAAGGGAACAGTAAATAACGAACCGGTCCACATCGGGAATATTAAACTGGTTGATGATTTGAAAGCTGAACTTAAAACCGAATACAAAAATATTTTTGACGACTACGCCCGCGCCGGCAAAACCCCTGTTTACTTTATTAAAGACAATATGGTGAAAGGCGTAATCGCCGTCGCCGATGTTATGAGAGAAAACTCAATTGAAGCGATTAAAAAACTGAATGAGAAAAATATAGAGGTTTTTATGATAACCGGCGACCATAAAATCACGGCCGAGGCGGTCGGTAAAAAATTGGGAATAAAAAATATTATCGCCGAGGTTTTGCCAAATCAAAAAGCCGAGGAAGTAAAAAAACTGCAGGCATCGGGTAAAATCGTCGCTTTTGTCGGCGACGGCATCAATGACGCGCCGGCGCTGGCTCAGGCTGATTTGGGGATTGCCATCGGCAGTGGAACCGATGTGGCGGTGGAAGCCGGCAACATCGTGCTGATGACTGCCGACCCGTTGAAAGTGGTCAGCGCGATTGACTTGTCTAAAAAGACTTTCAAAACTATAAAACAAAATTTATTCTGGGCATTCTTCTATAATACCGCGGCCATTCCGCTGGCCGCGCTCGGATTTTTGAACCCGATGATCGCCGCCGGCGCCATGAGTTTCAGCTCGGTATCGGTCGTCTTAAACAGCTTGCGAATCAAGCGGTTTAGGTAATACTTATCCACACATTATTTTGCTTAGTTTAGCTAAATAATAACTAATATTGACAAAAAAACAAGTTTATGTTATATTTGAAGCATCAAGACAAAGGGAATCCAAACGGCTAAATGCCTAAGGGGACCCTTTTTCGTTTTTACTTCATTATTTGATTTTTCTCTTTACCCCTTCGTTTTCCAAATAATCATAATATTTATTTGGTATTTTTTTATACAAAGATGACGCAAATTGTTTATTTGGAAATAATATTTTGCTAAACTTTTCTTCTACTATTAAAAAATCAACTAACATCTTATAATCACCATCCCCTGAAACAAGCAGGATTTTATCAAATGGTTCTTTTTTATAAAGTTTTTTCATTATATTAAAAATAATATCAGAATCAACATTGCCTTTCTTTTTTCCAAGCATTGACGGATTATGCTGTTTAAATACTAAAATAAAACCCGCTTCCTGAATATCATTATACAGCTCTTGATTCTCTTCACTCATATATCCTAAAAAATAATAAGCTCTTCCAATTTTATATTTATATAATAAATAATTGCGAAATTTAGCAAGATCCAGTTTCCAAACAGGTTTACATGACTTTATCCCCATATACAAATTTTGGCCATCAATAAAAGCGAAATTATCTTCATTTTGTTCCATATTTATTATATATTTGTTTATTAATTTATACATTTTATCTCATTTGCGCCAAAAAAACAACCACCAATCGCCAGTCGTCCAGTTTAAAGACCCCCTCTCCCTCCCCCTAAAATAGGGGGAGAAAATTTTGTTGTGGAAATGACAGGGGGGATCCTTCGACTACGCTCAGGATGACGGAAGAAGACCCCCTCTCCCTCCCCCTTGATAAAGGGGAGAAATATTCCCCCTCCTTAACAAGGAGGGGTCAGGGGTGATTGCTAAAAAGGAGGTAAATGTTGTTACGGGGGACGGCAGTGAAATTGACAAATCACAAAAAAAGGTATATTTTACATTGATTATATGCTGATTTTATGCGTAAAATAAAACCAAAACAATCTCCTTCGGCCGGAATAGAAATAATGTCCCCTGCCGGGTCATTCGCGTCATTGCATTCGGCAATCCAAGGCGGAGCCAATTCCGTTTATTTTGGCATTGAACAATTGAATATGCGCGCCCGTTCCGCCAATAATTTTAAAACTGATGATTTGCCGGAAATTGTCCGCCTTTGCGGTGAAAGCGTGAAAACCTACTTAACGGTCAATACTATATTATATGACCACGATTTAATCCTGATGAAAAAGATAATGGCCAACGCCAAATCCGCCGGCGTCACCGCTGTGATTGCTTCCGATATGGCGGCGTTGCAATATGGAAAAGACATCGGTCTGGAAGTCCACATCTCCACCCAGCAAAATGTCAGCAATATTGAAGCAGTCAAATTTTTCGCGCAATACTCCGATGTGATTGTGCTGGCGCGCGAACTGACACTCGGACAAATCAAACAAATTATTGATGAAATCAAAAAACAAAATATCAAAGGCGTCAGCGGCCAACCGTTGCGGATTGAAATCTTCGCCCACGGCGCTTTGTGCGTCGCCGTTTCCGGCAAATGTTATATGAGTCTGGCGGTGGAAAATACCAGCGCCAACCGCGGAGCCTGCGCGCAGATCTGCCGCCGTTCCTACAGAGTGACAGACGAAGAAACCGGCGATGAACTGGTGATTGATAATAAATATATAATGTCGCCGGCGGATTTATGCACGATTGGATTTTTGGATAAACTGCTTGACGCCGGCGTCAGTGTGTTAAAACTTGAAGGACGCGGGCGTTCCCCTGATTATGTTTATACGGTCACGAAATGCTATCGCGAAGCGGCCGATGCCGTCGCCAACAAAACTTACACCAAAGAAAAAATCTCCGCGTGGACAAAAGAATTGGAATCGGTTTACAATCGCGGTTTTTGGCACGGCGGATATTATATGGGAAAAAAACTCGGCGACTGGAGCGGGCAATATGGTTCACACGCCACCAAAGAAAATATTTTCTTGGGGCAGGCAAAAAATTATTTTGTTAAAAAAGGCGTGGCGGAATTTTTGATTGAAACCGGCGAAGTGAAAAACGGCGATGATTTACTAATTACAGGTGAAACCACCGGCGTAATGAAAATCAAATTAGCCGACCTGCAAGTAGATGGCCACTCGTCAAAAACCGCCAAAAAGGGCGATTTGATTACCTTTGCCGTTCCTGATAGAATTAGGAAAAGTGATAAATTGTTTGTGGTTAGAGATAGATAAAAAATACCTGTCATTACGAGGAGTCCCGACTTGGTTTGCGTGTAGTCCCGATTTCGCCTCAGCGAAATCGAGGATCCTCGATTTTATTGGTATAAAATCGGGATAATCTCGTTGTTTAGGGATCCCTCCCCGCCAGCTGGCGGGTCAGGATGACACATTCAAATTGTATGTCAAAAGGCAAAAAAATCGTCCACCAGCGCGAAGATTGCATCGGTTGCAACCTTTGTGTTGAGTTGGCGCCGAACAACTGGTTTATGGATTTATCCGACGGCAAGGCCAAACTGAAGCGTTCCGAAGAGAAAAATGGGCTCTATGTAGCGGAAATTTCCGAACCGGAGGTGGAGGCAAATCTTCGCGCCTCGCAAAGCTGTCCGGTGGGAATCATCAAGGTAATGGACGAGAATGGAAATGAGCTAAAATAAGCTGTTTTTACACAGCCCGGCTCTTGACAAAACTTACAAAATATGATAAGGTCTTGTTTGATTTACTAATATTTTAATATTATGAACTTTTTAAGACCGGAGACCACTTACTATGACAAAAACCGTATCCTTACCCACAAGGGCGATTATTTGTTTATAGAAGAAAAAATCAGCGCAAAAAAGACCATGCACAGAGAAAATGTGATGACATTAATTATCCTTGTTGGATTTTTCTCTATTCTTGGTTTATCAGTCTTTATTCTATTTGGAATAATGAGCGCCTGGATAATGCTATTTTCAATAGTATTGTTTTTTTATTTATCTTCGCTTATTTTCAAACTTTTCTTGATTATAGCGTCCTTTATTCTTCCGGTGCCATCACCAACAAAGAATGACATCGCCGAACTTAAAAATGAAGACTTGCCTCCGTACACTATTTTAGTGCCGATGTATAATGAAGGTGAATTGATTTTGAGTTTTATAGAATACTTCAAAACCATAGACTATCCGAAAGACAAACTTGATGTCAGAATCTTGCTTGAGGAAGACGACGCGATTGCTTGGAGCATCATAAAAGACAGACAATTTGAACGTCAATTTTCATTTGTAAAAATTCCTAAAGTCGGACCTCGCACCAAACCGAAAGCTTTGAACGTGGGTATTATTGACGACGAAAGCGAAATTTTGACAATCTACGACGCGGAAGACAGACCGGAAACAAACCAGTTGAAAAAAATCGCCTGGTCATTTAAGAATCTTCCAAAAGATGTTGTCTGTATTCAAGCCAAATTGACTTTTTACAATGCCAATGAAAACTTGCTGACAAAATGGTTTTTTGCCGAATATCATTCTTGGTTCAACCATTTCTTGCCGGCTTTGTTTTCTTTGTCTTTACCGATCCCGTTGGGCGGAACTTCAAACCACTTTAAAACATCCGCTCTTAAAGAAATCGGCGGTTGGGATCCATACAATGTAACCGAAGATGCTGACCTTGGAATTAGAATCTCACGCCTTGGTTATAAAATATCCATGGTTGATACCACCAGCGTTCGTCTTTCCACCACTGATTCCGGCACCGGCAAATCAATTGCCGTGATTGATTCCCCTACTTATGAGGAAGCCAACACCAATCTTAAAAACTGGATGAGACAAAGAATCCGTTGGATTAAGGGTTATTTACAAACATCATTTGTGCACTTAAGAGAACCGTTTTCAACCATGAAAGACTTATCATTCAACGGCTTTTTCTCTTTTTTCTTTTTCTTGCTCGGCACTCCAATCGGCCACATCATAAACTTATTCGCTTGGATCGTCACTATTTTATGGCTGATAAACAGAGATATTATTCCAGCCGGTATTCCTGATATATTATTGTTCGGCGGATGGTTGAGCTTTGTGGCGGGAAACATTTTGTTTATCTCTATCCACTTCTTCCCTGCGGTCGCGGCCAGACGATGGAAAATCGCCATAGCGGCTCTATTGACTCCGATATACTGGTTATTGATGTCTATCGCCACTTTATTTGCTTTGAAAGATCTTATCATCAGACCGCACCATTGGAACAAGACCAAACACGGCTTGTCCAAATCGTTCTTCTAAAAAAAGCATTGACTAAAAATGGGTTTGTGTTATTATATTTATTTAAATAATTAATTTTTAACCGACCAAAAACTATGCCAAAAATCTTAGGGAGGATCGTCATGGTGGTGGTTATGGCCTTGGCTTTATCAGCCGGAGCCGTTCACGCCGAAGATGGCAACTATTGGGACGTTTTAGATGGCGAAGTATACCATCTTGACCTGTTCCAAAAAGGCGAAGACTGGGAAGTTATTGTGGACGGCGCTTATGGCCGATTCGCGTATAACACCACAGAATTCGTGTTCAATGGTTTTGCTCTTCAAGAGGGTGGAAATTATACCTTAATAAGGTTTGAAGACGAAGCCGCGGAAAATACAGAGAACGTGGTCTGCTTGACCTCAGGTACAGCCACAACTGATGACACACTTCATCTTGATGGCGCTTTGCTAGATGGCGGAGCCAAAATCTGGTTGGTATTATCAGCTGACGTAGATTGCGCCGGTGGTGAAATGACCGGCTGGAATCCCAGCGAATACTTGTTTGAAAGCGCTCTAATCGGGGGCGGTTCAAGCGGAGAACCAAACGAAACACCGGTTGACCCTTATGAAATAATTCATACGGACCACACCGAATATCCCGGTTATGAACATTTCCATTTATATGAAAAAGACGCGAACTGGGTGGCAGTGCCTGGAGGCAACGAAGGACACTTCCATTATGACGCGGACGATTTCATCTTTGACGCAAACATGGAAAGTGTTGAAACCAACTACACTTTAATCAGAATGCACACGCATTTAAGCCCATCAGTCACTTGTTTAGCCTCAGGCGCAACCGATGCCACAGGCGACATTGACTTGACTGGCGCGATGCAAGAAGGCGGAGCCAAAGTCTGGTTGGTGCTATCAGCTGATGTAGATTGCGCCGGCGAAGAAATGATCGGCTGGAACCCAAGCGAATATTTATTTGAGAACGCATTGCTTCCACAGACCGACCCGGTTGTTCCTCCGATAGATAATGAAAATATCAACCGCATCCGTTTATACAAAAAAGATGCCAACTGGACTCCGGTTGACGTCGCCAACTACTTCGGCGTATTCCACCATGATGAAACTAACTTCACAGTGACCGCCAGAGTAATGCTTCCAAACTTCTCATACACGGTAATCAGAAGCAACGGCGATATCAATTCAGGAATCACTTGCTTGGCCACACAAACATCAAACAACCAAGGTGAACTATATATGCAAGGCCAAATCACCGGAGAAGGTGAAAAAATCTGGGTGGTAAAATCAAACAATGTAGACTGTGAAGCCGGCTCATTTGTACAATACGGCTGGTATCCGGAATATTACTTGTTTGAAAATAGTTTGCTTCAATGAACTCCTCCTCGGAGCAAGCTCCGAGGTATTAAGTCAATAGGTGAAATTCGCCGTAGCCTATCTTTCTATTCCTCCTCAGTCCCGACTCAGTCGGGACTACGGCGGATTCGTCCTCTGTCTTTGCCACCGAAGCAAAGCTTCGGTGTATTTAGCGGAGGCGAATTAGACACCACTTCTACAGCGCAAATACAGTAAGAAACACAAAACAAACTAAACACAAGACACAAAACAAACGAAACATAAACATAAACACTAAAAAAAGACAGCCCCGACTCAATCGGAGCTGTCTTTTTATTTAGTCAAAAACCAGCAGTATGGCTATCTCGTCATCCCGACCCGCCAGCTGGCTTGGAGGGATCTCTTTGTCATTGCGAGGAGTCTCAAGACGACGTCGCAATCCCGTCTTGTCATTCCCGTGTCTACGGGAATCCAGAAAAATAATTTTCT
>MFQY01000013.1:19041-23635 GCA_001783185.1 Candidatus Magasanikbacteria bacterium RIFOXYC2_FULL_40_16 | reverse complement strand
CCGTGTAAAAAACGATGGCCATCGTGTTCCACATGGTAGTGGTTGAGATCAACCAAATCATGTAATTCCACACCAACCAAATCGGTCGCGCCGGCGATCTCAAGTAATTGCCTTATCGCGCTGATGCCGAGTATGATCTGCTGGGGGTCTAGATTTTCTTCGCAAAACACTCTTATCGGTTTAAACTTTTTCACGGCTTACCCTCCAAAAAAGCGATAAATTATAAAGAACCGGATTAACTCATAGCAAGTTTAATATTGATTCACGGGATCCTTCGACTACGCTCAGGATGACGATACGGGATTGTAAGGGGACACTTATCCCCCGACTCAGTCGGGGGGCGACAGTCGCTTGAGCTCCTTCGCAATGACAGCAGAAAGACCTTAACTAAACCTGTCATTACGAGTCCCGACTTAGTCGGAGTGTAGTCCCGATTTCGCCTCAGCGAAATCGAGGATCCTCGATTTTGTTAATACAAAATCGGGATAATCTCGTTGTTTATGAGATCCCTCAACAAAGCCTGTCCTGAGCTTGCCGAAGGGCTCTGGGTGGCAGAACAAAAACTCACTAAGAATTCGTTATAAATCCAGTATAACACAAAAAAAGAAAAAAATAGTCCCCGCTTGTTTAAGTGTTAAAGCGAGGACTTGCCATTATGGCGTTCATGGTTCATTGCCTGTTGAAAAAAAGTTCTTCAGTTCCAGACGGCATTCCGGGCAGAATATTCTTTTTTCCAAATCAAGATAGTCAATTATTCCGGTATCCGGATACATCGCGCAGTTTCTCCCGCAATGCCGGTATCGGCCAAAAGACAACAAAACATCTTCTTTTCTTTTTTCGCTAATCAGACCAAAGACATGTCCCAATTCATGAATTACGGTTAGAGTAATTCGTTTCCTGGCGTAAGGATTTTTTAGCCTTCCGGGCTGGTCAATAAAAACCAACGCCGCCCGGCCTTTTTCGGCCAGGCCGTTCACCATTTTCTTTTTCCCGTCCACGGCCATGAAGAACCGGCTGCGCGCCAGCAAAATGGCGTGAAAATCAGGATTGCAATTCTGATGGCCGTAGCTCAAATAATCCATTATCCGATTCCCGTTTAGAAAACCTCTCCAGAAAAAATAGTTCAATTCTTTAAAAAATCTCAGATCAATCGCTTCGCCGATTTTGACCGTTATTTTGTCTTCCGCTTCAGTGTGTTTCAAAAAGAGTTTGACCGCGGAAACGACCAAATCAACTTGCCTTCTGGAAACGCCTACTTGCCAAAAAATTCTTATTTCTTTTTTATAACTCATTGCTACCGCTCTCTTTGTTGCAAATGGTTTTCGCGAAAAAATGCAAAATTGTTAAGTTTTAATGAACTAAACGCCTAAAAACAGTATAATAATATTGACACAATAAGAAAAATGCTGTATGATACACGCCACAAAACATGATACATGAGACACGCAACATGACACATAATGTAATTGAATCATGATGTGTGAATCATGACTCATATATTATGCGCGCCTAGCTTCCGCCAGAGGCGGACAGGCATTTTAAACCATAGTCAGTTTATAAAAAAATACAAAATATAAAGTAATATTTAACACGCGCGCCTAGCTCAGTTGGTCCCGATTCCGTTTTGTCGGAATCGAGGATCCTCGATTTTGTCCTCGGACAAAATCGGGATTAGAGCAACGCCACGATATACAACGGATTATCTAAAATTCAATAAAAAAACACGCGCGCCTAGCTCAGTTGGTTAGAGCATCTCGTTTACACCGAGAGGGTCAGGGGTTCGAATCCCTTGGCGCGTACGAAAATACCTGCCGTTTAGGCAGGTTTTTTGTGCGCGCCAACAATGCAACTGCTTGTATTGCGTAAGGATTCGAACGCCGGAGCGATGTTTTGCGACGCAGGTTGGCGAGCAAAACCGCGAGGCGGTGGCTAACCCGAACGAGCAGAAGCGAGTGAGAGGTGAAGCCGAATCCCTTGGCGCGCACACGATAAAATCCACTACGAAGTGGATTTTTGTATCTATAAATTGTATACCCAAAAGATGCTTGACAAAAATGAAATTTTATGCTAATATGTACGGCACTGTTAGTAATTTAACCAACACAGCAACGAAAGGAAAAGGGAATGCCAACCATGACTCTGAACGAGATCTTCAAGCAAAACAGGGAGGACGAGGAGATGCTCAGGGCAGACGAGTGGATAAACCAGCATGGATGCCTCGACTGTTCGGCTGGTCACATGTGCCCTGAGCTCTCCTTGAGAGTCTTGAAGCTGATGACTCCGAAACAGCCCCTGCCGGCTGACAGCGACGGCGACGTGAACGACGCCAGCAACGACGGCACCTAGCCGTCAACCACACACTCCCCGCTCCACAGGCCGACGTTCTCCTGCATTCGCAGTCGCAGAACGTCGGCCACTCATTTCAACTCACTCGATGAGTTGTTTTTATTTTTTTAAACTTCCTATAAATAATAAATTTCCAGCTAAATTGCTTAACAAGCCACTGGTTGACCCCGCCATAGGCAGGGTTGACAAAACCAACTAAAAATACTAACATTTATGAGGATAACAAACAAAGGACAAACTATATGAATGAAAAAATTGAACCTTTTCATAAATTGATGAAGGATTTGTCCAATCGCGTTGATATTGAGATAGACGAAAAAAACCTGGCTTACAAGAAAGGTTCATTCCCTTTCTTTCGGATAGCGTCCAAAAACATCAGTCCGACCGATAAAGTGGTTCTAATCAGAGCCGGAATACACGGCGATGAAATTTCCGGACCACTTACTATCCTACGTCATGCCAGTCAGATTATTGATTACGCTCATGCCAATGGCGTCAAATTAATAATCTACCCTATCGGCAATCCGAGCGGATATGCCCTTGGTCTAAGATACAATATTGACAATGAAAATTACGGCTGTGGGAATAACGATTTCCTGCGCTATGAGCTGGAAGACGGGCGTCTCGTTGACGATCTCGGGAAAAATCCCCAACCGTTCACACGCTGGTTCTGGTCATCAGAAGTAGCGGGCGTCAGTCTACCGCTTGAAACCGCTGTCATGCACAAATATCTTCGTGAAATCGCTCCTTTGAAACAAATTCGGGCGGTAATTGACCTGCACCAAGATTACTTGACTCCCGGGGCGGAGCCGAGCGCTTATTTCTACCCATTTGGGGAATTAAGCGATTATCTCCCGCTAGTTGAAAAGGCGCGGACAGTGACGCCGATTTTGAATAATTCGCCTATCGGCGCCGGTTTCCAGACGAAGATTGACGCGCAAGGAAAAGTAATAAAAAGTGGCGCGGGTGAACAAGATATGTTCACCGATGATGATGGATTCATCGTCCGCTATGATGGCTCTTTGACCGATCTGTTTTGGCGTTTAGGCGCCAAATACTGCGTCGCGGTTGAAACTACCGGCGCCACACCGCTTGATGACGCCATACAAGTCAATCTGATTTGGATTCTCGGTCTAATTGACTTGACCGCGAGGGAAAAATAAAAACGAAACAACAGCGACTCGTGGATGAACACGAGTCGCTTTTTATTAACAACATTAACTTAATCCGCCTACTCTGCCTACTCTGCTTATTTTGCTCCACCAATTTCATTTTTCACCATATTCCAATACCGACTGTCTCCTCTGGCTTCCTTAACCCAATACCACCATTCCACTCCCCACAAATACGCTCTCGGCACACCGATTTTTTCCACATAATCCATATGCTCGCGTAAACGCGTTGGATTCATAGTTTGTTCTTGAATCTCAATCGGCGTATCAGCCGCGTTACTGCTGACAAACCACGGCTCGGCCTGCAATTCGGACACGAACATCTTATCTATTTCTTGCCCCCAAAGCATCGCTTTGAACCGATAGACCGCCGGTGGCATCCAGTCATAATCAAATATTCCTCCATCAGGTTGCCTGACAACTCTATACAAAGTCGTTCCGAAATAATCAGCATACTTTATCGCTTTTCTCCACGAACTCAACTCCCCGCTGTCCGTTAAAATTATCGGGTGATTCGCGTCTCTGTCGCGCACAAATTGTATTTCTTCCACAACATAATCTTCTCTGTATTTTGAACACTCCCCAAACCTAAACTTGATAAAAGGCTCATTTTCCACCTGCCAAAACTCCAAAGCCGAATTATCTTTATATCGGTTTACCGTCTGTTCAATATATCCAAACAAATGTTCGCGCGCCCCTGTCTCACCATCATCATTTATCCACCCGGGAACATGACACTCCGGCCAGCGCGGCGCTTTTTGACCGACAACCAAAACCACTTTGGCATTATTCTCTTGCGCTTTTTGCATCATCCAGTCAACTTTTTCAAAATCATAGACGCCTTTTTCTCTTTCCACCTCACTCCACATCGCGGCGATGCGGATATATTCCGGTTTCAATTCCTCAAGCATATCCGTGTACACTTCTCTCCAATCCAAACCCATGCTTTCCGCGTGATTATGATTAAAACTGATGCCAAATTTAATCGGATAAGTCTTCCGGCTGGCAACCCAAAGACTGACATAAAACAAAAGTATGATTGTAAAAAATATTATAATATATTTCATATTTTTTTT
>MFQY01000013.1:0-19034 GCA_001783185.1 Candidatus Magasanikbacteria bacterium RIFOXYC2_FULL_40_16 | reverse complement strand
TCAAAATGTTATATCGTTGACACTTGTTCAAAATGATGTATCGTTGGTACCTAATCAGTAAAACAATTAAAACAATTAAAACATTTAGAACAATTAGAACACCTACAACAATTATAACACAAACAACGCGGAACCCAGCACGACCAGCAAAATCGCGATTACTTCCACCGCCACTTCTCTTTTTGTAAAATATTCCTTAAACACTTTTGGCGCGAATTTTGTCAGCAAATAAACCATTACAAACATCAAAGCGAACTGCAACCCGCTCAACGCTATGACCGGCGCGACCGAACTGATTGAAATCGCGTATTGCACCAAAATAACGCCCAAAACCGCAAAAAACTTATCCACAACAATTAAAATCATTGTTTTTTGGCTTTTGGCTTCTTCCTTTTTATTTTTCTTTTCTTTTTTAAGGCTGTTTCTCACCGTCGGAGACAACAAAGTGAACAACCCGACAAAACCGATAAATACTCTTGTCCAGACAAAACCGGTCAAAAACGGATAAACTTCATACAAATATTTCGCGCTGACATGAGAAAAAGCAAATAATAAACCCGACACTCCCGCCCAAAAAAACCCGATATGAAAACCATTATTTTTCCGACTTTTTTCAAAAGACAGCAACAACGAAGAAAAAACCAAAATAATAATCCCGACAATCTGCATCTGATTTAACTTCTCTCCCAAAAAATAATCGGCGATTACATAAGTGAAAATGGTAATCATCGCCCCGTTAAACGGAGAAATATGGCTCGCCTCCCCGCTCTTCAAACCGACAAAAAACGCCCACAACGCGAACCCGAAAGACAATCCGGAAATTATGGCAATCACCCAGTCAAAACCCTTCAAAAATTGCACGCCAAAAGGCCACGCCAACAGCGCGCCGAATAAAAAAATAGTTGAATAAAAAGTATAAACAATCGGTTTGGAAACCGACTTCGTCAAAATCAATTTGTCAATCACAAAGACCAATGCCAGCAAGAAATACCCTAAAAATGCCAATAAAAACCACATAGATAAAAGCTTAAAAGGCCAGCAAGGCTTACAATGCTCAAAAGGCCTCGTAAGCCTTGTGAGCCTCTTCAGCTTTTAAAGCCTTTATATAAAATGCATATCCTCAATCTCACTCCTCTTGCCTTTCAAAACAATCTCCTCAATATGATACACCCCGTTTCTGGGCGCGTCCAAAAACCCTTCCATTGCCGCTTGCGCCAGCCAGCCGGAATGCAACCAATCAAACAGCCACTCATTGGTATACTTAGGATTTTCCTGTTCAAAACCGGAACCGATTTGATGCAACCAAGCTTTGTTAAAATCCTCCTGCGAACCGATGGTCGGCGCGATAATTATCGGTATTCCCAATCCGACATAAAAAGATAATTCACTCGGTTTTGTCCACAAAACATCGGTGGTTCTAAGCATTTCATTAAACTTTTTAAAATACTCATCCTTGGTTTCCGCGTATAAAATATGAATATACTCTTTATGTTTGGTGTCCAAATGCAATCTCCTAACTTCTTTTTCATAATATCTATATACATCATTTCTGGTGCCGGCGACCAAATTCAACCGCACATGCCCCATATCAATATAGTCATGCAAACTGTCTAAAATGGTAACCCCAATACTGCGTTGCGCGCCGGCTCCGCCGACCGCGAAAGTAATCGTCAACGGACGCTTATTCTTCTCCGAGTCACCCCCGCTGTCCCCAAAATAATAATTCAAAATCCTTTTATATTTTTGCTTGTATTTCCCCGCCGGATCCAAATTTACCAGCCGGCAATTCAAATCGCTTTTCAAAGTCTTCAAATCTTTTCCGATATTTTCTTTTGGCAAAGGAAAACCGGTAACAAAAATATTTTCTTTATTTATTCCATACAAAATCAACCTCTCTCTGACTCTCTTATTCGGAGCGAAGTATTTAATCCGACTTTCTTGCGGAAACATCGGCACCCATGCCCGGCTTATATCCGTATCCGTGCACAAACAATAAATCTCACCCTGATATTCATGTTCTTCGGCAAAAAAAGCAACGGTAAAAAATGAAGTAATAAGCGGTAACGGCCTTTTATTCAATCGCTCAATCAAATCTTTTCCCCAGCCACGATGAATCATTCCATACTGTTGTCTGACTTGAAAAGTGGAGTGAGACAAATCCCGGCGCGGATAAAACGGGTCTATTCTCTGAACATAATCCATTATTCCAAAAATAATTCTGCCCAAAAACGGCAACCGGAACATTCGAGAAATCTTTTCATATATTTTTCTCCCGCCTTCCCAGCGTCTCCGATCGGCTGCCGGTATTCCCGGATAATTATTGGCTGTTATTATCCTGGTTTCCGACAAATCCATTTCCGGCGGACAGACCGCAATATCTTTCAGCGGATAAGCGGCTCGCTGATGCCCATATCCCATATCAACCGTCACAACATAAGCGCCATCGCATTTTTTCCGCGCTGGTTTATTTTTTAAATTTTTTTTGACAGGCATACCTTTCATTAAAACATTAAAACATTAAAACATATATGGGATACCGGACGCTTTTTTGTAAATAATATTATCACTGTAAATTATTTTTTAAAACCCTATCTCTTGTCAAAATACGCGTCAACTTTTTCCGCTATTTCTTCCAACGAATAATCAGCTTTAATCAAATAATCAACGATATTGAATTTTTTTAATCTCTCCACGGTTTCATCACTGCTGATATTGGACACCACTATCACACCGGCTTTGATTCCCCTTCTTCCAATTTCTTCAAGAAGAGAAAAACCGTCCATTTCCGGCATTATCAAATCCAACAAAAACAAGTCGGCCTCGCCGTTTTCCATTTTTTTCAAAGCCTCCTCGCCATCATAAGCAATATCAACCTCGTAATTCTTTTCTTCCAATTCCAATAATAACGCTCTCGCGATCGGCCGATTGTCTTCTATTATCAAAATTTTCCCTTTTTTTCCCACCATATATTTGAATATATTATAGCACAAAATTTGCAAAATAAAAAACAGGCCTTTCAGCAAAGCCTGTTTTCATTTTTAAAATTATTGCGCTGACGGCGAACTTTCAACCATAGCGTCCATCGGCATGACTTCTCCCGACCCTTCCTCGCCTTTCATAAAATACGGTTCAGGCATTGGAACATCGTTCTGTATTTCATAATTATCAAGCATTTCTTTGGCTAAAGGCACCACAACTGAATCTTGATAAATATTTTTACCTTCGGCGTTCAGTATCGGGAATTTAAGCGCCGGCACATACAATTCTCTGACAATCCCGTCCGACTGCGAATAATCATATTGATGCAGATACACATACTCCGGAGCGCCCACTTCCAATGTTTCCCCGGCTTCCATCGCGCCATAATACCCGCCCCACATTCCGCCGTTTTCCACGATTTTTATAATCCTATTAAAATCGGTCTCCATTTCATAATTTGATTTCTCAAAAATCGGATTTAAGATTTCGTTCACGCTTCTCACTTCGCTGTCAACCGCGTCAATCAAAACTCTCATTCCGCTCGCCTGTCCGCCGGATTCATAAACATCTTTGCTATCAAAAGACAATGGATACACAACCGTTTGCAGTCTTGGCGCGTAATAAAATCCAAACCTGTCGCCCATTGAATCAACTTCGGCGAAAGGTTGCCCATAAACGGTTTTGCTGATTCCGTATTCGGATAAAAATCTATCCGCGATGGAGATTAATTGTGTTTCCGGTAATTGCGGATATTCTTCCGGTTCATAACCGCCACAATCCGGGCCGTCGCATCTCATGACAGTATCAGTCATCAAATATGGACGACTGCTGTCCAGACTGATTCTGCCTTGATCCAAATTCATATAGATATTGAATCCGTTTTCTTGAGAAATATGCATACTTCTGACACCGGCGTTTTTAAATTTGGACAAATCAACAAACTCCGCGCTCGCGCCCGACAATAATCTCGCCATAGTCCGACCGATAGTTTCATTTAAAGCTAGACGGTAAACCGGCATTTCCCCGCTTGCTATCACAAAATCACCACCCGTATATTTGAACTGGTATGGCTGATAATAAATCGGGGAAATCGCCATATCCTCGCCAATTTTCATCATTGAACCGGAATTAGCCGGCGCCCCGCCTCCGCCAAAACCAACGGACGGAGCGATAGCGGCATCAGCTGTCAACGCGCCTTCTTCCGCCAACGCGCTTCTCTGCGATCCGGAATCGGAAGGAATACCCAAACTGCCAAAAGCATTGGCCGACAATTGGATAACACTGTCCGACGTCGTTTTCTGTGTGATTAATCCGGTTAATTTATTCACCGGCAACCGACCGGACACCAAAGAAACTGACACCACTATCACTACCGCGACCGCGGCTGTGGCTCCAACCGCTATAAAAGGAATTTTATTCATACTAAATATATTTAATTTATTTTTTATTTTTTTATTCATCAATTCATCACGCAATTTCGCGACAAACCTCGCGTCCGCCTCAATATCCGGCTTGGCCGTCAAAATTTTTCCGACAATATCGGACAAAACTTCTTCATATTCTTTCAAATTTGGATCCAAACGATAAATATCCTCCAATATATTTTTTAATCTGTCATCATTCATAATTAATTCTTTAGATTATTTAACAGCAACGCGACATAAACCGCGAACGGAACGTTTTCTTTCAGTTTGCCCACCGCCCGCATATACATCATCCGGCAATTCGCCTCGCTTTTGTTCATTATTTGCGCGATTTCTTTATAACTTAAATCATCCCATACCCTCATTATTATTATTTCTCTCTGACCAACATCCAAAGTTTTCAAATGTTTGCCAACTTCTTCCAGCTTCATTCTGTTATCCACATCTTCAAGCAAGCCGTTTTTCGCCGGCAAATCCCAAACATCCTCAACATTTATATTCAGTTTTTTTGTCCGGTAATAGTCAATCACGGTATTCCGGGCGATGCCGTAAAGCCAGGTGGAAAATGACGCCTTCCGGCTGTCATACGACTTTATCTTCTCAAACGCTTTGATGAACGCCTTACTGGTCAAATCTTCAGCAACCTCTTTGTGATGAGTTTTAAAATACACGAATTTGTATATTTTTTGGATATATTCATCGTAAAGCTCGCCAAACGCTTCGTTTCCACCCTCTTGACTCTCCCTGATTAAGTCCGATTCATTGCTTAACATGTTATTTAAAAAAGTACTTTATATATAATAATACGAATGGCCAGCCGTTTCGTAACACTAAAAATTGATGGAAGTGTTGGGCATTTTCTCCTGCAAAGCGACTAATATATCAACATCAAAATCATTCCCGACTATATCCAATTTTTTCAGGCTATCCTTCAAACTATAAAACTCTTCCGGCAGTTCTTTTAAATTATTTCTGGATAAATCCAATTTTCTTAATTTAGTTAATTTTCCGATTTCTTTAGGAATAGTTTTAAGCCGGTTATGGCTCGCATCCAGCACTTCCAGATTTGACAAATCACCCAACCCGGCCGGCAATTCAACAAACTCATTATGGTCCAAATATAACTCTCTCATCTTTTCCAAAGCAAAAAACTCTTTCGGCAAAGATGACAATCTATTATCATTAAGCTCAACAACGATAACATCCTGCATAAACAACAGCTCAGGCGGAACTTCGTCCAAATTTTTACCGCCATATCTTTTTGTATTCAAAAGCCGGCAGTTCACCCGAAAATCCTCGGTATAAGTCAAAACATTGCCCTTTACCGTATCAACTATTCCGCAGGTTTTTTCCGGCGCGGTTTTATTCAAATCGCCAAACTTTATCCACTCGCCATTTTTACAGGCCCAAGTATCGCCCGGCCCTCTCAAAACTAAAAAACCAAATACAAAAAGGCCGGCTGTTAATATAAAAAATATTAATTTTTTCATAGACAAATTTTTACCGTGATTATTTCAGGCAAGCGCCGGCTTTAAACAAATCAATGGCGGTCGGCTTATCGCCTTTCACTATTTCATCCGCCCGTTGCGCGCCGACTTTCTCAATCAGGCACTTTTCCATTTCCGGCGTCAATTCGGAAGGAAGCGTCTCCGGATTCACTCCGATTGATTCCAGCATTTTTTCCTGGTCGGAATTCAACAGCGGATTTTTGTCGCCGGTTTTACTCGCTTCCGTAGTAATACCGCTCGGACTTAAATTGAAAGACGAAAGCATCGGCCTTAAATTAAACGGGTCGGCCACGAACAGATACACTCCCAACATGATTATCAGGAAGAAAATCACGCCCAGGACGGTGAAGAAGTAATTTAAAATCTTCAGCAATATTCTCATAATATTTTAATTAAAAATTAATTTGAACTCATGTTAAGTTTATATTCTGTCATTGCGAGGAGTCCCAAGACGACGTCGCCCCCCGACTAAGTCGGGGGATAAGTGTTCCCTTACAATCTCCCAAACAACGAGATTATCCCGATTTTGTATCGACAAAATCGAGGATCCTCGATCCCGACCTGGTCGGGATCGGGACTACACTCCGCCGACTAAATCGGGACTCGTAATGACAGGCATAAATAAAGTTTATTTTTTAGTTAAATTTAATTAAGAATTTATATAAACTCACTATGAATTCATTATTTAAATCTCAAATAAGGCTTAATCGGCCACAGCAACAGCGACCCGACCACGGACAAAAATACAACCATACAAATCAAAACCTGGAAACCGAAATAGCCGGCGACAAAACCGCCTAATGCCGCCAACACGGCGCTGGTGATATCTATAATCGTAAAATAAACTCCCCACTCCGTCGCTTCTTTATGTTTGTCTATATGGCGAGTGAAAATCGCCATATAAGTCGGAAAAGTAATGGAAGTGAACAAGCCAAGCAAAAATTGAACCGCATAAAGCTCAAACGGAGTCCTAACGATTAAATAAAACAGCGGAATAAGCGCTGACAAAATACTGAAAATAAACATCAGCCAAAAATCATCTCTCTCCCCTTTGATTCTGTCAATCATGTGCGCCGTGGGAATCTGCAGAACGCTTTTCGTGGATAAATATATGGCTGCGGCGATGCCCACCACCACTTCATTTCCGCCGACAACAAAATCCTCAACAAAAATGGCGAAAATCGGACCCAACAAACCGCCGGCCCCAATGATGACCACGTCTGATATAATCAAAAACCTTATGACCGGATTTATGTCATTCAGAAAAAGATACTTCATTTTCTTCGGTTTTGTGTACATATTTAATTATTATACCACAAAAAAGCTTTTTCGCGTAAAACCGGCCACACCCGCCCTGATTTGTTTTTTTAAAGCGGATATGGTTAACTAAAATATACACAGTTATCTTAGACCCTTATGCTCTTTAACAATCAAGGGGGATTTTAATGTTTGACAAGGTCAAAATCATAAAATTATACATCGGCGATCTGCACCTTGGAGAAGGCGCGGACAGTCCGAACGAAGATTTCAAATACCACCCGCCTGGCGTCCGCATGGACGACACGCAAAACGATTATGTCTTAGACATAATCTTCGCTGATTTCATTGATTGGGTTTTGGCCAATACCGGCCATTGTCCGGAAGTCCGGCTTCACCCGAACGGAGACACATTTGATTTCTCCGCCATCGGCCTGCCGGGAAAAGGCCTGCCGTTCCCATACGAAGAAGATGCCGTCGCCAAATTGAAAATCATTATGGCCGCGCATCCGATTTTCTTTGACGCGCTGGCGAAATTCTGTTCCGCCGGCAACACCCGGCTGAAATTCTTCGTCGGCAACCATGATCTTCAACTAAGCTGGCCATCCGTACAAAAAATGCTGGTGGAAAGAATTTCTCCGCAAAATCCGGAGAAAATATCATTCTTGCATGAAGAATACGACCACGGTACTTACACCCGCCACGGCGAAGACGAACCGCATACCAAAATCAATCACGCCAAGCCGATTATCACGGCGATGGAAATCGCTAAACTGCCGGAAATCATCAAGACCGGCAAAATCAATTCCGCTTTGCGCGATGTTTTGGATGTTTCCATGGGACATTATCTGAACGCCGACCTGATGTATAACTTGAAAAAGTATAACTATCTGATCGGACGGATGCATGTCCATGACTTCGTCTGGATTGACGGCGTCAAACGCATTTTCTTCAAATCTTGGTTCAGAAGCCGTTGGTTTTTCTTTTACGGCGCTTATTATCTTCTGCGCACTTTCTACCGGTACGCTTTCCGCGTCAAATTCTGGCACATCAAAATGAAGCTGGGTTTGATGAAAATCCTGCGCGTGCTTTATTGGACTTTTACCGGCGTATTATCCGGGCACACGCCCAAAGATTCCGCCATAAAAATCCTGCACAAACAGGAAGACGTGGATTGTGTGCTCTATTCTCATGAACACCGCTACGCTTCCGAAGTACTGGAGATAAACGGCCAAACCAAGACCTACATCAATACCGGCACTTGGACGCCCCAGTTCAAAGAAAAACAAACAAAAGAACCGGCGCCATGGAAAAGACTGCGTTGGCTGCAAAAATCCCTTTTGATTTTGCGCAATCTCTTTACCGGCCGGGATGTGGAGCTGATGTGGAGATGCCCCGTTGGTGTAGAGACAATTGATGATTGTGGCAATGTCAGCCGACAGCTGGCTGAGTGGGATAAAGACAAAAAAACCCTCAAAGAGCTGTCCTGACATAAGGCAAGCCCCCGGCTTGCCTTATTTTTTACGAAATGAGATCATTTCGTCATCCTGAGCGTAGTCGAAGGATCTTAGCACCCTATGACGCACGCATTGACTAGCTATAAAACTTTTGCTAAAATAGCCTACTCCATAAACTAATACTGTCATTGCGAGGAGTCTCAAGACGACGTCGCCCCGCCATGGCGGGATAAGTGTGCCCTTACAATCCCGTGACAATTCGTCATCCCGACTCGCCAGCTGGCGGGGAGGGATCTCTTAAATAACGAGATTATCCCGATTTTGTATCGACAAAATCGAGGATCCTCGATCCCGACCTGGTCGGGATCGGGACTACACTCCGCCGACTAAATCGGGACTCGTAATGACAGCGTAAAATTCGCTACGAGTTATATGTAAGAATAACCCTCTCAATACGTCAATATATATATAGAAATATGCCAACCGACGGTAAAATAAGCAAAAAAACAGAAAAAAGCTTTTTAAAGCTTTATGACCGGACGGCCGACGCGATTTTTCGGCATTGTTTCTTTCGCCTATTTGACCGCGAACTGGCCAAGGAATTCACCCAGGAAATATTTTTACGGGGATGGAAAGAGCTTACTGATACGACCAAAGAAGTAAAATACCCCAAAGCCCTGCTGTATAAAATCGCCAATAATTTGATAATTGATTATAAAAGAAAAAAACATGAGGAATCGCTGGAAACGATGCAAGCCAACGGGTTTGACCCGGCCGGAAATAATTTTAAAGAAAATATCCACGCCGGAATTGAATACCAAAAAATCCTGGAAAAAATAGACAAACTGCCGGCCGAATATCGAGAAGTAATCACGCTCCGCTATGTGCAGGAATTAAAACCGAAAGAAATCGCGGCCATAACCGGACAAAGCGTCAATGTGGTTTCCGTCAGTATCACCCGAGGCAAAAAGAAATTAAAAGAATTACTGAACTCATAGAAAATTTTTACTCTGTCATTGCGAGGAGTCTCAAGACGACGTCGCAATCCTATGAATTAATATTAAGCCACGAGATTATCCCGATTTTGTATCGACAAAATCGAGGATCCTCGATCCCGACTTGGTCGGGATCGGGACTACACTCCGCCGACTTGGGTCGGGACTCGTAATGACAGACATAAATAAAATTTATTTTTTAGCTAAATTTAATTAAGAATCTACATAAACTCGCTATGAGTTAATTCTAAAAAATATGCGAACAGAATTGAAAAAATTAAGGAAAATAAAACTGAAAACGAAGGAAAAATCCGCCATTCGCGATTTTTTGCATGTAAGAATCGCCGACGATGTCCGTCATATATCTTATAACCCATTTATATATTTTAATTTATCTAATCATAGAACTATGTTAGCAACTATAATTGCGGCGATTCTGCTCTTGACCGGAGGCGGAACATCAATGGCCGCGGAAATGTCCGTGCCCGGTGATTTTTTATATCCGATTAAAACCGAGGTAAACGAAAGAGTGGTAGAGGTATTCAAACGCAACGAAGAAAAAAGGGCCGACTGGTCCGCCCGCCAGGCTGAACGCCGATTGGAAGAGGCCAACCATCTTTTGGAAGACGGCCAATTGACTCCGGCCAACAGCGCGTTTTTGGCGGAAAAATTCAGACAACATGTGGATAAAACAAATGAATTGGTGGAAAAATTGGAGGAAAAAGGAAATATTCAGGCGGCCGCGAAAATAAGCGCCCACTTGAAATATATGCTTTCCGAGCATTTTGATGACAACGAAGACGATGACAATTCAACCACCACCTCAACCGTTAACACAACCATCACCGCCAGCACAACTACCAGCACCGGAAATATGTATGGCAAACTGAACTGGGGCAGAATAAAAAAAGAAATCAGGACGCAATTTACTTCCAGCACTGTTTGGGAAGAACATCTGAAAGACAGAATCAGCACTTCCACCATTAAAGACAGCTTCAAAGCGGACGCCGCCGCCGGAGTGAAAAACGCCGCGGAAAACAGATTGGTTGAAATAAAAAAATATTATGAAAGTAAAAAAGGTGAACTGGACGCGGACGCAAAAACCGATATAGAAGCCAAAATAAAGAAAGCGGAAGATGTAAAAGCTGATGCTGACTTGAAACTGAAAGATGGTAAATATGTGGAAGCGTTTTTGCTCTATCACCGCAGTATGGAATTGGCGCAACAGACCAAATCATTGATTCACCGCTACTTGGCGCAAGAAAGACGCGACGACCGCATCACTGCCACCAGCACTCCCAGATTGTTAGACGATAATAATGATGATGACGAAGAAGATGGAGACGAAGACGAAGATGACGAAGAAGATGACGACCGTGGCCAAAAAGACGAAGACAAAGACAACAACGGCCGAGGTAATGGCAGATAATCATTAAAAAAGAACGCTTAAGCGTTCTTTTTTTGTGGCAGTCGGAGTTTGAAAAAATTTTACCCGGCGCCGAATTTTGCTTTGACGGCGAGTTTAGCGATGCTATATTACAAATGATTCTAAATCAGATCTAACCAGTATCCTCTGAATATTTGTCCTTCCCATCATCGCTAAAGACGGCTTTGTGCTATTTTCTATATCGGCCTCATCAATAACAGAAAAACCGACATATTCTATTTTTTTATTAAATCTATTTTTAACTATATCAATGGCAGGAATAAGATCTGAATCGGAACTAACTAAAATCGCCGTATCATACTTATTATCCAAAGCGCCGATAATTAAATCAGTGGCTATTTTTACATCTATGCCTTTTTCTCTCATTCTATTAAATTCTACAAATTTAACCCCCTTCCCATGTAATTTCTTATAATCGACAGTCCTGCTATCAATTATAACTTTCTCCAACCTTGACCTAAGCTTACTGGTTTTTAATTCCCATTTGTCTTTTTTTAACACTGAAAATAATTTTGTTTGTTTAGACATCGCCTCTTTGCTATATTCATCCCCTTCATGCTCTCTAACAGTACCAATGTAAAACCTCTTGCCAAATTCAGTTAATTCCCTGCCATTTACTAAAAAATCAGAAAATTTTTCAAACGAAAAATCGAGTTCCTTTATATTTAACTTTTTAAAAACCAGGTGATAAAGATTTCCGCCATCAATAAATATTTGTACTCTTTCTTTTTTATCCATAGTGGACATATTTTAGCATAAAACAAAAAATCCTGCACACCACCCCGAAGGGTGGGCACAGGAGACTTTATAACTACATATTACAACATTCTTTTGACATTGTCAAGTTTTATCCACAGGAATGGCGTGCCCATTATCTCCATCTTCCAACAGCCCCGCTAGAACCAAACGCGATGTTATCGCGCCTTTTTTTCTACCTAAAGTTTTCGCGATATCAGAAACAGGCACCCCTTCCAAAAAAAGCTTCTCTAAAATTGCGTCCTGCTCCGGTTCCCACGGACGATAGGCATTGGGATATTTTTTTCTAATCTCGTCAAACTTTGATTGTGTTCGCTTACCCTCTTGGCGGAGGGAAATTTCTTTTTCTTTATTTTTATAAACTTTACCCTCCCGCTGTTCAGCGGGGTGGTATCTATTTACATCACAACTTAGTTTACCACCGCAAGCAATAACAAAATTATTTAGCATTTTTTCCAATTCTTCAGCCGGCAATTCAGAAAAAGTTTGCGCGATGGCATCGGACGCCCCGCGAAAATCCTTATCTTTTTCCAAAATTTCCGGATGCACTTGAAAAGAACGGCTGTTATATCCCAACAAATGGACACCTGAAAGCCGTCTGACTCGCGACAAAGCCACATATCCCTGCCCATACTCAAAAACACGGCCCAAATCTATTACTGCTTCATCCATACTCATCCCTTGGCTTTTGTGGACGGTAATCGCCCATGCTAACCGCAAAGGCATTTGCTTGATTGTCGCCAATGTCTGATCATTGTCTTTGATGGCCCATTCAAGAGGCTCCGCTTCAATCTTTTGTCCGCTTCTCGTCCTGATGATAGGATTATCATTCAAAAAATTAAAATCTTCCACAACTCCAAGCGTCCCGTTCACAAACCCTTGTTGTAAACTATTTTTCGTGAACATCACCACCGCGCCTTTTTTAAGTAAAAGTTTTTCCGGCGACAGACAGCCTTTTTTCAACGATTCTATCAGCAATTTTGAACCGTGCGCGGACATAAAAAAAGTTTTCGGCCGGCCGGGGAGGCGCCCGAGCATTTCATCATTGACGCGGTCAACATCCAAATTATGCGAGAAAAGTTTCGGCACATCCGCCGGCGCTTTGGCATATTCGATTTTTCGCTTGTTGATGCTTTGTAGATGTTTGTCTTCAAATGAATTCGCGCGGATAGCATTGAGTATATTTAAAAATTCTTCATCATCTTGCCGATACTGTTCAGTCAAATAACAAACCAGCGGATTAAGTTTGTTCCACACCGAAGAATTATAGGCGAAGATTGATTTATTTTCTGTAAACATGTCTGCCTGCTTGTCGCTTTCAATCTCTTTTCTCATTATCGGGGGCAACTGAAAAAAATCGCCGACTAAAATAATTTGCAGTCCGCCAAACGGATGCGGATTTCTTTTTATACCGCGCAGAACCGCGTCCACCATTGAGAGAGTTTCCGAAGATAACATTGAAACCTCATCAATTATCAACACTTTTGCCGGACTGACTCGTTTTACAGTATGTTCATTGGATACAATCTTATCAATGGCGTAACTATCCAATCTGGACGCGATGCCAATTCCGCTCCAAGAATGAATTGTTCTGCCCCCGATATGCGTCGCCGCGATGCCGGTGGACGCGGTGATGGCGTGTTCAATTCCGCGCTCGCGCAAATAAGCGATA
This sequence comes from Candidatus Magasanikbacteria bacterium RIFOXYC2_FULL_40_16, assembly GCA_001783185.1. Classification (GTDB taxonomy): domain Bacteria; phylum Patescibacteriota; class Patescibacteriia; order Magasanikbacterales; family UBA922; genus XYB1-40-15. The sequence goes on along the minus strand of MFQY01000013.1, from coordinate 5,539 downwards.
TATTCATTGATTGTGTGCGTCTTGCCCGAACCTGGCTCGCCGGTCAAAAAAACATTAGCGCCGGTTTTGAGAATAGATAATACTTGCGATTGTTGCATAGGAATATTTTTTGATTTAGTGGGATATATTTTAGCATAAAACAAAAAATCCTGCGACTACCCTTCCAACCCCGCCAAATTTACCCCGCCGTGGCGGTTACTTGATTTTCAGACGAAGGACTAATCTGCTCTCGGTATGACAAATTTTTCTTTGGTGTGGATAAACAACTTGACTTCTGTCTATTTTTAGAATATAATATAAACAGAATACATATGAAAAGCACCTTTTAAGTTTCCGTACTTAAACGGTGTTTTTTCTTTTATATGCAAGTTTCTTCTTTAAATTATCCATAAAAACTATTCTCTCTTTTGCCGTTTTCTTTAGTAATGTTGAACATGTACTTTTATGCGGACTCATTACAATTTCTAATCTATTATTTTTATACAAAAATTTTGCTAAACTATAAAAATCCCCATCACTTGACACTATTAATGCTTTTTCAAAGTTTTTTTCATAAAAATCTATCATCGTCTGCAATACCAAATCTGCATCAACATTACCTTTGTGACCACCATCTTTATTTGGTAATACAGGTTTAAATTTTAAAACAAACCCGGCTTTTTGTAAAGAATCATATAAATCCTGATTTTCTGGAATATATCCAATAAACAAATAAGCAACTCCAACCTTATACTTTTCTTTAAGATAAACTCTAAATCTATTATAGTCCAATTTCCAGCCTAGAGATTGTGTACCGAGATTAAGATTTTGACTGTCTATAAATGCATAATTTTTATTCATAATTATTATTTATATAATTTTGATATTCAATACAATATCACAATTTACTACCTGGTTCAATTCTATACCAAAAAACCCCAAATTGGGCTTAATGTTTGAAGCGCGCCGGTTTTCGACGTGGCAGTCGGAGTTCGAAGAAATTTTACCCGCCTCTGGAGGACGAAACTACTTTAAAAAATTATAAGGGCACACTTATCCCAACTTTACGTCGGGAAGGCGCGTCCGAGGGTGGGGACGCGCCCCTGCCCGCAATCGCTACGCTCAGGCGTTAGCGGACAGGTTTCAAGTTTTTCAATTTTTCAAAAAGTGTCAATTTGATAAAATAATCTTACCGTTGATCGTCTTGAACGGATATAATGTATATTTTATTTCATTATCCAAAATATCCAGAGAAACAGCCAGCCCCTCTTGAGTTTTATCCGAAAAATATTGGTCAAAAATAAAATTTCCCAAAGAATAAAAAATAGGTCTGCCTTTATAAACCTCAACCTCCTGCACAACGTGAGGATGATGACCAATAATCACATCCGCCCCGTCATCAATTAGCTGATAGGCAATCTCTTTTTGAATTTTATTAAAATTTAAATCATATTCTTCGCCCCAATGAATATTAACAATCACCCAATCTGTTTTATCTTTCAAAAAATTAATGGCTTCTTTAACCTTTTCAATGTCCGGCTTTAATCCAACCATACTTAAGCCGACCATACCGATTTTTTTATCTTTTATAGATATAATAACCGAACTGCAGTCTGATATGGTACCATCCCGGCAGCCGGAATACGCAATCTTTAATCTGCCTAAATTATTTTTTGTTTCTTCCATCCCCCGCTCCCCCTGATCGCTAAAATGATTATTAGCCAAATTAAAAAAATTAAAACCATATTCCGACAATTGAGAAACAAACACCGGATCAAATGCAAAATCAAATTCCTTAACAGGATCATAATGTTTTCCGCCGTTTGTAACCGCGCCCTCAAGGTTAGCGCCAATCAAATCATATCCGCTAAAAAATTTATTATTAACCAAATCGCCAAGAATATAATCTAATCCTTTTTGATTAATCAATGTTTTTACTCCGCGATCAAGCATAATATCGCCAACAAATAACAAATTGATTTTAGATTGGTCAAAATATCCTGTCACATAACTGGTTGTGCTGATTAAATCCGGCCTGCCGGATAATAATGCTGAATTAGAATTATTCAAAAGTTCAAAATCAGTCCCGCTTAACCGGCTAAATTCAAGCAAAGTATAAATTGATGGCGGCGAATCAACTTCAATGTTATAAATATCGGAAAAATTAAAACCGCCAATAGCGGCAATGGACCTTTCGTCATCATACTGGGCCTCCTGGCTAGTCTTGTAATGAGAAAAATCAACGCTGGCTAAAACCAAAACCTTTTTATCTTGAGAAATTTTGAATAAAGCCTCAGCCAATTTTACCGCGGTTTGCTGATCAACTGTTGGCTTTAAAACAAATGGCACAAAGGCGGCCTGAGGGAATGTCTTTTTAATAAAAGCCACCTCGCTATTTATTGAGTGCTCATTTTCTATTACATTTTCTTCAATATCAATATCTAAGTCAGTGTTTAATAATTTAACCAACACCTCATCATCGTGTCGCAAAATACCATAAGGTGTTTGCCAGTCGTATATTGAAGTAATTATATCTGACTGACCGGTCAAAAAATGATTTGGGCCAATCAAGACAACCAAGTCATAATTTTGACCCTCTAAATTATGAAAAAAATCGGCTATTAAATCAGCAGCCAACAAATGGTGCGGAATAATGCCGGCAACGACATCACCATCAGTAAAATTGGTTTTTTTATTGGCAAAGCTGTAAGCTGTCTCAAAAAACTCCTTATTATTTGGATTTGCCGAATGAAATTCTGTCCGACTGTAGTCAACAACAGGTGATCGCAATATAGAAAAAACGGCAAACAGGCCTAACAAAGATAGGCCTGTAATTGTTGTAATCAAAATTGCTTTATACTTTTTAATCATGTATCACTTTACCAATCCAGTTAACCACTGATCCGCCGCCGGCAATGCGTCGACGGTTTCATAAACAGTCTCTTGCCAATCTTCGTCGGATAATCGCTCAACTAATTCATCGGTAAACTCATAGTGACTAAAGACGGCTCCTCTAGTTAACCGCGTACCATTGGTATCTCTAACAGCTACATAAATGATATATGGCTTACCGGTCGCTTCATACAATATCTGCCGTTTAAGACCGTCAGTGTGGATATCGGCAATAATACCGGCTCGTTTTTCACGCTTGGTCAGTTCCTGCCCCGGAATCGGATCAACAATCCTAGCCAGCGAAAAACTAACTGTCCTCAGCTTCTCAAAATCTTCATCGCTGATTTTTTCGTTCTTTAGTTCTTGTCCAGCAATCTGGCGAAAAAATTTACCGGTATCAATAAATACCTGATACTTAGTTTCGTATTCGGCTGGAAATACTCCTCTGCTTTCGAGTCCGCTACGAGTCACTTCAGCCAAGTCAATAATCTTATTCCAAAATTCTATATCCGGCTCCACATAACCCTTGACGACCGGCGGTAATTCCGGATTTTCACCAGGACCGCCGCCAAGTTCAGCGTAGGATTGTTTAGCATATAGCAAGGTATCGTGTTTAAGTTCGGTAAATGACCCCAAGGCCGTGCCTAAATTTTTCTCCTGCCAACCATTAGTTTGCATAAATGATGGGTAGCCAACGCCATAATCCTTGAGCAAAGTTTTAAGAGCATCAAGCCAACGCCAATAGATATTTTTTGACCACATGGCCGAATCATATCCGGCAAATTCTTTTTTTAAGCTGTTAAGCATTTTAGCGATAATTTTATCAGACTGTCTGTCTTGCTGTTCAATTCTGACAGGATCGTTAATCCATTGATCAAGATAGGTTTTGATAACAGAATTATCAGGCGCTAAAACGTGCATCGGCATTAAAGCGGTTGGCATTGATGGCAACTTTTGGCCGGTCTCCGGATCGGGAGCGCCTTCACCTTGCGTCAAATTATTGATAATATACGCATCCGGCGTAAACCGCTGGCCCATAAAACGAAACTGCTTAATGTCGCCAAGCAATTCATCTCGTTTACCGCCGTCATCATAAACCCACAAAAGTTCGGAAATAATTTTTGGCGCCGGCAAATCTTTTTTTGCCTTGGCAATAAAAGTATTCAAAAACTGTTCGTCAGCAAAACTTTCAGGAGACACGGATTTACCATATACATCACTAATCACGCCTGTGTACTGATAGGCTGTCAAGTCGTCAACATCGCCGACAAAAAAATCAATGACGACAGCCATATCCGACCATAGCTTAGATAAATCTTGATCATTAACCTTAAGGTTATTAATTTGAGCGGTAATTAGCAAGGCATCTCTGGTCAATTCCGGGCTGTTGAGAGGAAAACCCATACGACCATACCACATCATGGCAATAAAATAGCTCCTCAAAATGTCATTTTTGGTATAGTGAGAACGCGGTTTGAATTGTGAGTAGTCATTTTCAAGTTCCGGCCGCAATGGAGTGAATAACGGCGATTTAGCCATACCTTGCGCTTTTTGAATTAAGGCCAATTCAGCGCCGGCCAGATTATAAATTTCATCATCCAATACCTGCCCATCATATATTTTATCATTTAACGCAAAGACCAAGTTCTCTTCACTATTCTTTATTTTTTTAGATTCAACTGCATCAAGATATTTGGCAAATGTGTCAAAATCTTCCGGCTTTATATCCACCTGACTAGATTGATTACCGGCATCAAGGACAACTAATGGAATTAAGTAATATACTGATAGGCGCTTGTACGAGTCTTTCAAACTCGGATTACTTGCCGCATTGTATTTTTGAATTGAATCAATAAACAAAGCTTCAGTCATCGCGCGCAACATTGGCTGAAATTTAGTTTCTTCAATACTCTGAAAACTGCGGTCAATTAATATATGATAAAGATGAAGCGCCGTATCGCTGGTAATAAAGACCGCATCATCACCCTGGCGGTAATACTGATTGCTTGAGCCGTCAAAACTGTCATACATATCTACAAAATCATCTTTATAAGGTTCTTCTCCAACAATATCATTGGGCGCCAGAAAAAAACCACTATCTTCCAAGGCCGTCCCCCGCTCGTTGGATAATTCCATCTTACTATCTGCTAAAAAACTATTGAGGTTTTCAATCTGTGCCACTTGTATCTTGGCAAACGGTACCGATGGACTGATTGTAATATCGGTTTTCTCCAATTGCGCAAATACCGGCTGTATTAAACTAAAAGACCAATCTTCTTCCGAGTTCTGCCGGCTTACATTGTTAACTTGTCTTTCTTTATTATTATTTAATAAAAAAATATATATCAGTCCGACAATTACCAAAAAAATTATAATGGCAAGCGGTACGACGAATTTATATATTTTTTTATTTGTTGAATCGGACACCGGCTCAGGCATATTGTCGTTTTGTTCATTATCCATAATTTTAAAGTTAATTAAAATAAAAGTGGCTTATTTCATTATTATATTTTTTAATTGACCATTAAATTAGCCAATTTTATTGTATCAAAAAATTGCCAAAAATGACAATTTTAAAAGCGCAAAATTACGACTTGGCAGGCCCGCCCGGATTCGAACCGGGAACCTCGGTTTTGGAGACCGATGTTTTACCGTTGAAACTACAGGC
>MFQY01000012.1:11298-23705 GCA_001783185.1 Candidatus Magasanikbacteria bacterium RIFOXYC2_FULL_40_16 | reverse complement strand
ATAAATAAACAATAGGGGAGGGGCTGTGGATACTTTTTCCGTATCATTTTGTTGTAAAAAAAACCGCTTGTATGCTATCATATTGCTAAGGATTGATTAAAAAATAATTTATGAATATAAAAATGTACATCGCCGACTTGTCCTTATTGCGAAAGAGCTAAGGAACTGTTGCACTCTTTAAATTTGGAATATGACGATATTAATATTGAGGCCAGGCCGGAAGAGAGAGTCAAATTGATTCAAGAACATAATTGGATGACGACGCCGGCGGTTTTTATTGACGGCGAGCTTATCGGAGGTTATGATGAATTGGCAAAGATGCATGCTAAAGGAGAATTAAAATAAAAAATAACAAATTTTAAATATATGAAAGTGGAAATTTACTCAACGGAATCCTGTCCTTATTGCTTTAAAGCAAAGGATTATTTGAAAGAAAAAAAAGTAAGATATATAGAATACAATGTGGCGGAGGATCATAAAAGAGCGAAAGAAATGATGGAAAAATCCGGTCAGATGGGAGTGCCGGTAATAGTGGTTGATGATGAAGTGATTATTGGCTTTGATAAAGAGAAGATAGATGAAGCGATTGGTAGATAGTTTTAAGGCCACCCCCGACTAAGTCGGGGGTGTTTTTTTTGGATATTTGTGATATAATATACTCATAAACAATTAATTATTTTTTATGAATTTTTTGAAAAGGTTCAAGTTTTTGATTATAGCGAGTTTTATAATTATCGCTTCTATTTTTTATTTTGTGTTTAAACCGGCCGAACCGCCAAGAATTGATACTATCACGGTGGAAAAAACCGACTTAAAACAATTTGTCAGCGTGGTGGGTATTGTAAAAGCAGCGCAAGAAGTTGATTTGGCTTTTGAAAATAGCGGAAAAGTTAAAAAAGTTTACGCGGAAGTGGGGAGCGCGGTGGAAATGGGTCAAAAACTCGCTGAATTGAATATTGCGGACTTATTTGCTGAATTACAACAAGCCAACGCGCAAGTATTGAGCGCCAGGGCTACTTTGACGCAGTATGAGGCCGCTTTTAACGCGGAACAGGCCAAGCTTGATGAAATGAAGAGCGGGACGAGGCCGGAAGAAATCGTTATCGCCCAAACTAAAGTTGCCAATGCCCAATCTGATTTGGATAATCAAGAATTGAATTTGGAAACAACCAAAGCGAACGCGCAAACCGATTTGGATAATTTGTATGATGATGTGATGAATACTTTAAATGACGGCTATGTAAAATCAGATGACGCGATTAATACTCAATTGGATGATTTGTTTACCACCGGCGCCAGTGTTGATTTTACTTTTGAACCGAATAACTCCCAACTGGAAATAGACGCGCTGACAGAGCGCCGAAACGCGCTTAACGATTTGGCCGATTTAAGAGATGAGATAGGAAAAACACATACAACAAATTCCGAATTTGACAGCGCGCTGGTGGTTGGCAAAAACGCCTTAATTACCGTCAGAGATTTTTTGAATCTGATAGGGGATATACTGGACGGCAATACCAGTTTAACTTCAACTGATTTGAGTACTTACAAAGCGAATCTGAATACCGCCAGAACAAATGTTAATACTGCGTTGACCGGCATAAGCAATTTACAGCAGTCAATTTCAGCGCAAAAAAATACCAATACCGATAATATCAACACCGCGCAAGCTTTGGTTGACGGGGCGGAATTTGATTTGAAAGTCGCGCAAGATGATTTGAATTTAAAACTGGCCGGATACACCAAAGAACAAATTGACGCGCAAATCGCGAAACTACAGCAGGCTGAAGCCAACATTAATTCACAGAAAGCGGTGATTAGCCAAAGGAACGCCAGTGTAGCCAGCGCGCAAGCAAAAATAGAGAAAAATATTATTTATTCTCCAATAAAAGGCATTATTACTAAACAAGATGCCAAGGAAGGCGAAATTGTGACGGCAAATACTACAGTAATTTCTGTCATTTCCGAAGCCGGATTTGAAATTGAGGCGAATATCACGGAAGTGGACATATCAAAAGTGAAAATTGGCAATAAAGCGGAAGTGGAACTGGACGCGTATGGCAATGATGAAAGTTTTGAGGCGGTGGTTGTTTCCATTGATCCTGCGGAAGAAGTTATAGAAGGCGTTGCCACTTACAAAACAGTTCTACAATTCTTGGACGCGGGCGATAAAATAAAATCAGGCATGAGCGCTGACTTGGAAATTATGACCAATATGAAAGAAAATATCATCGCTATTCCACAGCGGGCGGTAATTTACAGAAATGGCGATCGTATAGTTAAAATAATGGTAAATGGTGAAATTATGGAAAGAGAAGTGGAGACCGGAGTGAAAGGTTCGGATGGCAAAATAGAAATCTTAAGCGGGATAAATGAGGGGGATACGGTCATCACCTTCATGGAGTAAAACATAAAAACAAAATTGTTTTAATGCTTTTATGTTTTAATGTTTTTATGAGCTTAATTGAAATTAAAAACTTAAAAAAAATATACAGAATTGATGATGTGGAAACCCAAGCTTTGCGCGGGGTTTCTTTTAATGTGGCCAAAGGGGAGTTTATCGCCATAATCGGACCGTCAGGATCAGGCAAATCCACTTTACTGCATATGCTCGGATTTTTGGATACGCCCACCGAGGGGGATTATTTGTTTGAAGGAAAATCAATCAAGGATTTTTCCGAAGAAGAACAAGCTTTGGTCAGAAATAAGAAAATGGGATTTGTGTTTCAGTCTTTTAATTTGTTGCCAAGAAACAGCGTGATTGATAATGTGATGCTTCCATTGATGTATTCTGATATCCCTGAAAAAGAATGGAAGAAAAGAGGAGAAGACGCGATAGAAGCGGTCGGATTATCTCACAGACGTGATCATTTGACGGCAAAATTATCCGGCGGAGAAAAACAGAGAACCGCCATCGCCCGCGCGCTTATCAATAATCCGGAAATTATTTTTGCCGACGAGCCAACCGGAAATTTGGATACAAAAACCGGAGATACCATTATGGAGATATTTAATGATTTGAACAGAAATAAAAAACATACTTTGATTTTAATTACTCACGAACAGGAAGTTGCCCAATACGCGGACAGAATTATTCAGGTCAGAGACGGTTTGATTGAATATGATATCAATTCAAAAAACGGCAATGGAAACGGAAACGGAAATGTTTTAAAGAAAAAAGCGCAATAATATGAAAATTAAACAGACATTCAGAGTCGCGCTCGCGTCGTTAAAGACGAATAAACTTCGTTCCACTTTGACTATTTTGGGCATTGTTATTGGTATTACTTCAATTATGATTGTAATGTCAGTGGGAAACAGCGCGGAAAAAATGATTTTGGGCGAAATCGGCGGGATGGGTCCGGAAATTATTGTGATTCGCCCGGGCAGACAACCCAAAGGGCCATCGGATTTTGCAGAAACGCTGTTGTCCAATTCACTGACAGTCAGGGATATAGAAGCATTAAGCAAAAAAAGCAACGTTCCTTTTTTGGCGGATATAGCGCCTTCAGTTATTGTTCCAGGCGGTGTTTCTTATGGCGGGGAAACTTATCAAGGCATGAATTTCGGCTGGTCAGCGGAAATGATGGCGGATATGTTTGATATTATTCCGGAAGAAGGCCAATTTTTTACTGAAGATGATATCAAGCAAAAAGCTTCCGTAGCGGTAATCGGCTCTAAAGTTAAGAAGGAATTATTTGGCGACTCAGACGCGATCGGAAAAAATATAAAAATTAAAAATAGAAATTTTAGAGTTGTCGCGACTCTTGAGCCAAAAGGGCAAGTCAGTTTTTTTAACGTGGACGAAATGATTTTACTGCCGTATTCCACCGCCCAGTCTTATTTGTTGGGAGTTGATTATTATCATGAAGTCATTGCTATGGCGGAGACGCCGGAACTGGTTGAAGCGACAGTTCGGGATATAGAAATAACTTTGCGGGAGTCACATAGCATTACCGACTCCAGTAAAGATGATTTTTATATAGTCACGCAAGAGGGTATGGTTGAACAAATAACCAGTATAATCGGTATTTTAACGGCATTTTTATCGGTCGTAGTGGCCATCTCGTTGTTGGTCGGCGGTATTGGTATTATGAATATAATGTTTGTGTCTGTCACGGAACGCACGCGCGAGATTGGTTTGAGAAAAGCGATTGGCGCGACCAAAAAAGATATTTTATCGCAATTTTTGATTGAAGCGGTTTTGTTAACCGGTTTTGGCGGATTTATTGGCATAGTTTTAGGCGCGATTTTGTCTTTTGGCGCTTCAATCGGAGTAGGGCAGGCTTTGGGGTCAAAAATGGGTTTTGTTTTTCCGTGGAGCGCGGCGGCTATGGGTTTGGCTGTATCCGCGTTTGTCGGTTTGGTATTTGGTTTGGTGCCGGCGAAAAAGGCCGCTAATAAGGACGCTATTGAGGCTTTGAGGTATGAATGAGGTTAGAATATAGAATATAGAATTTAGAATATAGGATACAAGGCGATCTTGTCTGTTGACAGTTGGTGGTTTATATACTACTGTTAATTTAGATACGCTTTTTGCTCATTAAATTTTAGCAACCATTTACTCTTTTACTTTAAAGAGAGGTAAAACCGTGAAAAAGGTAAACCATTTTTCGCTAAGTTTCTTGTGTCTTGTTTTTGCTTTATCAATGGCTTGTTCTATCAGGTATGCCAAAGAAACCAAGGCTGTACAAAAAGAAGGGCTGAAGGTCTATAAATCGGACTTCGTCGGCGATGTCGCTATGCCGGCGGTCGCCGTATTGCATACGGCGACCGGCAGTTGCACCGCGTTTGCTTTTTGGAGAAAAGGCAATATATACCGATTCGCGACTAACGCGCATTGCTTTGTAAAGGAAGAATTTGAAAACGGAAACATCGTAACATTCTTCCTTTTAGCGGAATTGGCGTTGTATGATAAAAACGGATACAGCCTGGGATTTTATCCGGCTGAACTCATCGGCGCTTCGCTGATAGAAGGCAAAGAGGATTTTGCCATCGTGGAAACGGAGATAGAAGTGTTGGAAGTTCCAATATTGAAGCTATCAAAAAATGACCCGGTCTTCGGGCATTGCGCTTTTACTTTGGGATTTCCCACATCGGCGGTTGGCAGGGTATTTCTTGGATTTGTATATCGGCTCGTTCATAAAACCGACAAACGGATTCTTCTTAAAGTAAGAGGGATAAGGGACGGACATGGTCTTTCGGGCGCGCCGATTTTTGACTGCCTCGCAAAAGAAGTAACAGCAATAATTGATTCCGGCTTTGTCAAAGATCCAAATCTATTGAGAGCGTTCCCGATTTCCGCGTTTAGGAAATTCCAAAAAGAAGCGGAAGTCAAGTATCTTAGATACTTGGAAGGCTGGTAATGGTTGTAAAAACAAAGGCGTTAGCGCCCCGCTGTACAGCGGGGCGCTTTTTTATTTATCAAAAACCTCAGTGTAGTCTCTTCGTCATCCCGACCCGCCAGCTGGCGGGGAGGGATCTTTTTGTCATTCCCGTGCTTACGGGAATCCAGTAATTGTCTTTTCCACTTTTTGGCAGCAAAAAGTGGAGCCAAAACTGCCGAGCTGATGGTTTTGTAAAGCGCTCATTAATGTATTTTCTCACTCGCCCCGCTGTACAGCGGGGTGCCCCCATTATGGGGGTACACTCAAAAATACATTAACTCGGTCTTTAAAAACCATAGGCTCGGGGAGTTGTGCGATTGGTGGTTGTGAGTGGGTTGTTTTTGTGTTGTATGAGTGTTTGGTTGAGTATTGTCATCGCGAGGAGTCTTAAGACGACATCACCCCCCGACTGAGTCGGGAGATAAGTGTTCTCTTATAGCGGGGCGCTTTTTTATTGGGCCGAACGGGTTGACCCTGTCACTATTCTGGCAATGATAATGGGTTAAAAAAAATCTAAGCCGCGAGGCGACTTCGTCTTTGTATTTTGGTAAATTTAAAAACTTTTTCAGAAAAGTGACAGGGTTGACATTATTTTCCTTATAAAATACAATAAAATATAGAGAGTGTTTTGCCCTTTATAATTTATTCGTCAAGAAAGAGGTGATGTCTTGAAGAGATTTAACATTTTTTTGCTTTTTGTTTTTACGTGGCTTCTGATGTTGAGCTTCTTTTTCTATCTGGAATTGAAAGAAGCTATCAACTTCAACTATCTGAACTTCTACTATAATGAAACCGAGGTTCAGAAAGCTTACGCGGCGACAGCGGAAATCGCTGTGTTCAAAAACGGCGATATGTATGGTTGTACCGCGTTTGCTTACAAGCGTACCGGCAACGAATATTCTTTCATTACCGCCGCTCATTGTGTTTCCACTACGGATGATGAGAAACATGAAATCATAATGAACGCGGAAATCGTGCTCTTGAAACTGCACGATGAAGTAAATGTGGACGATGTCCATTATTATTTTGGCATAGTTGACGCCGTAGGTTACGAAACCGTCGGACATGACTTTGCCATTCTGTCGGCAAAGATTTATGACCGGGAAATCCCTGTCTTTACTCTGGCTGATTATCCGTTGGAAAAGAATCAATGCGTCTTCAATGTCAGCTATCCGGCTGAAGCGGACGGCAATGTCTTTTTCGGTTCTGTCACCGAAACGGATGAGGACTATATCTTGTCCAAGCTGTTTGGCATCCAAGTGGCTTCCGGCGCTTCCGGTTCCGCTCTCGTGGGTTGCACCTCCGGAAAAGTGCACGGAATAGTCTATGCTTGGAGAGAAAATACCAAAGAACTGATATCGATCCCGATAGACCGCTTCAAGATGTTTGAAGAAAAAGTGAGAAATCATAAGTATCTATTTCCCGTCCGAGGAATGGGCGAGGATAACATCTGTGAAATTGACGAAGAAAGTTATTAGTGTGGAAACACTTTGGCGCGTTTAAACGCGCCAAAGTTCTTTAAAATTTATTTGATGTAGCGAGGTGGGGAAATGTTTTTTGCAAACAAAATCAAACTGGCTCTTTTAGCCGGCTTCATTTTTCTTTTTGCGGGCTGTGGCCATCATGCCCAGCCGGTGAGAAGTTCCATATCCTTTTTTCGAAACACCGACGCGGAGCATAACCTGCTCCTGTCTTCCGCGAAAGTTCTCATTGAGAAAACGGACGGCAACGGGTCTACCTGTTCGGCTTTCCCGTATGATTTGCGGAAGGGTAAATACCTTTTTGTAACTTCCGCTCATTGTGTGGCGAAATTCGATGTCGGTAAAGAAAAAATTAAAATAAAAGCTGAATCCATTTATCTTCATTTTGAGTTCAACAACTTCTTGAAAGAGAACTTGTTCAGGGCAAAGATTGTAGCCGTCGGCTATAAGCCGATCGGCGATGATTTTGCCATTCTTGAAGCGAAGATACCAATGATAATCCCGGTGCTATACCTGTCGGAAAAAAAGGCAAAAATTGGGGAGTATATTCTCAATGTCGGCTATCCAAAAGAAGCCAGAGGCCATATTTTTTACGGCATGGTAAAACACTTTGGTAAAATAAAATACCAAACATCCTTTATGGTCGGCGGAATCAAGAATGGCAAAGGCGCCTCAGGATCAGCGGTAATGTCCGTTAGTTCGGGCAGAGTCCTGGGGATCTTGTCCAGCCAACTGCCAATCGAAACGGGTTTAGAACTGATATTCATTAATGCGGATAAATTCCGGAAGTTTGAGAAACGCGTCATGGACGGAAAATACCCGTATTTCAAAAAGTAAACCAATGCGCCATAAACTACACATCAAATAACTAAGAGCCTTGTTAACCACAAGGCTCTTGCTTTTTTAAATAAGATAAAATACACTACATATTAGGTTCGTTCGTTATAATTTATGGATTTTTAAGTCGTTTTAACCAAAACAAAAACAGGGAGTAGAACAATGAATACTTTCACAAACAAACTTTTTGCTTTTTCACTTTTTGCCACGCTTTGCGCTTGCGTTCCTTTCGCCAAAAAGGAGAGTGCTTTCGTGAAGCAACACACGGCTGACAAGGCGATGAACGCGGTCGCCAGATTGGGCGTCAAAGTCACCGGAAAAGAAGGCACCTTTGACCTTTGTGGCGCCAGCGCCATCAGCCGGAATGGAGACGAGTACGAATTCCTCACCGCGGGACACTACGCGACGGTTTACAAGGCCTCCACCAAAGAGACCCAACCGTTGACAACTCTATTCCCGATCAAGTTCTTCCTTGTCTTCGAGTCCGAAGGTGGGGATACTCCTGTCACCGAAATGCCGGCTGAATTGGTTGCCTACGGCGATCGAGGCCAATTCGAAGACTTCGCGATCTTCAAAGTCAAGACCACCCGAAACATACCGCTTCTTCCTTTGTACAAAGGGAAAGATCCTGTCCGTATCGGGGAGGAACTTGTCGTGGTCGTGGCGCCGTTGGAGCGAATGGGCAACCTTTACTTGACCGGCCATATCAGCAAGCCGGAAATCAAAGTCAACTACGAAGTCGTAGAAGTGAACATCAAGGGCGCTATCCCCACCCAAATCCTTGGATTGGGGATTGGCAAAGGTTCTTCCGGCTCATCTGTATTGAGCGTGAAGAAAAACGCCGTTATCGGCGTGATTTCCACGACTTCCTTCAATGAGATGGGCCATGTGACCTTGAGCCTATGCCCCATGAGCAAGTTCCATCCGTTCTACGCCAGATACAAAAAGGGACTGATAAAAGTCCCGAAGACGGAAAACGTCAGCTTGCTGTGCGAAAACCCGACGGAGGAGTGTCTGGAACTCCTCAAAACGTACGGGATGCCGATAAGACTAAAATAAAATCCATAGCAAACGAACCTGCTCCCGGCCAACCACCGGGAGTTTTTTTATTTTATGAAAAATGTGGTATACTGAAATAACAATTAACTTATAACGAATTTTTGCTCTATCATTCCCAACTTGTTTGGGGATCCAGATAAAAAGCCGATAATTTTCAATTTTAAATTTATAATTTTCAAACAATTTTAAATGATTTAATTTTAAATGATTTAAATTCAACAAGTAATTTATTTCTATTAATTCTTTTATGAACTCAAAGCTAATTAAAAAAACAAAAAAGATAATTAACTTTACGCCAAACTTATCCGACTATCACAGCGTTTACAAAAATCACACATTGGCGGACGCGAAAAAAGATATTGATTTTTTTGGCGGAAAACTTAATGCCGCTTATAACGCGCTGGAAAGGCATACCAAAACTTGGCGGAAAAATAAAGTAGCGCTTTATTGGATGGGCGCGGAAGGAGAAAAAAGAAATTATACTTTTACGGAAATGAATGATTTGTCCAACCAGTTCGCGAATTCTTTGGAATATTTGAAAGTGGGAAGAGGAGACAGGGTTTTCTTTTTCCTGACCAGAGTCCCGGAATTGTATTATGGATTTTTAGGAACGCTAAAAACCGGCGCCATTGTTGGAACAATGTTTGCCGCCTTCGGTCCGCAGGCGATTGAAGACAGATTGGGAAACAGCTCAGCTAAAGTTGTAGTGACGGAATTGGAATTGTTTAAGCGAGTTGCCAAAGTTGTTTCAAAATTGCCGGAATTGGAAACTATCATGGTCGTGGGCGACCCGAAAAAAATCGCCAAACTGGAAGCGAAAGGAAAAAAAGTCATCGCGATTGACGAGTTGATGGTGACCCAATCAAAAAAATACAAGACGCATATGATGAGTCCGGATGACCCGGCTTTTATGCTTTACACTTCCGGCACAACCGGAAAGCCAAAAGGCGTTGTGCATACTCATAAATCCATCATTCATGAACATATGAGCGCTAAATATGTTCTGGACCTTAAAGAAGATGATGTTTATTGGTGCACCGCCGACCCGGGCTGGGTGACCGGTGTGGCTTACAGTATTTTAGGTTCATGGAGTAATGGCGTGTCAGAAGTTATTACTAACGGCAAATTCAGCCCTGAAGAGTGGTATAAGGTCATCCAAGACTACAAAGTCACGGTTTGGTATACCGCGCCAACCGCGATCAGAATGTTGCAGGCTTCCGGTGATAAACTGGTCAAAAAATACGATTTATCTTCATTGCGTTATTTGGCAAGCGTGGGCGAACCGTTAAATCCGGAGCCGATACGTTGGGGATTGAAAGTGTTTGGTTTGCCTTTTCATGATAATTGGTGGCAGACCGAGACCGGCGGCATTTTAATCGCGAACTATGCGGCGATGGATATTAAACCGGGTTCAATGGGAAAACCGTTGCCGGGCATACGCGCGGAAATAGTCAGTGATGAAGGAAAAGTACTTGGGCCAAATAAAGAAGGCAATTTGTCAATTAAACCGGGCTGGCCGTCAATGATGCAAAAAATTTGGCGCCGTCCGAATAAATATAAATCATATTTTGAACACGGTTGGTATATTTCCGGCGACAGAGCGTTTCGCGATAAAGATGGGTATTTTTGGTTTATCGGGCGCGCTGATGATGTAATAAAAACTTCCGGCGAACGCGTCGGGCCGTTTGAGGTGGAATCCGCTTTAATAGAACATCCAAGCGTTATTGAAGCCGGTGTAATCGGCAAGCCGGATCCTCTCCGCGGAGAAATTATTAAAGCATTTGTTAAGTTAGCTCCGGGTTATAAAGGCTCGGAAAATCTTAAAAAACAATTACAAGTTTTTATTAAGAAACATTTGGCCGGACACGCTTATCCAAGAGAAATTGAATTCGTGGAAACTTTGCCTAAAACCCGTTCCGGAAAAATTATGCGTAGACTTTTGAAAGCCAGAGAATTGGGTTTACCGATTGGCGATACGTCAACGTTGGAAGAATACTAAAGCATTAAAACATACAAACATTTAAACATTTGAACACTATGAGTTTGTTTAATAAAAAAAGAAATGAAGAAAAAAAATCTTCCGCTTTTAGTTTTAAAATAGGCGGGGAGGCCGGATATGGAATTATGTCGGTCGGCATAACTTTTTCCAAAATCGCCAGCCGGTCAGGATATTATGTGTTTGACTACGCAGAATATCCTTCAATTGTCAGGGGCGGACATAATGTAATGCAAACCACTTTTTCTGATAAACCGACGCGTTCACAACTCGCGCATACTGATTTACTGGTGGCATTAAATCAGGAAACGATTGACTTACATAAAAATGAACTACGGGACGGCTCCGGAGTGGTTTTTGATAATGAAACGGATATGAATTTGGCGGATGTGCCGGATGGAGTGTCAAAATTCGGCGTGCCAATAAATAAAATCGCCCGCGATGTCGGCGGGTCGGAAATAATGAGGAATACGGCCGCTTTAGGCGCGGTGATGGCGTTGTTGGGAGGCAAGATGCAACATTTGAAAGATTTAATCGCGGAAGAATTTAGCGACAAAAAACCGGAAATTACAGAAAAGAACCATTTAGTCTGTCAGGCCGGTTATGATTACGCGCTGGGACATTATAAAAACGAAATAAAAAATGTTTTAAGCCAGAGACCAAATAAATTGGAACAAATAGTAGTCAACGGCAATGAAGCCATCGGCTTGGGCGCAATCGCCGCCGGCATGCAATTTGCCGCTATCTATCCGATGACGCCGGTTTCCGGAGTTTTACACACGCTCGCGCCTCTCCAAGAAAAATTTAATTTTATATATAAACAACCGGAAGACGAAATCAGCGCCATCAATATGGCCATTGGCGCGTCTTTTGCCGGCGCCAGGGCGATGACCGGAACCAGCGGGGGCGGTTTTTGTCTGATGAGTGAAGCCTACGGACTGGCCGGACTGACTGAAACTCCCTTGGTAATAATTGAGGGTATGCGCGGAGGACCGGCTACCGGTTTGCCGACTTGGACTGAACAAGGCGATTTGAGATTTGTTTTACACGCGCATCAGGGCGATTTTCCCCGTATTGTTTTGGCGGCGGGCGATGTTGAAGAAGCGTATTATATGACGATGAAAGCGTTTAATATCGCGGAAAAATATCAGACACCGGTAATTTTATTGGTTGATAAACAAATCTGCGAAAGCCATCTTGGCGTAAAACCATTTGAGTTTAAAGATTATAAAATCAATCGGGGCAAAATGGTTTGGGAAAAGCAAAACGATTATAAAAGATATGAATTAACTCATGACGGCGTCTCACCCAGATCAATTCCGGGCGTCGGCAATCATTTTGTCGCGAATTCCGATGAACATAATGAATATGGCTATTCAAACGAAGAGGCGGAAAACAGAACGGAACAGATGAAAAAACGAATGACTAAACTGGAAACTTGCGCCGAATTGGATATGGAGAAACCAAAACTTTACGGTCCGCCCAAAGCGAGAATAACTATAGTTTCGTGGGGAAGCAATAAAGGCGCGATTCTTGACGCAATGGAAGAATTTGATGATGTGAATTTTCTCCATATCAACTGGATCAGTCCGTTCCCTGCGCTGGAAGTTAAGAAAATTTTATGCTCGGCCAATTTTGTTTTGAATG
>MFQY01000012.1:0-11278 GCA_001783185.1 Candidatus Magasanikbacteria bacterium RIFOXYC2_FULL_40_16 | reverse complement strand
ATGTTGAGTGTAATTATACGGCGCAAATGGCCGGATTGATAAAAGAGAAAACCGGCGTGGAAGTCAGTGATAATTTATTGAAATTTAACGGCCGGCCGTTTTTTTCGGAAGAAATTATTGATAAGATAAAGAATATTTCAGCTTAAAACTTAGACTTTTTCTTATGATAATTAACATCATGAGTAATGGCTATAATTTTAAATAATAAATTATAAATTTTAATTTAATTTTAAATTTTGTAAATGTTTAAAAATTGTATTATTTAAAATTGATTTAAAAATTAAAAATTAAAATTTTTATGACACAAAAGGAAGCGCTTTTAACTCCCAATAAATTAAACTGGTGTCCGGGTTGCGGTAATTTTGGCATCTGGAAGGCTTTTAGCGACGCGGCGGTGGCGGAAGGATGGGATAATACCAATACTGTGTTAACGGCCGGCATCGGCTGTCATGGACACATGATTAATTTCGTGAAGCTGGTTTCATTTGAGGGCTTGCACGGCCGGCCGATTCCGATAGCCTCGGGAATCAAAATGGCCAATCACCGGCTTAATGTTTTTGTATTTACCGGCGATGGTGATTGTTTGGCTGAAGGAGGAAATCATTTCATAAACGCGGCCAGAAGAAATCAGGACATAACGGTTATACTGCACGATAATGCTATTTATGGTTTAACCACCGGACAGACTTCACCTCGTTCGCCAAAAGGCTTCACTTCCAAATCCACTCCGTCGGGCAATACGGATGAGCCAATTAATCCGTTGCGTTTGGCTTTAGCAGCCGGCGCCACTTTTTTAGGCAGAGTTTATTCCGGCGATCCGGAAGCGACAAAAGAAATGATAATCAAAGCAAATAAACACAAAGGTTTTTCTTTAGTCCAGATTTTACAGCCCTGTGTGACATTTAACAAAGACTATACACATCCTTTTTACAGAGAAAATATCTATAAATTAGATGACAGCTACGATAAAACAAGCAAAGAAGCCGCTTTCGCGAAAACTTTTGAGTGGGGCGAGAAAAAAATTCCAGTCGGTATTTTTTACGAAGCGGATGAACCGACTTGTGAAAGTCAAATCACCCAAATTAAAGATAAAGTTTTGATTGATATTCCGGTAAAAAGAGATATGAGCGAATTGATACAAAAATTCAGATAGGGCTTGCCCTTAGTCAAGATTGACATTCAGACGAAAAAGCATTATACTTCCGCCTGAGTGGGTGGCATTCTGTGGAAAACGGACTTCATTGGCCGTTTTCGCCCAAGCCTATGCGTAGTAAAGGCTTTGAGTGCCACCCACTCAGATGTTTTAGACCCTGAAAAAGGGCTTTTTAATTTATGGAAATGCCACATGTTATTGGATTTTCATTTTCGTTTATGTTAGTATATTCAACATAACTCAACACCTAAAACCTATCCCGATTTTGTTTCAACAAAATCGAGGATCCTCGATTCCGATAAGACGGAATCGGGACAAGCTTTTTTACTATGTCAAAAGAAATCGTATTAGATATTGAAACAATAGGGGATATAAGGAATTTTGATTCGTTAAAAATAACTGTCGTTTCCATTTACCAATATGAAAATGACAGCTATCGATCATTTGAAGAAAGCGAACTGAATCAGTTATGGCCGATTCTGGAAAAAGCGGAACGGATTATCGGCTACAACAGCGAACATTTTGATTTGCCGATATTAAATAAGTATTATATGGGTAATCTGATGACTATTCCTCAACTGGATTTATTAAAAGTTATCAAAGAGATGTCCGGGAGCCGGTATAAATTAAATGATATCGCCAAAGCCACCTTACAAATTGAAAAAAGCGCCGACGGTTTGCAGGCGATGAAATGGTTTGAAGAAGGAAAAATTGATGAAATTAAAAAATATTGTGAACAGGATGTCAAGGTGACGAAGGAATTATATGAATACGGACGGAATAACCGAATGCTTTATTATAACACTCTGACCGGAGAATTGATGCCTATCGCGGTCAATTTTGACCAAATAAAACTGCCTGGAAATCAAAACTCCGCGTCTAGCGGAGTGAATATGACTTTGCCTTTTTAGTGAACTCCTATTAAGTTTCTACTCTGTCATTGCGAGGCCTTTAGGCCGTCGCCCCGCCATGGTGGGATAAGTGTTCCCTTACAATCCCTTGACAATTCGTCATCCCCCCGCTGTACAGCGGGGAGGGATCTTTTAAAGGACGAGATTACTACGTCCCGACTAAGTCGGGACTCGTAATGACGGACATAAATGAAGTTTATTTTTTAGCTAAATTTAGTTAAGAATTTACATAAACTCGCTACGAGTTAAATTTAAAATGCTTCAAAATGGATATTTTCTTCTTTAATTCCGGAATCTTCCAGAGTTTTTTTGGTGTCGCTGGCCATATCAATATTCCCGCAAATATAATAGTGAGCCTTTTTATCGATATATTTGGATAAATAATCGGTAACACGGCCTTTGGTTCCGGTCCATTTGTCTGATGGACGGGATAAAGTCAAAACATAATCAAAATTAGAATGTTTTTCTTTTAATTCGTCAAGGTGGTCAACTAAAAAAATATCTTCCTCGCCACGCAAACCGAATAAAAGTCTGACATCTTTTTTATAGCCTAAATTATTTAGAGATTCGCGCAGTAAACCGATTATCGGCGCCACGCCTACACCCGTCGCGATAAAAACCAACGGTTCCTCTTTATCTTCCAAAATAAAATGGCCGTATGGACCGGAAATCTCCACCGTATTGCCTTCATTTAGCTTTCTTATATAGTCAGAACCGGCTCCGTTTGGAACCAATTTAATAAGAAACTCTATATTTTTGTCATTAGATACCGAACAGATTGAATAAGCGCGTTTGGTCTTTTTTTTGGGATTTTTCGGATCCAGAAATAAAAATTCGGCAAACTGGCCGGTTTTGTAGGTGAAATTTTCCGGGCGTTCCACTCCTAAGTTGACGACATCCGCTGTCATCAGTTTTTTAAACGCCAATTTGGTTTTTTGCGCTTTAGTTTTCATAAATCGCTTGACCCCCGTACCAATATATTGGTGACGGGGTTGACCCTATTACCTTTCTGAAAATATCTTCTATTTTCCAAAGGACGAAGACGAAGTCGCCTTACGGCTTTGTTTTTGTGTTATCCACAGCCTGTGCCAGAATGGTAACAGGGTTGACTTATTTTTAAGATTATTATATCATACTCATATAGTATGATAAAGATTTCTAAACAAACCGATTACGCCCTGCAACTCCTAATTGAACTGTCAAAAATCAGAAAAAATGAATTGCTGGGATTAAAAAAGTTCTCTAACAAGAGTAGCATATCTTTTTTGTTTTTGCAAAAAATTGCCAAGCTTTTACGGGAAGCGAAAATAGTGGAGTCTGTCAAAGGCAAAGATGGGGGATACCGGCTGAATAAACCATCCGGAAAAATAAATATTATGACGGTAATGGAAGCGGTAGAAGGGCCATACGGAGCCACGGAATGTTCTCGAGCGGACGGTTGTTGTGGAAAAGCCGGACAATGCAATGTAAAAAAAGGGATGGAAAAAATCAACAAAAAAATTATTAGTTTATTAAAAAAAACCACCATAAAATCGTTTGTTAAGTAATTATAATACAAATTCGCGACTTTAGTGTTTAAATTAGTATTATTAGTGTATTAATTATGTTTCCCAAAAAACCAAAAATCAGAAAAATCGTTTATCTTGATAACGCGGCGACAACAGCAATGGACCCAAGGGTCAAAAAAACCATGGAGCCATATTTTTCCGATTTATATGGCAATCCGTCCGGTATTTATGAAATGGGGCGAACAGTCAATAAAGTTTTAAGCGAAGCGCGCGGAAAAATCGCTAAAGTTTTGAATACTCAGCCGGACAATATTATTTTTACCGGCGGGGGAACGGAAAGCGATAATTTGGCCGTATTCGGAATAGCGCAAATGGAAACCGGCGGACACATAATTACCACCAAAGTGGAGCATAAAGCGGTGCTCGGACCGGTAAAAAGAATGGAAAAGAAAGGTTTTGAAGCGACTTATTTGAATGTGGACGGCGAGGGCAGAATAAATATAAATGATGTTAAAAAAGCTTTGAAAAAAAATACGATTTTAATTTCTGTGATGTATGCTAATAATGAAATCGGAACGGTTCAGCCAATTGCCGAGATTGGAAAAATGATTTTGAAATGGCGCAAAGAAAATAATACCAAATATCCTTATTTTCATACTGATGCCTGCCAAGCGGCGGGAGCGCTGGATTTGGATGTGGAAAAACTCCATGTGGATTTATTGACCTTCAACGGCAGTAAAATCTACGGACCCAAAGGAGTTGGCGCGCTTTATAAAAGAAAAGGCGTTGATATACAACCGCAAATTTTAGGCGGGGGACAAGAATTCGGCTTGAGAAGCGGAACGGAAAATGTTCCCGGAATTGCCGGCTTAGCCAAAGCGTTGGAGCTGGTTCAAGCGGATAAGGAAAAAGAAAATAAACGGTTAATTAAACTGCGCGCCTATTTTTGGGAACAACTGCAAAAAAATATTCCCAAACTCCATCTTAACGGGTCAAAATTGGATGATATAAAAACCCGTTTGCCCAATAACCTGAATGTGACATTCCTTGATATAGAGGGCGAAGCTCTGCTATTATATTTAGATGAATATGGCATAGTTTGCTCCACCGGTTCGGCTTGCAATTCGGTTTCACTTGACCCGTCTTATGTAATAACCGCCTGCGGACTGCCTTATGAATACGCGCATGGCAGTTTGCGTTTTACTTTGGGAAAAAATACGACAAAGACAGATATTGATTACGTTATGAAATATTTGCCTTGGATAGTGGGGGAGTTGAGAAAAATATCCCCGGTCAACTGTTCACTTAACCACTCAACCACTTAACCACCTAAACATAAGTTTAATTAGTCTAGTTGATCTAATTCACCGTATTAGAAATTCGAATATCGAAACTCGAAACAATAACGAAATTCAAATTACCTAAATTCAAAACATTTTGAACATTAGGATTTTGAACATTTGAATTTGTTTCGGATTTCGGGCTTCGGATTTAGAGTTTAAAATATGATTATTGATTGGAATTTGGGATTTATTTAGAATAGTTAGATTAATTATTTTTATTAATATAATTTTACCACCATCACAATGATTAAGTGATTAGGTGGTAAAGTGATAAGGTGATTTCAATATGAGCGACGAAGCAAAAATTCAACAACATGACGGCACTAGCTGGCTTTATTCCGATATTGTCAAAGATCATTTTTTTAATCCGCGCAATGTTATGCCGGCCGGAAAAGAAGACGAATACCAAGCTGACGGGATGGGACGGGTCGGTTCGCCGGCCTGCGGGGATGAAATGGTTATCTGGATAAAAATTGACCCGAAAACGCAAAAAATCGTTGACTGCAAGTGGCAGACTTTCGGTTGCGGGAGCGCGATTGCTTCCACCAGTATGCTTTCGGAAATGCTATTGGAAAACGGCGGAATGACGCTAGATGAAGCGGTCAAAATTAAACCGCAGGATATTATGGAGAGATTGGGCGGTTTGCCGGCGCGCAAAGTGCATTGTTCGGTTTTGGGCGACCAGGCTTTACAGAAGGCGATTGAGGATTACAGAAATAAACTGCAAAGCTGAATTGAGAAAGAAAAAATCACTAAAAAGACAAGGGAGAAGCATAGTAATATTTATAATTGTTATATTGCTTCATTGTTACATTGCTTTTAGTTTAATTTTTTAGCAAAATAACAATGTAACAATTTAACAATATAAGCGTGCCGATATAAATTTCGCTCGCTCATAAATGGTTTAGAGTAAACTCTAACCATTTATTCACTCACTCACTTATGAAAAAGATTTTATTTTTAATTTTCGGTTTAACTTTATCCTTAAGTATTTTTTTGCCATGGCAAAATACAAAAGCCGCGGAAAAAATTGAATACACATTATTCCATTTGGAAACCTGTCCGCATTGCCGTGAAGAAATAAAATTTTTAGATGAAGAATTAATGCCAAAATACGGCGAATTTATTAATTTGAAAAAATACGAAGTCAGTAACCAGAAAAATAATGAAATTTTCCAGCAATACGGCGTCTATTATAATGTTGAAGTCGGCGGAGTGCCAATGGCTTTTATAGACGGCGAGATTGTGACCGGTTATGCTTCAGACAAAATCACCGGCGAGCAAATTATGGAAATCGTGGAAAAAAAACTAGAGGAAAAAGGC
The DNA here is from genome assembly GCA_001783185.1 of Candidatus Magasanikbacteria bacterium RIFOXYC2_FULL_40_16. Classification (GTDB taxonomy): domain Bacteria; phylum Patescibacteriota; class Patescibacteriia; order Magasanikbacterales; family UBA922; genus XYB1-40-15. Next base: position 5,040 of record MFQY01000012.1, on the reverse strand, counting down.
TTAATCTCGCTTGAAACCGAGGAGACAAAACCAGTCAACAAGACAATCAGTTTGCCTGTTTTGGGAGAAATTAACCCGGCCAACGTCTCTTTGCCGGCAGTAACCATTATTTTAGGGTTGTTAGACGGCTTTAATCCGTGCGCCATGTGGGTTTTACTATTTCTGATATCATTGTTGCTGGGGATGGAAGACAAGAAGAAAATGTGGCTGTTAGGTTCATTATTTATAATTGTGTCAGGTTTGAGCTATTTTGTGTTTATGGCAGCCTGGCTTCAATTTATTTTATTTATTGGCTTGGTGGCTGGTATAAGAATCGCTATCGGTCTTTTAGCCTCCGGGGTCGGTTTTATCAATATCAAAGATTGGTGGCAAAGCAGAAAATCTGATGGCATCGTTTGTAAAGTTTCTTCAAACAAAGACACGAGAAAAACATTTGAAAAAATAAAAGATATTGTTCACAGAAAAAATATTCTCTGGTCGGTTATCGGAATTATACTACTGGCTTTTTCCGTAAATTTGGTTGAGTTGGCCTGTTCCGCCGGATTTCCGGCAATCTTTACTCAATTGCTGGCAATAAACGATATCGCTATGTGGCAAAGATATTTGTATATGTTTGGCTATGTACTATTCTTTATGCTTGATGATATGATTATTTTCGTGATAGCGATGATAACTCTGCGAGTGACCGGAATCAATACAAAATACGCCAAACAAATCAATTTATTTAGCGGAGTATTAATACTTATTTTAGGCTTATTGCTTATTTTCAAGCCGGAATGGTTGATGTTCGCTTGATTAGTTAGAAGATTTAAGTTGTAAGATTTAAGATTAAAGATTTGTGAGATTGTTTGCGCGTTTAAGTGGTTAGGTGGTCAGGTGGTTGAGTGTGAAAGGGCGCTTGAATAATTGGTTTGATTGATGATATAATTGACTTTAGACTTTTGATTTTTAATTTATTTAATATGGCAAATGAATCAACCGCTGTAAAAAACGAGGGGAAAATAAGAAAAATTGTCGTGGACAGAAACGCGTGCATTGGCGCGAGATCATGTTCAATCGCGGCAGCCAACACTTTTGAGATAGACGACGAAAATTTGGCTTTTGTTAAGCCGGATCCGAGCAAATTTGATGATGATGAAACGATTATGAAGGGAGCCGAGGCCTGTCCGGTGCTGGCGATTCACCTTTACGACGAAGCCGGCAAGCAAATATTCCCGAAAGAATAAAATTTAAAAAACCCCTTACGGGGTTTTTTAAATTATTTTGTGTCTTACTTCCATGAAAAAATCTATATCTTCAGTCATAGTCAGAGTGGCGGGCACATCTTCAATTGCTACCCATTTCACTTCCGCAATATCATATCCGACCGGTTTCAAATCATCCTCATCAGTCTCAAATATATACATATTTATATTTAAGCGTTCATCTAATTTGTATGAATTCGGTCTTTGATATGGTGGTAATTCTGCTATAACTTCCACTTCTTTTATACCTGTTTCCTCATAAACTTCTCTTTTGGCAGCGTTCAAAGTGGATTCATTTTCTTTTATCCCGCCCTTAGGGAAACCCCAGACATTATGATGCATTTTTATCAAAGCAATCGCTCTGGTTTTTTTATTTATTACAATCGCTCCGGCATCGTATTTTAACTTTGGCAAGTCTTTTTCGGTCATAATTAATATTTAAAAGATAGTTTATTGTCTTTAACGGAAACATTTACTTTGCTTCCTGCGTTAATTTTACCATCAATTATATTAATTGCCAAGTTATCAAGCAATTCCGTCTGAATAAGACGGCGTAAAGGCCTGGCGCCCAAATTGGGGTCATAACCTTTTTTTCCGAGCCAATCTTTGGCTTTGTCAGCGACAATTAACTCAATTCCTTGATCCGCCAGCCGATTGTAAATCTCAACCAACTGCAAATCAACGATCTTGCGAATATCTTTTTCGTTTAATGGATGGAAGGTGATGATTTCATCAACCCTGTTCAAAAATTCCGGTTTGAAATGGTCGCGCAAGGCATCCATAATTTTATCTTTGATTTTTTCTTCCTGTTTTTTCGGACTGGCTTTTTTGTCATCATCAAAACCAAAATCGCCGGTTTTGCCCATTTGCATTATCATTTCCGAACCGACATTGCTGGTCATAATAATAATGGCATTTTTAAAATTGACTTTCTTGCCTTTGGCGTCGGTCAAATGTCCATCTTCCAAAATTTGAAGCATCGCGTTGAAAATATCCGGATGAGCTTTTTCAATTTCGTCAAACAATACCACCGAGTACGGCTTGCGTCTGATTTTTTCCGTAAGCTGTCCGCCCTCGTCATAACCGATATAACCCGGAGGCGAACCAATCATTTTGCTGACTGAATGTTTTTCCATAAACTCACTCATATCCACCCGAATCATCGCGTCTTCATCATTAAACATAAACTCAGCCAAAGCTTTGGCTAATTCGGTCTTGCCGACTCCTGTCGGGCCCATAAAGATGAAGGAGCCGATCGGCCTTTTCTCTTCGGAAATACCGGCGCGAGAACGTCTAATCGCGTTGGAAACGGCTTTTATCGCTTCTTTTTGTCCAATGACGCGCTTTTCCAGGACTTCTTCCATTTTCGTCAACTTGCGAACTTCATCTTCCAGCATCTTCGTCACCGGAATTCCGGTCCATCTTGAAACCACCGCCGCGATATCCTGTTCAGTAACTTCCTCTTTTAGAATGGAACGGCCTTTTTGAATTTCCGCCAATTTTTTTTCATCATTCTTGATGGCTTCTTCCAAAGCGGGGATTTTCCCATATCTTAATTCGGCCACTTTCTGTAAATTGCCTTTTCTTTCTTCAATTTCTGAAGTCTGTTTTAATTTATCTATCTCTTTTTTGTGTCCGCGGATTTGTGTGATGATATCCTTCTCATTTTTCCAGTGCACTTCCACTTCATTGCTTTTTTCGCGCAGATTTTCCAATTCTTTTTTTAATTTTACGTATCTTTCTTTGGAAGATTCATCCTTCTCTTTTTTAAGCGCGTTCATTTCAATTTCCAGTTTCATCATTTTTCTTTTCATTTTATCCAAATCATCCGGCATAGAATCTATTTCCATACGGAGCGCCGAAGTGGCCTCGTCAATTAAGTCTATGGCTTTATCCGGCAAAAAACGGTCGCTGATGTAGCGATTGGATAATTCCACCGCAGAGACAATGGCCGGATCGGTAATTCTGACGCCATGATGGACTTCATATTTTTCTTTAACGCCTCTTAAAATCGCGATTGTGTCATCCATACTCGGTTCAGTAACCAAGACCGGCTGAAATCGGCGTTCAAAAGCGGCGTCCTTTTCAATATATTGATGGTATTCTTTCAGAGTCGTAGCGCCGATAGTGTGCAATTCTCCGCGCGCCAGCGCCGGTTTCAACATATTGCTGGCATCAACCGCGCCTTCGCTGGCGCCGGCTCCGACAATGGTGTGTAATTCATCCAAAAACAGAATGATTTCTCCGTTTGAATCTATGACTTCTTTTAAAACCGCTTTAAATCTTTCCTCAAATTCACCGCGAAATTTTGTTCCCGCCAAAAGCGCGCCAATATCCAAAGCGATAATTTCTTTGTCTTTTAAACTTTCCGGCACATCGCCGTTGACAATTCTTTGCGCCAACCCTTCGGCAATCGCGGTTTTTCCCACGCCCGGTTCGCCGATTAAGACAGGATTATTTTTTGTTCTTCTTGTCAAAACTTGCATTACACGGCGAATTTCATCATCGCGTCCGATTACCGGATCTAATTTTTCCTTCCTCGCCATCTCGGTAAAATTCTTACCGTATTTTTCCAAAGCCTGATACTTGCTTTCCGGAGTGGGGGAATCAACTTTTTGCGTGCCGCGCACAGTCGCCAAAATTTTTAAAACATCACTGTATTGAACGCCTTGCGCTGACAACAAATTGCTAATCGGATTTTTATTTGTTAAAAAAGACAATAAAAGATGCTCCACACTGATATAGTCATCGCCCATTTTTTGCGACTCCTGAAAAGCGTTTTGCATTATATACATCATTGCCTGACCCATCAAAACTTGCCCCAGTCCGGCCGCCTGCATCGATCCTTGATGCTTAGGCAATTTACTAATTAAAGATGTAATCTCATCACTCAATTGTTTAAGATTAACATTTAATTTTTTTAATATGGAAACAACCACGCCTTCTTCTTGCCCCAAAAGAGCCATAAACAAATGAGGCGGTTCAATCTGCTGTTGGCCGTTATCATTGGCTATTTGCGAAGCGTTTTGGATTGCTTCTTGTGATTTCTGCGTAAAATTTTGCGGGTTCATAATAAAAAGCTTGAAAGGCCTGAAAAGCAGTAAAGGCTTAGAAGGCTTTGGATAGTTATCACTCTATTAGTAAGAGTGCTAATAATATACCATACTGGAATAAATTGTCAATATGTAGTATAATTATAGCATATTTATAAAATATTGTTGTGTTAAAATATGCACACAAAAATCATGGGCGTGAAAATAGATAACGTGACCGAAGGCGAAGCGATTGACTTGGTGGTCAAATTTTTGTCAGAAGGCCGGGAGCATTTAATTTTCACACCAAACCCGGAAATGATTATGGCGGCGCAAGATGATTCGGTTTTAAAAGATATTTTGAATCAAAGCGACCTGAATGTTTGCGATGGAAAAGGCATCAAATACACCTGCGCTTTATTACAAAACAAATACGAAAGGGAAAAGACCAAGTATTTCAAATGCGTGCCCGGGGCGGATTTTATGATTGATATCTGCGATTATGCGAGTAAATACGAATTCAGCGTTTATCTTTTGGGATCGGGAAATGAAGCGGTTATAGCCCGAGCGGCAAAAAACCTGAAAAGAAGGTTTCCAAAATTGATTATTGCCGGTTATCATCCGGGGCCAATGATGGATTCCCTGCCAAACAAACATTTAAAATATCGAACCGAGGATAATGACAGTGTTATTACCGATATCGTGCAAACTCAGCCGGATATTTTATTTGTCGGATTCGGCCACGGAAAACAGGAAAAATGGAT
>MFQY01000011.1:13192-13909 GCA_001783185.1 Candidatus Magasanikbacteria bacterium RIFOXYC2_FULL_40_16 | reverse complement strand
TGCTGTATTATCAATATCTAAAAAACCAGCATCATTGCTAGATAATAAATTAGCATCAGAAAATCCGTAAGTATAGAGATAAGTATATTTGCCTCTTTTTTGAAGCTCCACTAATTTAATACCATTGGAACCTATATCCACACCCAAATAACTTTGAGGTTTAGCAAAGGGCCACATAAAAATTTTATTGTTTAAAGATATAAAGTATTATACCACACATTTTAAAGTAATAAAAAACTTGTCAACATATTTATTTTGCGCTAAAATGGGTTTATGAATATTCTTAAATTTTACAATACTCTTACCCGCAAAAAAGAAATCTTTACCCCCTGGCAAGATAAAAAAGTTGGCCTTTATACCTGCGGCCCCACTGTTTATAATTACGCGCATATTGGCAATTTGCGGTCTTATATCTTTGAAGATATTTTAAAACGCGTCTTGCTTTTTAACAATTATCGCGTTAACCACGTAATGAATATTACCGATGTGGGACATTTAACTTCCGATGCCGACGAAGGCGAAGACAAAATGGAAAAAGGCGCTAAGCGCGAAGGAAAAACCGCTTGGGAAATAGCTGAATTTTATACGCTTAAATTCGTAGAAAATCTACACGATTTAAATGTTTTAGAAGCGGATATTTTATGCCGGGCCACCGACCATATTAAGGAACAAATAACTTTAGTGGAAAGATTGATTGCCAAGGGAGTTGCCTATACC
>MFQY01000011.1:2034-12965 GCA_001783185.1 Candidatus Magasanikbacteria bacterium RIFOXYC2_FULL_40_16 | reverse complement strand
TATGAGTATGAAATACTTGGGCGACCAATTTGATATTCATGCCGGCGGAATTGACCATATCCCTGTGCATCACACCAATGAAATCGCCCAAGCGGAAAGCGTCACCGGCTTAAAACCATGGGTAAAATACTGGTTCCACAATGAATTTTTGAAAATGGGCGAAGAAAAAATGGCTAAATCAGCCGGAAACTTCATCACTTTGCAAACTTTGCAAGGAAAAGGCATTGAGCCATTAAGTTATCGCTATTTTCTTTTACAAAGTCATTACCGAAAACAAACCAATTTTTCTTGGGAAGCGTTGGAAGCGGCTCAGGCCGGCCTCAAAAACCTGCGCAAACATGTGAATAAACTGAAAAAGAACGATCCGACCGATCCGATGATTGAAGAAAAATTTTTTGACGCCCTAAACGACGATTTGAACACGCCGGAAGCGTTGGCGATTTTGTGGGACGCATTGAAAAAAGATGAAATAAATTTGGATACGATAATAAGATTTGATAAAATCCTCGCGCTTGACTTGCACCAGCCGGAAAAAGCTATAGAAATCACGGATGAAATTCAAAAGATATTGGATGATCGAGAAAAAGCCAGAAAAGCAAAAGATTGGGTGGAAAGCGATTTATTGCGGGATGAATTACGGAAAATGGGGTTTGAGGTGGAAGATACGGGGGACGGACAGGTTGTAGTTCGGAGTTCATAGTTCGGAGCCAATAGGAAATGAGAAATGGGGTGGAAGACGTAAGATGTAAGAGATAAGAGATAAGACGTAAGAGATGGGATATAAGATGTAAGAGATAAAATATAAGGTGTAAGAGATAAGAGATGGGAGATAAAAAATAGTAACTCGTCCCGACTAAAGTCGAGGATCCTCGATTTGCTTCAAGCAAATCGGGATAACTCGTAATTGATTTGTTTTCTGTCATTGCGAGGCCTTTAGGCCGTCGCAATCCCGTCTCGTCATTCCCATGGAAATGGGAATCCAGCAATTGAGCAAAATTCCACTCCACTCATTATTTTTATGAAAAAAACCAAACAAGCTTGAAAAAAGCTTGTTTTTATAATATAATATTCACAAAAAATATTATGAACATCTACCTTGACGAATCATACAATCTACAAAAATCCAAAGGCAAAATGTTTGTTAGTATTAATGGTTTTGCGGTTTTAAACGATGGAGTACTCCGTAAACGCTGGAAAATGATGCGAAAAGAATATACAAAATCTAGACGTCGCGTCCACGCCACTGATTCACATTTTGAAAAATTAAGAAAAAAAAGTATAAAATTATTAGGTAGGCACGATGTGAATATTCTTTCTGTCTTTCAATTAACACAAGAACTGCCTTTCAACTACTTTGACAATGAAAAAATGAAATTTGACTCAGTCTACGCTGACTTGTTAAAAAAACTTTTTATAGAAATGTCTCTTGAGGAATACCAGAAAGTAAGGATAATTATTGATGCCAGAAAACATGAAGGCGGCAAATTGGCCGAAAAAAAATTCCAAAAGGAAATTGATAAATTTCTTAAAAATGAATTTTCTAACACTCATTGTGTTTATAAAGCCGTTCATTCATATTTAGATGTTTTGATAGAACTGGCTGACTTTGTTTCCAATACTTTCTACAAAGAATACCAAACTGATTCAAGCCACATATTTGAAGACATTGGATTTAGATTAATACAAATCAAAAACCCGCTATAAAGCGGATTCATGCAAAAGAGCCTTTTGGGAATGTCTCCGTTTCAACGGGATGTTCCTGATAGAGAACGCCCTCCACGAAGCTTTACCCTAAGGACTTATCTTCTGAAGCTATTATACACGACACACAGTAAGCTTGTCAATAACTGTGAATAAATACCTTAAAACTCCAAACTTAAACAAAAAAATCACTCCCCCACCCTTATGAAAAAAACCAAACAAGCTCTTGATTGGATTGTTAAAATAATTCGGAAAGAAAAAATTCCTTTTCAAATCTGTGGCGGATTTGCCGCCAATATTTACGGTTCAACCCGTCCTCTGGCCGATATTGATATTTGCGTTCCCAACGAAAAAGTGTTTGTAATTCAAAAAAATGTTGGAAAACACATAATTTACGGCCCAAAAAGATATAAAGACAAAGAATTTGACTTATTGTTGATGACGCTCAAGTATAAAGGCCAGGAAATTGATATCTGTGGGGCGGATTCCATGAAATTATTCAATAAAAAAACGAAAAAATGGGCGCCGGACAAAACCAACTTCAATAAATCCGTAAAAAAGAAAGTGCATGGTTTGTTTATTCCGGTGATTCCGATAAAAGAACTTATCGCTTATAAACAAAAAATATCCCGCCGGGTGGATATTCAAGATGTGAAAAGTTTATTAAAAAAAGCCCTTTGAAGTTATCGCCAGGCTGTGATGCGCAGATCCTTGGATGTGCTTTGAGCTAAATTCTCACAGAATAGCCGTTGTCTCCGATGACCCAACAGTCAAATCCGTCCCGAAAAGGACCGATGACGATTTTGATTTCTTTGTCATCTGGCGCACGGAATTTGAATCCCTTCTGCGCCTTAATCTTGTCGCGAATATTCTGCTTGACTGTCTCCGAAGTATCCGGATCGTCAAGGAGAAATGCCTCCATTCCAACAACGTGCAAACCCTCAACTTCCTCAAAAGTAGCCGGGTCCACACTCACCATACTTGCCACCACGGCCTTTGCTTCCTCAACACTGTTAAACATGCTGGACATTACGCTTTCCTCCTTCTGGTTGTTTTTATCAGCCGAATACTGTGAGATTGACTCTTCGTATATAAGCATATTTTCTCAGCGTTGTCAATAGCCTGTAAAAAGTTTATTGAAAAGAGCGTGAAATATCACGCTCTTTTTACGGGCTTTCCCCGCTTACTCCTTTTTTTTACATGGGAAACAACAGCTCGCCGGATTTTGGGCCAAGGGTAAACACATTCCCCTGCTTTTTGACCATTTCCAGCTCTTCCAGTTCCACCAGGATTTCCTCTACTTCAGCCATGTTAAAGAGCAATTCATGGGCCAATCTATGCGCGTTTAGGCCGTATGGCCCTTTTTTTGCCGCCCTGGCGAGTCCAATCAAAATTATAAATTGCTTGGCTTTGTCTATATCCAAAACTACTGAGTAAACGTAATTGTTGGCGCAATGAGCACAACCGCAATTCTCTATTATGCCTAAAACCACTCCCACATCTTTCATTTTCTGGAGTATACCGGCATAGCGTTTAGACGACAGAACATTGTCCACCCCGCCATAAGCATAACGCAGTCTGGCGAGACAATACATATGCAACTCATCTGTGCCAAGACCGGCTATCAAAAAGGGGATTTCTTCCTTCATGTACGTTTTTGACATCCAGACAAGAAGAAATAGTATGAGCAAAACAACAAACGCGATAATCTCCATGTTTTCCCTCCATTCTTGGCTAATTCATAACACAAAAAAATAAAAAAGTCAATAGAAAAGGGCTCAGGTTAAATACCCGAGCCCTATATTGACGCTAACGCCGAAACAAATCTCAAGCTACCCCTCCTGTTTTTTTTCATAAATCATGGCATGTCCGCAACGAGTGCAGACAATAAGATAGTAGTCGCCTCTGTCTTCTACTCGACACTTCCTATGTTGATTGCAAACCTTGCAAGGGACCAAAGCATATTTAACAGGATACCAAGACATTTTCCCCTCCTGGAAAAATTTAACGTCAAACAAGTATTAAATTAACAGTAATGGAGTATTAGGTTTTTGTCAATAAAATTAAAAATAAGATTGAAGATAAAACACGAGATTGCGACGCCCCCGACTAAGTCGGGGACTCGCAATGACAGAATGAAAGCGAGAAAGGTAAAAAACAAACCCCCGCACGCCGAAGCATACAGGGGTCAAGATGGCGAAAATCGCCACAACTCCTCCATTATAACAACCCATTGGCGTAATCCTCCAGCTTTACGCCACGCTTTTTTTCCTCGTCAGTCAGGATTCTGTCCACATGCCCGAAGTAATCCGAGCAATCCCCGATCCAGCCGGCGCAGTCTACGAAAGTAAGTCTGGACACATTGCCGGACAATCCACTGACATCACCTCTCAAATTGGTGATATTGTCTTTTATGCGAGTCCAATTCCCACACAGACTGGGGTGGATGCTTCCGGTTTTTCCGGTGGCATCGCCAAACATATTAGAGACATCGCCTACCAGACGTTTTACGAAATCACCACAAACATTGGTGCAGTCGCCGGATACACCGCCAAATCTTCCCGTCATTTTCAGATTTGGTCCAAACATTTTGCCTTTTTCGTTTACCGGATCCAAATAATAATAGAGCCTTACTTCCCTTTTGTAGATCATTTTCCCCTCTCCTTTTTTTGCGGAAAAAGATTTATTGCATATATAATCTAACAAAAATTGTCGCTTGTCAATTTTCATGATTCATTATACACACATATTATTAAATCATGTTGCGTGGACTATGTATTAATCTGTCCCGATTCCACTTTCAAGCGGAATCGAGGATCCTCGATTCCGACAAAACGGAATCGGGATAGTCTTTTTTCTTTTTTTTTGGTATAATGTTTATAGATTACAGATTAAAGATTATAGATTAAAGATTACAGATTGTTTATTGTTTTAATATTTTTATGCTTCCACTAAAAAACACCTTACCTAATGCGGCTGAAAAAGATTCTCCGCCGGTTGTTAAATCGCCGGAAAATTTGGAATTTAAAGTTTCCACCATTGAAAAAACTCTGGAAACAAAACTTCCTGAAGAAACGGAACAAACCGGGGAACAAGTTGAAATCAAAGAAGACGGCAAGTTCCTTGAAGACACGATTGAAGGTTTAAAAAATACTTTACGGGGAACAAAAAGAAAACCATCTCAAATCCCGCAAGTCCGCGACGAAATCACAATCAAAGTGGAAAAAATAATGGAGGAAGGCATCGCGGACGCTTTCAAAGCCCTGAACCCGATTCAACAGCAGGAATTTAAAATAGAAGGGGAAAAAACCGCCATGGAAATCCGCAGTGTATTGCGCAACAGCCATGTAAAAATAAAAAAGATTTTTCAATTGCTGATTAACTGGCTGAAATTATTGCCGGGGATAAACCGTTTCTTTTTGGAACAGGAAGCGAAAATCAAAGCCGACAAGATTATCGCGTTAAAAAAAATAGAAGATAAATTGTAATTTTTATATGGAAACAACGCCCGCAGGCATCCTAAATAATCCGGTTTTTTTTGTTTTATTTTTTTGTCTTATCGCCGGACTGGTTTTTATCGGCGGGCTTTTTTTAATCAGAGCGATTATCAAAAACCGGGACAGAGAAAACAAAGCTTTTGACCGCACTCTTATCCAAGTTTTGGTGCCAAAAGAGAGAAAATCCGAAGGTCAAGGCGGACAAATTAGCCAAGAAGACCGCTGGGAGCAAGTAAAAGAAGAAATCGCCTTAACTGAAACTTTTTTCGCGTCTATTGCCGGCCTCAGAGCGCAAAGCGGTTTTAAAAACTGGCTCAAAGGCCGAACCGACCACTTCTCTTTTGAAATCGTGGTGCACAACCAACTAATCTACTTCTATATTGACGCCCCCAACCGGATGAAAGAAATGATCCAACAGCAAATCCACGCGCAATATCCTTACGCGGAAATAGAAGAAATCACAGACTACAATATTTTCAGCGAATCCAGCAAAATTGTCGGCGCTTACTTAACCGCTAAGCAAATTCACGTTCTTCCGATAAAAACTTACAAAAACATGGACTCCGACCCCCTTTCCGGCATCTTGAACAGTTTGGCAAAAATCTACGAACAAAACAGCTCCGCCGCCATCCAGATTGTATTACAATCATCGCACCGCCGTTGGCGCAGAAAAGGCATAAAAATCGTGCGTGAAGTGCGTAAAGGCAAAAAATTTGAATCGGTTATTCACGCCAATTGGTTTGCTAAGATATTTTCAGTAATCAATGAAAATATCATGGGGCGAAAAGAAAAAGACAAACTTGAAGAAACAAAATATCAGCTCTCGCCCAAAGAAGAAGAAATGATAAAAGGAATTGAAGATAAGTTATCCAAAGGCGGAGTGGAGCTTAATATCCGCTTATTGAGTGTGTCCGACGATGAAGTAAAGGCGCGGGAAAATCTGCACAATCTCATCAATTCTTTCAGCCAATATAATCTGTATCGTTATGGAAACAGTTTTGAGGCTAATATCCCCCGCAAACAAACTACGCTTATCCGCGATTTTATCTATCGTTCAATTGTGGATAAAAATAAAATGATATTGAATACTGAAGAAATGGCCGGACTTTGGCACCTACCTCTACGTTCAACCGAAGCGCCGAATATCAAATGGCTGGGCGCCCGCCGAGCTCCACCGCCATCAAATATCGCCAAAGAGGGTATGCTGTTGGGGCACTCGGTTTATCGCGGGGTTGATGTCCCGATCCGCATTAAAGAAGCGGACAGACGCCGTCATCTATATGTAATCGGCAAATCCGGCACGGGCAAATCGGTTTTTCTGCAAAATTTGGCTATACAGGATATACAAAACGGAAAAGGCGTCTGCATAATTGACCCCCACGGCGATTTTGTGGAACATGTTCTCGGAAATATTCCAAAAAACCGCGTGGATGATGTGGTTGTATTCAATCCTTCCGATGTTGAACGACCGGTCGGTTTGAATATGCTGGAAGCGAAAACTGAAGACCAAAAAGATTTCGCGGTTCAAGAAATGATTTCCATTTTTTACAAACTTTTCCCGCCGGAAATGATTGGCCCGATGTTTGAACACAATATGCGCAATGTGATGCTGACTTTGATGGCTGACATTGACGATACCGGCACTATCATTGATATTCCGCGCATGTTCACCGACGACGCTTATGTCAAAAAATATTTGGTAAAATTAAAAGATCCGGTAGTGCGTTCATTTTGGGAAAAAGAAATGGCGAAAACATCAGATTTCCATAAATCGGAAATGCTCGGTTATTTGATTTCCAAAGTCGGCCGGTTCGTGGAAAACGAAATGATGCGCAATATCATGGGACAACAGAAGTCCGGCTTTAATTTCCGCGAGATAATGGATAATCAAAAAATACTGCTGGTTAATCTGGCCAAAGGCACAACCGGCGAAGTCAATGCCAAATTACTGGGCTTGATTATCGTCGCCAAACTGCAAATGGCCGCTATGGGCCGTTCCGATCTCCCCGAAGACGAAAGAAAAGACTTCTACTTATATATAGATGAGTTCCAAAACTTTGTCACGGATTCCATTTCCACTATTTTATCGGAAGCGCGCAAATACCGGCTTGATTTGATTATCGCGCACCAATATATGGGTCAGCTGACGGATGAAAAAGGCCGGTCAGATATAAAAGACGCGGTTTTGGGAAACGCCGGCACCATCTGCACTTTCCGCATCGGGCCGGAAGACGCGGATATTCTGGCGAAAGAATTCGCCCCCACTTTCAGCGCATTTGACTTAATCAATGTGCCACAATATACTTGCTATACAAAACTTCTAATTGACAACACCGCCAGCCGTCCGTTCAATATGGCGGTCTATCCTCCGCAAAAAGGCAATCTTGAATTGGCCAAGGCGATAAAAGAACTTTCCCGCCTCAAATACGGCCGTGATAAAGATATTGTTGAAGCGGAATTGATGGAAAGAACAAAACTGGGCGCTTCCGCGGAAAAAGCGGATAATCCGGCCGTGGAACCATCACTCTAATCATGAAACACAAGACTTGAAACATGAAGCATATTTTTTGTATACTATTTTTACCCAAACATTGCATGGCCTCATAAGCCTTTAAAGCCTTTTCGGCCTTTTAAGCCTTTTTTATGAATTCAATCACAGACTTGATAAACGACAAAGCGGAAGAAATTTTTCCGGGTCAGGCATCAACAAACGCTACACCAGCTCCGGCCCAAGACGACAATATTATTGACCTGGAAAACTACGACGAAAATGAAATCTTTGAAGAAAAAACCGAACCGGAGATAAAAACCGAACCGGAACCAGAAGCAAAAATGGAGCCGAAGACGGAAGATTTAGATAATATCTCAACCGACTCCCCGCTTGATTTGGAAAAATTAAAATCAAAACTTTATTCAATAAAAGACCAGCTTGACGCGGTTATACGGCTGGTGACGGACGGAAAAATGATTGCCAATGAAACCGCCGAAGAAAAAACCGAATCCGCCCCGAAAGAAAATCCTGATGAAAAAATCATTCACGGCGTTTTTGACGGCGAGAAAATGATTAGCGAGGACAACAAAGAATATTCAATCCCGCCAAATTACGCCAGTAAATCAAAATTAGTGGAGGGCGACACTTTAAAACTTACCATTACCAACAACGGCCGGTTTATTTATAAACAAATAAAACCAACAGAAAGAATCAGAAAAGTCGGCGCGCTTGTTAAAGACCCCGCAAACGACCAGTGGTATGTGCAGGCCGAAAACAAAAAATATAAAGTATTGACCGCTTCCATTACTTTTTACAAAAGCAAACCGGGCGATGAGGTTGTTTTTATGGTGGCTAAAGATATTCCAAACACCTGGGCGGCAGTGGATAATATTGTAAAAAAATAATTTATGTCTGTCAAAACAGTCGGGTATGTATCTTTTCCGCTGGAGCGGGAAACCGGCATTCTACCCCAATTGGATCAAGCGGATATAGTTTTAATCCGCACCAAACACAATTTTTTAAGACACTGTTTAAGAAAAGCGACTAAGAGCTACTGGGACCATGTCGCCTTGATTTTATTTCCAAAAAATTTGGAAAAAGGGCATTTTTACGATTTAATTGTTGAATCTTTAAACCCCAGAGGCGTGGAAATACATAAACTGGAAAAATATCTGACCAATCCAAAAAAATATGATGTGGGAATAAAAAGAATTAAAAATTTAAATGAAAAAGAAAAAAAAGAAACCATCGAATTCATGCTAATGAATATAGACGCGCCGTATTATAAACTGTCCAGGATAAGATTCTTTTTTGCCTCGCTAAATGAAGATCTCGGGCGGTGGCTGTTGAGAAAACAGAGGTACTCCTGCACCGGATTGGTGCAAAAATCTTTTTATGAAGCCGCCTCGGCCGAAGAAAAAGCCAAATTCACTTTCAGAAACGATTATTCTTCTCCGTTTGAATTGCAGGAATCAACCACTCCCGCGGATATTGCCAACAGCGAAAATACCGTTTGGTTATATAATAAAAAATAGCTTATGATGGGTAAAAAAGAAAAAATGGCCAATTGGGAAAAAATTGAATCCAAACTGCAAGTGGCGGATATTATTTTAGTAAGAGAAAGAAGACTTATTTCCAAAGTAATTTTCAAAGGCACGGACAGCTACTGGAGCCACTCATTGATAGTTTTTTCCGTCCCTGACAAAAAATCATCTTTCAAGAGTATACTGGTTGTCGGCGCCGAAGCGCGCGGAATTGAGATGCACCGCATTCAAAAATTCTCAAAAAAACTGAATAATTCCTATGATATGGGAATAAAGAGAGTGCCAAATCTGTCCAAAGAGACGCGAGAAAAAGTTTTGGCGTACATGTTGAACAATGTGGATATCCCTTATGATTACAGTCGGTTGCTGGCATTTTTTATAAACTACCTAAAAAGGCTTTTCCAAAGAAAAAAGAACAAAAAAAACCATTTGAAAAGATCCTTGGTAAACCGAGGCGCTTTTATTTGCAGTTCTTTTATACAAAAAGCTTTTTTTGAAGCTATGCCTGACAATGAAAAAGACTCGGTTTTGTTTATAGACAACCTAAACGCGCGCGCCTTTCTGGAAGAAGTCACTCCGGCCGATATTGCCAATTCAAAAAATTGCGACTGGATATATAATGAACACAAATAGATATATATATATATAGATATAGAGATAAAGAGATAAATAAAACATACACCTCTCGGTGTATTTTTTTGCCTGTACCCGCCCCGTTTTGCAACGGGACGGGTACGAGGCCGGATTGTTTTTTCTACAGAGTGTAGAGAATCGTGAATAGGATGCTCGGCTTGACCGAATATCCCAAGCCGTAGAGGCTGGTCCTGGTACACAGAACATCCACATGGCTTTCGTTCAGCCACTTATTGACCACTTTGTCCAGGACATCGCCCATGGACTGATCTTTGACCTCCACAGCCACGAGGCTGTTATTGAGCAGAGTGAAAACTCTAGTCTTGGTCTTGGAGGCCAACGGGTTGTCCTCGTACAGAAGGGTGAGGACGACATTCGGACTGATCGTCTTGTCCTCGCCCTCGTACACCTGCTGGTTGATTCCGAGGATATCAATCCTCCGGCTCTTCAGCCACTCGTTCATCTTGTCCTCGAGGACGCTACCGGCCAGCCGACCGGATCTGACCTCTGATCCCGTATTCAGAACCGTAAAAACCTTGATTGAGCTCATCCACTTCTCCTTGAAAGATTGCGCGCCTTCTTGATTGAAAACGCGGTCCATTCGGACTCTTCAACCTATCATAAATATACAGCCTTGTCAAATATCATTGACTTTTTGTTTTTTATACTCTAAGATACTCCCTCAAAGGAGATAGCAAATGCCAAAAAACGAAAAAATGCTAGAAAGAATAAAACTAGTTGGTCTTTGCCAAATGTATGATGGTAGCGAGGAAGAGTTCCAGATAATAGTCAATATGTTTATTAATTTACCCGGATTGGGTACATTATACACAGACTATACAAATATTATTGTTGACAATCTCGAACCCGATGTAGCTCCGCATACAGTAAGAATGTGGGCGCATGGGGATTGTTCTCCAATAGCCAGCCGTCGGCTGGAAGTAGTGAAGTTGATAACAGAAATGTTAATGTTATAGAACAGACACAACCCACATTTTCTAACCCGCACCACTGTACAGTGAGGCGGGTTTTCTAAAACAAAAAACCCTCCCCGCTGTACAGCGG
>MFQY01000011.1:0-2022 GCA_001783185.1 Candidatus Magasanikbacteria bacterium RIFOXYC2_FULL_40_16 | reverse complement strand
ACCAATTTGGCCATTTCAAACATATTTACTTCGCCTTTTCCACCAAATACTACTTTTAATTTTTCATCAGCAATTATATTTCTTTTGTTCTTTGGGTTTTGTAAATCTTTCTCTTTGATGTATTCCCATAGTTTCTTCATTACTTGTCCACGTGGTAATGGTCCCGCGCCGATAACGGCTTCTAGCTCTGCGGAAACCTTAAGTGGTTTCATCAAAGCTGGGTTGGCTTTTCTTGGCATAATTGAAATGCTTAAAAATTATATAATTAACTTATCCACAGTATAACACACCCCCCTAGAGAACACAAGGGGT
Organism: Candidatus Magasanikbacteria bacterium RIFOXYC2_FULL_40_16; assembly: GCA_001783185.1. Lineage (GTDB taxonomy): Bacteria > Patescibacteriota > Patescibacteriia > Magasanikbacterales > UBA922 > XYB1-40-15. Next base: position 1,710 of record MFQY01000011.1, on the reverse strand, counting down.
TTGTCCATAAGACACGATTCACGCAACATGATTCAACCATTATGCGTCGTGGTGTGTGTATCATGAATCATGTGTGAATTTGAATCTTTAAATCATCTACGCTATAATACTTTCACACAAAACTAAAATCTATAATCTAAAATCTATAATCTATGGTCGCTTTATACCACAAACACCGTCCACAAAATTTCTCGGAAATGATTGGTCAAGAACATATTGTGCAAACCCTAACCAATCAAATAAAAAGCGAGCGCGTTGCACACGCTTATTTGTTTTCCGGCTCAAGAGGAATCGGCAAAACCACCGCCGCCCGCCTTCTGGCTAAAGCGGTCAACTGTCCGGAGAAGAAACCAAACAGCGTTGAACCGTGCAATAACTGCGAAATCTGCAATGAAATCAGCCGGTCATCATCAATTGATGTTATTGAAATAGACGCCGCTAGCCACACCGGCGTGGATAATGTGCGCGAGAATATCATTGAAAATGCCCTATTTAGGCCGACAAAATCCAAATACAAGATATTTATCATTGATGAGGCGCATATGCTCTCCACAGCGGCTTTTAACGCGCTTCTGAAGATACTGGAAGAACCGCCGGAGTATGTTATGTTTATTTTAGCGACCACTGAAAATCACAAACTGCTCCCCACCATAGTCTCCCGCTGTCAAAGATTCAATTTCAAGAAAGTGCCTTTTGACACCATGAAAAAACATATTGAAAATATCGCCAAAAAAGAAGACCTAAAAATAGACAAAGATGTGGTGGAAAGAATAATAAATAAAAGCGACGGCTGTGTTCGCGACGCGGTCAGCCTGCTGGACCAAATAATGGCCGTCAATGAGAAACATATTACGGCGGAAATCGCTTCCGTGGTGCTTCCCACTTCAAACATGGACGAAATAATTGAGTTTATCAAAACGGTTTTAAACAAAGAAACTTCCAAAGCTCTCATCAAAATCAATCAGTTGGCGGAAGAAGGGGTGGATATGAAGCAATTCGCTTATGATGTGGTGGAAATCCTCCGCATTATGCTGATTTCAAAAAGCCAGACAAAATTGACCAATACGGCGATAGATTTGAGTAAAGACACGGAAAAAGAATTGCTAAAACTGAATAAATTAGTAAGCCCGGTTGAGATTATCAAATTGATTGATTTGTTTATGGCCAGACAAGCGGAAATCAAGATGCATGCTATTCCGCAATTGCCGATTGAACTCGCGGTGGTGGAATGGTCGACCAACAAAAGCGAAAGTCCAAAAAATGATGATGAAGACAAAGACAATTCAAAAAATGAAGAGCCGAAAAAAGAAGAGGAAAAAAATGATAAAGAGGAGAAAAAAAGCCTGACAGAACGGGTGAAAGAAATTGTCGGAATGGAAAGCTCAATTACGATTGAGGAAATAAAAGCCAAATGGGACAATTTTATAGACGAAATTGAAAAACAATCAGCTTCTCTGTCTTTTATCCTTAAAACCGCCACTCCGGCAAAAATGAACGGCGGAGCGCTGATTATTTCCGTCAATTTCAATATTCATAAAGACAAGCTGATGTCCGCCGACTGTCGTAAAAAGATTGAAGAAATCCTCTCAAACATATATAATACAAAGATACGGATAGACGCGACCGTTGATGAATCGGAGATGGAAAACAAAAAAATTGATAACGAACTTCAAGATTTAACCGCGGCTTTTGGAGGAGAAGTGGTGAACT
>MFQY01000010.1 GCA_001783185.1 Candidatus Magasanikbacteria bacterium RIFOXYC2_FULL_40_16 | reverse complement strand
TGTCCTACTTGCCCTGCACCCTTGTGATGCGGGGTTCAGCTTGTAAATACCTTCATTTTCTTCTTTCAAATTTTCTTTTATATGAGCCAACCACGCCGGATGAGTAAAATCGCCGGTCGCGCAAATATCAATCCCTTTTGTCTCGCAGGCCCTGGCTATTTTAGGCAATTCTAAATCCCGCGAACAGGCGCGGGAATATTTGGAATGAATATGAAGGTCAATTATCTGGCGCATAAATAAGTTCATAGTTCGGAGCCAAAAGCCAATAGTTTATAACCACCAAAACTATTGGCTATGAACTATTGGCTATGAACTCGTTTATAATTAAAGGTTTATTCTAAAATTCTTGCCGTAATCGGTTAAACCGTTCTTCTTATAAAATTCATGGACGCCGGTTCTTTCATAACGACTCTGTGAAATCAATTTGTAGCAATTATTTTTTTTGGCTTCTTCCAACGCCTCGTTTAAAATCTTTTTTCCGATTCCTTGACCGCGGTATTCTTCCTCCACAAACAAATCTTCCAGCAACCCATATGGCCGGTCATGCAAATCATTTTTTATAATATACAAATACGCATGGCCCATTATTTTACCATCGACCTCACATTCTATTTTTATTGATGTGTTGTTATTTTCTTCTTGTTTTTTAAAATTCATAATTATTAAAGAGATTATTTAGGCAGTAGAACATATAGATTATTTAGATTTTCTCCTCCCCCTATCAGGGGGAGGAGGGAGGGGGTCTTTAGATAAAACTCATAATAACACTACACACTCTATCCGCCAGCTGGCGGACTATATAATCTAACTAATCTATATAATCTTATTTTAAACCAGCTCTCTTAAAAATATTTTTCCTAAAACTTCCGGATCAAGACCGCCAGTCTCGCGCTCAAAATTCTCTCCGACAACGGTTGTCTTTCTGACCAGCTCGGGATTATAATCAAGAACGCCCCAGCGTTTTTTCGCGTAATATTCTTTTTGTTTGCCAGTCAATTCATGCGCGTTAAAAATCATTTTATCAATTTTCTTGGGCAAATATTCTTCCAAAGTCCATAAGCAATCACACATACGCGTTGGCCCGGTCTCGCCGTCCAACTCATATTTATTGCCCGCGACAAAAACCAACTTTGCTTTGGAATTGACAAATACCTCGCTAAAACCTTCCGGCAACACAGTGGCGATTACCGAACAATACAAACTGCCGGCGCTAAAAATAACATAATCGGCTTCTTCAATCGCTTTGGCCGCTTCCGGATATATTTTCGCCGGAGCGGTCAAACTTAATTTCTTAATCTTAATTGACCGGTCATATTTCGGACGGTCAATGGCCGCTTCAGTAAAAATTTTCTCACCATTTTCAAGTTCAGCCGCCAAGTCGGCCCTATCGGTTGTGGATGGAAAAACTTTTCCCACCGCTCCAACCGCCTGTTCCAACGCGCGCACGCCCAAAATAAAATCACCTGAATATTCGGCCGACAGCGTCAAAAACAAATTACCCAAATTATGTCCATCCAATTTTCCAACACCTTCAAATCTTATCCTATGAAACAACGGCCTCAAAACATTTTCATAATCATAAAATTCAGACATGGATAAAACCGCCCTTAAAATATCCCCCGGAGGCAAAGCGTCCAGTTCTGTTCTCAACCGACCGGATGACCCGCCCGAATCGGTCATACTGATAATCGCGCTGATATCAAAAACATCCTTATTGTCCTTAAGGGCTCTAATCGTAATTGAACTGCCATTCCCCCCGCCGATTACCACCACACTCTTTTTTTTCATAAATTGAAACAAATTCCTAATTAATTTATACAGAAAAATTTCTTCTTTACAACAAATACAACCAGTCATTCAAAATAACAAAATGTTTTTATGTTTTAATGTTTTTATGTTTTAATGCTACTATTCCACCGTCACCGACTTGGCCAAATTTCTCGGACGGTCAACATCCCGATTAAGGCTTACAGCCACATAATACGCCAACAACTGCAACGGCACGGTATTTAATATCGGTTCAACCAATTCCATTGTCTCAGGCACATAAATCACATCATCCGCCAATTCTTTGACCTTTTCGTCGCCCTCGGTCGTGATTGCCAACACTCTCGCCCCGCGCGCTTTTACTTCTTCCAAATTGCTCCACATTTTGTCATATAATTGATTCTTGGTTATTATGGCAATCACCGGAAAACCGGCTGACAACAGCGCAATCGGCCCGTGTTTTAGTTCTCCGCCCGGATATGATTCACTGTGTATATATGAAATTTCTTTAAGTTTAAGCGCGCCTTCACGAGCGACCGGATAATTTACGCCCCGCCCCAAGAAGAAACAATTTTTATAATCTTTATATTTAAGAGCAATTTCTTTTATCTTGTCTTTTTGTTCCAACACTTTACCCATTTTTTCCGGTATTTCCAACAAAGCTTTACAAATCCTCTGACCGGTCGCGATTGAAAGACGTCTTGACCGCCCAAACTGCAACGCATACAAAAGCAAAATCGCCGCCATATTGGTATAAGCCTTAGTTGAAGCCACCGCCAGCTCCGGTCCCGCATGGATATATGTGCCCCCGTCCGTCTCGCGCGCGATTGTTGAACCAACAACATTAACTATTCCCCGAATAAAGGCCCCTTTCCGCTTGGCCTCGCGCAAAGCCGCCAAAGTATCCGCCGTCTCGCCTGATTGCGAAATACCAAAGACAAGCGTATTCTCATTTATAATCGGATCGCGATAACGAAACTCGCTGGCGACATCCACCTCCGTCGGTATTCCGGCCAACCTTTCAAACGCGTATTTGCCGATCATCGCCGCGTAAGAAGCGGTTCCGCACGCAATCAAAATTATTCTATCAACTTTATTCATCTGTTCCGGAGTCATATTCAAACCGCCCAGATGCGCGGTTCCGTCTTCCAAATCAATACGTCCGCGAATCGCGTCTTCGTAAACAGTCGGCTGGTCATGAATTTCTTTCAGCATAAAATGATCATAACCTTGCTTTTCCGCTTTGGCGTCATCCCAATCAATCTGTTCCACACATTTTACGATTTGTTCATTTTTCAAATTATATGTTTGAATTCCACTTCGACAAACTTCCGCTATTTCGCCATCATTTAAAAATACCACCTGATTCGTGTGCGCGAGCAACGGCGTCGCGTCAGATGCCAAATAGTATTCTCCGTCCCCTATTCCGATTACAAGCGGACTGCCCATGCGCGCGGCAATCAAACAATCCGCGTTATCTTTATGCATCACTACAATCCCGTAAGTACCTCTGACTTTTTGTAAAGCTTTTTCCACCGCCGTCCGCAAATCGCCCTCGTAAAATCGAGCTATCAAATTAACCAAAACTTCCGAATCAGTTTCCGACTTATAACTGACATCCCCCAAAAATCCTTTCAACTCCCGATAATTTTCCACTATTCCATTATGCACCATGGCAATTGAACCATCAGCGGAAAAATGCGGATGAGCGTTTTCTATAGTTACTCCGCCATGAGTCGCCCAGCGAGTATGCGCGATTCCGATATGACCTTTCATTTCTCTTTGTTTCAGTTTTTCCGCCAAAGAATCAATCTTGCCAACTGATTTCACGCTGTCAAAAATATTATTGTCAGTCACAACCAAACCGGCGCTGTCGTATCCGCGGTATTCTAAACGCCTCAACCCCTGCAAAAGCAACGGCGCCGCCTGTTTATTCCCAATGTAGCCGATTATTCCGCACATAAACTTAGATTAGTTAGAATAGTTAGTCCGCCAGCTGGCGGATAGATTATATAGTTTTTAATTTCTTCACTTTTTAAAAATTTTTTATTATTTGCCATTTGACATTTTATTAGAAATTAGGTTCACCTAGTTAAATTTGTTTCACAACTATTTAACAGGGTGAATTATAAAAGCTTGTTTGAAAATTAAACTTAGTGTAAGTTAATCTATTATCTAACAAAAGCCAACAGCATATTCTCATTTATTTCTTCCAGTGATTTTAATTTTAAATCAGCAAGTTCAAATCTTTTATCCTCTCTTTCTTCCTCCGCCGGCACGGCAATACAATACATTCCCGCCGCTTTGGCGGCGCGCATGCCGTTTACAGAATCCTCAACCGCCAGACAATTTTTCGGGTCAGCATTCAATGCCCGGCAAGCCGTCAAATATACAGCCGGGTCAGGCTTACCCTTTTCTTCTGTCTCGGCGGAATGAATTGAGTCAAAAGCATCCCCTAAATTAAACTTTTCAATGACAGCTTCTATTATACTCATATGGGAGGAAGAGGCAAGGGACACTTTACAACCAACCCCACGGCAAACCGCAATTGCCTCTTGCGCGCCGGGCAACAATACCGCTCTTGACTCAATCAAGGAAATTATCAAATCAACAAATTCCTTAAACAATTCCGGCCGGGACGGGTTTTCCCAAGGATATTTCTTATACCAATAATCAATCACCTCATCAGCTCTAAATCCTCTTGTTTCCAAAATCAAATCATTGGTCAAATCTATGCCGACTTTTTTGGCGACTTCTATTTCCGCTTCCGACCACAATGGTTCACTGTCCACCAACAAACCATCCATATCAAATATTACCGCCTCTAATTTTTTCATAAATTATAAGTCAACTCCTTAATTACGAGTTACGGATTACGAGTTACCCGTTACTTTTCTCTCATTCGCCTCTTTCAATTCTTCCGGAGTGTTCACGCCAAACCACTCACTAGGATTGGCCATTTTAATAAATTGATGCGGTAAATTATTATCGCGCGCGATCGCCACGGAAGTTGGCAAACCATATTCGCCAAGCTTGCGGAGTTTTGGCATAGTCTTATACATCTTTTCAAACCAAACCCTGTCAAAACAAAAAGTTCCTGTGCTGATTTCTTTTATTTTCTTTTGTTCCTCTGTAACATATTCTTTCTCTATGACTTCCACTCTGCCGTCATCGTGTCTGACCACCCGTCCCAAATTGCCGGGATTTTCCACCTCGGCCGTTAACAGCGACAAAACCACACCCGCCTCAATATGTTTATTTATAAAATCAAATAAAGTTTCGGCTGTGTAAAAAGCGCTGTCGTCCCCGCCCAAAACCAAAACTTGTTCAATCTCCGCCAACAAAGCCTGCATACCAACATTGGCGGCATGCGCCGTCCCTTCTTGTTCGGTTTGATGGGCGTAAGTGACTTTATCGCCAAAATATTCTTCCACTTTTTCTTTTCTAAAACCGACAACCGCCGCCACATCTTCTTTTTTAAAACCCATAGCCAAAAGCGTATCAATCGTATAACTGACAATCGGCCGTCCGCCGATTTCCAACATAACTTTCGGGCAGTCGACGCAACCCAATCTGGTGCCCTTGCCGGCAGCCAATATAACCGCGCCAATTTTTTTTTCATTTATTATCATACATCTAAAATTTGTCATCCCGAACGGTCGGGAGACCCAACTTTATGTCGGGACGACCGAGTGAGGGATCTCGTAATACTTAATTATTTTTACATGTTTTCAATAATAATTACTAAAAATCCTTACTATAAAAACTTTTTAATATCATCAACCAAATTTAAATCCCCGGAAACTTTAAGAATATTTTTATTTTTTTCCAATTTTTTAAAATCCCGCCCGCTGTAGCGCTTATCATTTTTTTCTCTCCTGACAAACACGCGCAACTCCGGAAACTCCCCCATTATCTCTAGCGTCTCGTCCGGCTTATCATTAAAAAATAAAACTTCCCGGCAATCGTCCGCGCCCAATTCCTTCAATATTTCCCTTATCTCTTTTATTTTCCCGGCCCGGGCGTCTTCCTCTTCCGTATACTTAATATTGCCAAAATCCTTCCCCAGCAAGTTTTTCAGACCCGACCTCTCAATCTTAATATCTTGCCACTCTTTCACCCCTAATGTCAAGACAAACACTGGTATCTTTTCTTGGCTTAAATAAGCCAAAATATCACTCACCCCGTTTATCAACAGACTCTTATCCGGCTGGTTGAAATCACTGACAAAACTCGCCCACTTCTCCTCGCTGAAATCTTTCGCAATTTTTTTGGTTTCTTTTTTTAGACTCTCCAAACTAAAAATATTTTTTTCATTTTCTTTTCGGCTATTTTTATATACTTCCAAGGCCTGTTTTTTATTCAAACCAAAACCGCTGACAATAAAATCAATAATGTCTTTTTTAATTCTTTCCGTATCTATCAAAGTCGCGTCCAAATCAAAGATTGCCGCTTTTATTGCCATATTTTTGAAGCTTTCATCCGGCAAAAATTACGCGATCGTTATTTCATCACAAGCGTAAACATCTTGCACAGTCTGAATAATTTTAACTCCTTCTTCCATTGATTTCTTAAAAGCTTTGCGCCCCAAAATCAAACCACTACCTCCCGCCCTCTTGTTCACAACCGCCGTATACACCGCGTCTTTCAAATCATTTTTTCCGCTGGCCCCGCCCGAGCTTATCATTCCGACGCGCCCCATAAAACAATTGGCGACTTGATAACGGCACAAATCAATCGGATGATCCGTGGAGAGTTTGCTGTACATCAGTTCATCATACTTGCCAAAATTATGGCCGTCTTTATTCAATACCAAATATCCGCCATTCAAGGACGGTAATTTTTGTTTAACAATATCCGCTTCAATCGTGGCGCCCAGATAATTCGCTTGACCGGTCAAATCAGCCGATTCATTATAATCTTTACCGCCGACCTTAAAAGCGCTGTTGCGCACATAACACCATAATATAGTGAACATCCCCAAACGATGCGCTTCGGCAAATGCTTCGCTAACTTCGGAAATTTGCCGTTTTGATTCTTTAGAGCCGAAATAAATGGTCGCGCCAATAGCGACAGCGCCCATATCATAAGCCTGCTGAACATCAGCAAACATCGCCTCGTCGTAATCATTCGGATAACGCAACAAATCATTGTGGTTTATTTTCACGATAAAAGGAATCTTATCCGCGTATTTCTTGCTGACAATTCCCAGCGTTCCCAAAGTTGAGGCCACCGCGTTGCATTTCGCTTCCAACGCCAATTTCACTATATTTTCCGGATCAAAATAATCCGGATTTTGGGAGAAACTCTCGCCGGCGGAATGTTCTATCCCTTGGTCAACCGGCAAAATAGAATAATAACCCGTGCCTTTCAACCGGCCCGCGTCGCGCATTTTTTTTAAATTATGAATGACTTTTCTTTTCCTGTCTGACAAAGAAAAAACCTTCTCAATAAACTTCGGACCGGGTATATGCAAATCCTCTTTTGGAATCGTCTTGCACTTATGTCCCAGCAGACCGGCCGCGTCTTTGCCTAGAATTTTTTGTATTTCGGAATAGGTTAACATAATATTATTAAAACACTCGCCCTGAACCCAATGCGGTTCGGGGATAAAGTATTTTTATTATAGCAAACAAAAACCCTGTCGGCAAATCACGACAGGGTCTTAATATCTTTGTTTTATTCTTCCATTTGGCTGATAGCTTGATCCCACAATTCTTCAGCTTCATGCTCAAAATCCAATTCTTCAGAATGATCCGCATACCACTGTTCAAACGCGATTTTCAGCTCGCTGACATCAGCGGCGTTCTCAAACGCGTCTTCAAGCAAGGCATACTTCTCCTGATGCGACATAGCCATTTCTTCTTCCAATTCTTCAAATAAAGCCTTAACAAATTCCAATACTGAATTTTTTACCTCTTCGTGGTTTTTTTCGTCCATATTTTATAAGGATAATCCCCGCCAAGCTGATGGCGGAGGGTTGATAATCTTTGTCTGTTTTACACACAAAAATATACCATATCTGAAAATCTTTGCAACGGTGTGGTGTGGATAAAAAATTATATTGTTATATTGTTAAATTGTAACATTGTTGTATTATCATGGTAACTAACACAGGAGACAATGCAACAATATAGCAATTTAACAATGTAATAGTGTGCTAATAATCAAAATCTTTCAAATATTTAAATTATTCTGCTATAATAACATTATATGGAAACACTATCTCTAATATCATGGAACGTAAACGGCATGCGCGCGGCCGAACGCAAGGGTTTTTTGGATTGGCTGAAAAAAAGCCCCTACGATATCGTCTGCGTTCAAGAAACCAAAGTTTCCGACCCCTGCGTCTTAAACGCCGAAATGCTTAATCCTGACGGCTTTTCTTCTTATTGGGCATGCTCCACGGAAAAAAAAGGCTACAGCGGAGTGGCGATTTTTTCCAGACTCGCTCCCGAAAATATTAAAACTGATTTCGGCAAAAATATTCTTTCCCAAGAGGGACGCGTGCTTCAACTTGATTTTAAAAAATTCACTCTTTTAAATATCTATTTTCCCAACGGCGGAGCGAGCGACGAACGACTAAAATACAAATTGGAATTTTACAAAGAATTTTTGGAGTACATAAAACGGCTGGAAAAAAACGGCAAAAAAATAATTTTCTGCGGAGATGTCAACACCGCGCACAATGAAATTGATTTGGCTCGTCCAAAAGAAAATATAGACAATTCCGGTTTTATGCCGATTGAACGGGAGTGGCTGGACAAGTTTGCCGAGGCCGGCTTCATTGACACTTTCCGATTTTTCCATCCGGACAAAAAAAATTATTATACTTGGTGGGATATGAAAACCAGGGCGCGGGAGAGAAATGTCGGCTGGAGGCTTGATTATTTTTACGCGTCAAAATCTTTGAAAAAAAATCTAAAAACCGCCGCGATTATGCCCAGTATTATGGGCTCGGACCATTGCCCGATTGGATTGAAAATAACCGTATAAAAATGAAAAGGCAGGTTCGTGTGAACCTGCCTACCCCCCAACTATTCATGTCTAATCTCGATTATGAGAAGAAAGTTCCGGGTATTTTCCCAAAAGGGTATACCTCAACTCTCTCTGAGCATTCAATAAGTCTTGATGAGGCTTGCACAACGTGCTGTTCATATAAATCAGCCCTCTGACTTGTTCGCGCTCGTCTACTCCTTGGTAACCCAAGGCGCCGTACCACTCATTCAGCACTATTCCGGCGGCTTCAATGTAAGCTTGGAACCTCACTATGAGGCTCTCAATCTTTTCTTTGACTTCTATATGACCTCGATTTCTTACGGCTTTCAAAGCCGTTTGAAGAAAGATAATGTCGTTTTTGAGCAACCATTGCCAACTGGCGGCATGGTCGGCGCTGTCAAAGACAACACCTGGTGAAATAACTCCTGTTCTGTTTCTTTGATATTCGAGGACTTTTACCATCCTATCTTCTTTGTCCCCAATTATCTGTCTGGCTAATTCTCGCAGGTCTTGACCTCGCCTTTCACCCCATACCGGGGAGTAATCTTTTTCACTGGAAGTGACTTCTGAATCTGTCGTTGACCGCGTCATCTTGAAAGCCTCCGTAGACTTCTTAAGTTGGTGGTCTGCTTTTGCAGAAAAAAACTTTTAATTTATTCTTAAAAATTTTTTTCTGCAAAGCAAATTTTAAAAAAGAGCGCTAATCAATAATGGGACATTATATAACAAAAATTAAAAAAAGTCAAGACTCGTCAAAAAGTGCATAACTTTATCAATTAAAAAGGCCGTCCCGCTGTACAGCGGGACGGCCGTGAAGCGCCCAAACGGACGCTACTTGTTGTTTCCTCCCTTCTTGCTCTGGTTGTTCTTGTTGGCCTTCTTGACCTTCTTGCCGGACGGCTTCTCCTTCCGACCGGTTCCGCGCCCATCGATGGGCATCTTGGCCTTGACCTTATCGGCCTCGGCCTTCTGGATTTCGGCCTGGATGGCCTGCTCTTCCCGCTCCTTCTGCAGGAGCGCGAGAAGCTCATCCACCGACTTGCCGGTGGCGGTGGCGAAGCGGATGACCGCCTCATCCTCCGGCTTGGCGCCGGCGCGCAGCTTGCGCATGGCGAAGGCGATCATCGCCTCCTCGGGCGTGAAGCCCAGACCATTGACCTTCGCGGCCATCTTGGCCACGATGATCTCGGCCAGCTTCTCGGAGCCTCCGCCGAGCTTGGCGGACACTGCGTCCACCAGCTCCTTGTGCTTGGCCGCCTTGGCCTTCTCGGCCTCCGTCTTGGCGACGTCTACCGTCTCGGCCTCGGCCTTGAACTTCTTCTCGGTCTCAGCCACGCGGAGGTGGAGCTCCTTGGCATCGCGGATCTTGTCCGCGATGTTTCCTGCACCGAACGGGATCAGGAACCGAGCGTACTTGGCGAACTCGTAGCAGATGAGTTCGCCTTCGCCGTTGACGAGATCCTTGATTCCGTTTTCCATCTTCTGCAGTTCCTCTGTGTACTTGGGGATCTGCAGGCGGGGCGATTCCTTGGTCTGTCCATGGACAGACGCCAGGACGGACGCGATGGAAGAGAGATGCCCCTTCAGGTCATCCCTCCAGTCATCGAAGACCTCGTTGTCCTCTTCGGAGAGGACGCCGGGGTTGATCTTGGTCTTGGCGACCAGGACCATGAACAAGAGATAGCACATCATCTTGTCCATGAAGACCAACTTGGGGGGCAAACGCCCTTCCCCTTGGGTCTTGCGGATCTGATCCGCGAGAGCCTCGATGGTCATCCTCTTGGGGACTGCCGGCGCCTTGGGCGCCAACTTGACCTTCTTGAGTTCCCTGATCCTCTCCTCGGCCTCGAGCCTCTTGGCGAGGTTCGCGATGAGCGCCTTCTTCTTGGCCGCGGTCTTCTCGGCCTCGGTCTTCTGCTCCTCCGCGAGCTTGGCGGCCTTCTCGGCTTCCAGCTTCTCCCACTTGGGAAAGATGAACTTCTTGACGAAGTTCTCGTCCTCCACGAGATCCTCGGGGGTCAGGCCGTCCTTCTCGGCGACCATCCCCTTGGCGATCTCCAGGAGCTCGTCTCGGGTCGGGTGAACGACCGAAAGCTCGGGAGCCTCCGGCTCCAGGGTGGCCTCGTATTTGTCGAGGACAGTGGTGATGGTCTCGGTGGTGTCGGTGATGGAATCATTGTTCGACATTGCAGTATCCTTTTTTACCCATTTCTGGGATTTGGTTGTCCGCGGAAATTGCGGTTCAAAAGGCGCCAGCATGACGCCCTTGTTCACCGCAACTTCATAATATAAGGGAGTAAAAAGAGCAAAGTCCGACAAAAATCAGACCTAATACTATAGCATATTTTTACCTTTTTGTCAACCCCGTCACCATTCTGGCATTGATTTGGGATAAGATAAAAATAAAGCCGTGAGGTCCCGACCGTGGTCGAGGATCCTCGATTGAACGCAATCGGGACGACTTCGTCTTCGTATTTTGGAAAATTTAAAAACTTTTTCAGAAAGGTGACGGGGTCAAGCCCCCCAAACAAAAAAATAGCTAATTTAAGCTATTTTTTTTAACTAAAAAGAGGCATTGTTTTGGCGGCGACCTACTCTTGCCTTTCGACTACCATTGGCGATAGCGGGCTTAACTGCTGTGTTCGGGATGGGAACAGGTGTAACACCGCTTCAACAGCCACCAAAACAATGCCTCTTTTTTAAATTTTAATTCACTAAACTCAATCAATTAACACACCAACATAATCCATAACCTATTGGCTACAAACTATTGGCTATTTTCTACTTTATCAAAACAACTTTGTGTTTCCGTAGTACGCTCGATCGATTAGTACACCTCGGCTCAATTCCTTACGGAACTTACACCTAGTGCCTATCAACGTTCTAGTCTCGAACAGATCTTAAATGAATATTTATCTTAGGAACAGCTTCGCGCTTAGATGCTTTCAGCGCTTATCTGCGCCAAACGTAGCTACCCAACGATGCCCTTGGCAGGACAATTGGTACACTAGAGGTTTGTCCATTCCGGTCCTCTCGTACTAGGAATGAGCTCCTTCAATATTCGTCGACCACAACAGATAGGAGACCGACAATTCTGTTACTTTGCAGACCATATCCGTATCCTGATTTGCTCTATGGTGTCCCGACCTGGTCGGGATCTGTACCTCGCGGCACAGTTCGGACTATATCTTTCCCGTTTTCTTATCCGCCTCTGGCGGAGAATTCGGGGTCTTACGTATAGTCTCTGAGGATTCC
>MFQY01000009.1:22086-33931 GCA_001783185.1 Candidatus Magasanikbacteria bacterium RIFOXYC2_FULL_40_16 | reverse complement strand
GCGAAAATAGTCATTGGGGTCTGCGTGATAATTAACTAAAAACGGCGTCTGTCCGATAAAAATGCCACCAGATTTCAAAATACGACACGATTCGCTTACAGCATTTTTAAAATTATAAATATGTTCAAGGGTATTAAAACAAGTTATAAAATCATAAATACTATCCTCAATAGAAAATTTTTCTTCCAAATTTAGCTTCAAAATACTATCTCCGCTTTCATGCCAATCAGTAAAAGTTATATTGCATTCAACGTCTTTTTGTAAGAACCTATTATAACTGGCTTTGTTTGATTTTGAACCTAAATCCAAAACCTCACCTTTTAAAACAATATTTTTCAAATTATAATTCAAAAGGGACCGAGCTAAACTCTTGCCACGAAAAATTTCTTTTACCAAAAAAGTAAAAAAAGGGTAAGAAATTTTTTGTCCTGTTAATTCCATAAAATAGGTTTTATTAAATGACTATTCGTTTATCGCGTATTTTATTATGCAATAAATGGCTCGAAAACCATCCTTCCAGTTTATTTTCTTGCCTTCTTCATAAGTTCTTCCTCTATATGATATGCCTACTTCATATATCCTGATACCTTTAACTCTTGCCAATTTTGCGGTAAATTCAGGTTCAAATCCAAATCTGTTTTCTTTAAGTTCAAAGTTATTCAACAATTCTTTTTTGAAAACCTTGTAGCAAGTTTCCATATCGGTCAAATTCAAATTTGTAAACATATTGGACAAAAAAGTCAAAAACTTATTGCCGACCGAATGCCAAAAATACAGCACTCTGTGCGGTCTGTTATTTAAAAATCTTGAGCCATACACGACATCCGCGTCTCCGTCCAAAATAGACTGTAATAAAATTTTATATTCATCGGGCGAATACTCCAAATCAGCATCTTGAATAATAATCACTTCCCCTGTCGCCTCTTTAAACCCTCTATGCAAAGCAGCTCCCTTGCCCATATTTTGTTCTTGCGAAAACACGCGCAAACCATACTGCGAAGCAATTCCTTCCAGCACCTCTTTGGTTTTATCTTTAGAACAGTCATTCACCACCACTATTTCCTTTTCCAAACCCAAAACATCGGCTTCTCTGACTTTCTTTATAATATTCTCAATGGTATTTTCTTCGTTATATACCGGAATTACTATTGAAACTTTTTTCATATTTGCAATTTATTTAATATAGTTTTTATTGTGTTTTTCAAGCTATGATTTTTGACCACGATATCCCTTAATTCCGCTGTGTTTATATTTTTATAATTCAAAATCTTTTGTACCAGTTCATCTGAATTCCCATCCTGAAATAAACAATTTTCCGGCAAAATATTTTTGAAAGCGGAATTAGAAGTTATTACCGGAACACCACTAGCCATCGCTTCCAAAACAGCCTTGTCCACTCCACCAGTTTTGCCGGCATTTAGAAATAAATCCGCCCGACTGTGATAATCCGCCACTTTATCGTGAGAAACTTTGCCAATAAACTTAATAAGATCCTCCGCGTTATTGTCCTTTATATATTTTTTCAGATCTTCTAAATATTTTTCATCTTCTTTTAAATACGGCTCGCCAACAATCTCCAACCTTACTCTTTGTTGCATTTTTTGCTGTAAAATCATAACGCTTTTAGCTAAAATAAGCAAATTTTTGCTGTCTGACACTCGGCCGACAGTCAGTAAGTCCAGTTCCCCGTTTTCCAGTTTATCCCGCACCTTCCCCAAATACCCCTCGGCTTGCTGCGGGGATGAAGGGGTACTAGAAAAATCTTTCCAGTTGGGTTTAATACTCTGTTGGAAGGTGCGGGATTTATTTTGTATTTTTTCAAAAACAGACATATCAATCCCATGCCCGGTAACTAAAACTTTGGACGATTTTATCGGCAAACCGTCGCTATGAGCGGTAAATACTTTATTAGACAAGAAAACAGCCAATTTTAATTTCCAAGTCAAAGATTTGTGTAAATACCACAAACCGACTTTTTTACCAAAAAAACGCGCCTTCCATGCGCCAAATATTAGATATTCCGGACACATATGCACAAATACAGCTCTGCTCTTTGGAATATATTTGATTAAATATTTCCAAAAAGTGAACATCTTTTTTATTCGTCCGGCGCCTTTCTCTTTTCCCAAAGACAAAACCGTTACATTATCCGGTAAATTATAATTTCCAACTTTATTTGCAATCACATATACATGTTCAAGTTGTTTTGAAAATTCTGTTATCCAACCACAAAAAAAACCTAGATTGGAATCTTGTTCATCGACTGTTTGTGTAATTATTAATATATTTTTCTGCATAATTATTATTTATAACGTGCTAATACAGTATTTGTTTCTCTCGCTCCCGGTATCATATCAGATAATAGCCTAAATAACGCCAACATAATATTTCTCGGAAATTTATCTTTACCATTAAAAAGAGCTGACGTGCGATAATTTTTTGCTTTTATAATTTCCATCCCAGACCATTCCGCCATTTGTACCATCTCCCTAAGGGTGTATTCCCGCCAATGACCAACAAAATTTTCTCCAGTGTCAAAAAATGGCTTTAAATCTCGAAAAGCTGAACGTCCACACATTACTCTGCAACGATTAAGAAAGTCAACCATATTGGGCGATACACAAAAAAAGTATCCGCCTATTTTAAGATGTTTCAAACACGATTCAATAAAGCGCTTTGGATCTTTTTGATGTTCAATGACTGCGATATTAATAACGCAATCAAATTTATTTTCATTAGAAAAATTAAAAATATCCTCATTCACTATTTTAATTTCATTTTTTTCCCAGATTTTTTGGATATTATTCATATTATCCTTCTCTGATAAATAATTATCATCTTGAAAAATATATTTATCTAAACCAACAACATTATAACCAAGTTTCTTCAAACTTAATGCAAATACGCCTATTCCACAACCAACATCCAAAATTGTCGCGCCCTTAGGCACTCGCTTAACAAAAAATTTCAAACTTCTATAATTATTATAAAACTCCCATTTCTTTCTTCCACTATATGGAGAGAGTTCATCATATGCCCATTTTAATGTATCTTTTATATTCATATTTAATTCAATATTACACTATTAAAAAATAAACTTTAAATAAAAATCACGTACTTTTCTCTTTAATAAAATGTCTATACCACATTTGAAAGGTAATAAGCGCCCAAAGTAAATTCATATTATATTCCTTTTTTTCTATATGATTGTCGAGCATCAATTTTATATTATCAAAATCAAAAAATTCTTCCATACCCGGATTATATTTTGGAGAAAGCGTTTCATAAGCCAGATCTTTCATTTCAGCTCTCAACCAACCGGAAGCCGGGGAAGTCCACCCTCTTTTAGGCTGATTCATTATATATTCCGGAATATATTCTTTCATTGCTTCTTTAAAAATCGCTTTGCTATTTTTACCTTTTATTTTCCATTTAGTCGGTATTTTGAGCGACAATTCAACCAATCTGTGATCCAGTATTGGGACTCTCTGTTCAAGACCAAACGCCATAGACATTTTATCGCTCCTAATCAAAGATTCATTCGGAAGCCAGGAACGGATATCAGCCCACATAAATTGCTTTTCATAATCTTTCATATCTTCAGAAAAATATTTTTCTTCATAAAATCTTCCAACGATGCTCTTGTCATTATATTCATTTTTCAAAAATAAAGAAATATTTTTCTCTTCTTGCGACATAAATGACAAATACCTGTCCGCTTTGCCGATCAACCTCAATTTTTCTATTGATTTATTTTTTGTTTTTAAAAAATTTATTGCCGGTTCGCCTACAATCTTTTTGAGTATTTCAGGCATTTTTTGATATTGGCTGATAAGCCCGCTTAACTTGTATCTTTCATAGCCACCAAACAATTCATCCCCGCCGTCCCCGCCCAAAACTACCGCAACTTCCCGGCTTGTTTCTTTGGATAAAAGATAAGTGGCTATCTGCGTCGCATTAGCGACCGGTTCATCCATATTCCAAATCACTTTTTGAAAATTATCGCGCGCGTCTTTGCCTGTGACTAAAACTTCTTGATGTTCAGTCTGATAATATTTGCTGGTTCTAACAGCCAAATCGGCGTCAATATTAAATTTGTTCACCTTTATATCATAATTGGCGGAAAAAGTTTTTATTTTATCATTGGTTAATTCGCTAACCAGCCCGGTAATAACCGTAGAGTCAATTCCCCCGCTTAAAAATATTCCCACCGGCCGATCGGATATTAATTGCAACCTAACTGAATCTTTCATCAGTTCTTTTATTTTTGCCATCGCTTCCGATCTATTTGCGATATCAGTAAAATCGGACGGCTGCCAATATTTTTTTTGTTCCAATTTATTATTTTTATAAATCAAATATGAAGCCGGCTCCAATTTATTTATACCCTCAAACATAGTCAAAGGAGCAGGCACATAAAGAGTTCTAAAATATATGTTTAGCGCGCCTTTGTTTATTTTTCTTTCAATATTATGTTCTAAAATCGCTTTTATTTCCGAAGAAAAAACGAGTTTGGCTCGTCCTGAGCTTGTCGAAGGATCCCAATAGTAATATAAAGGTTTAATTCCTATTCTGTCCCGGGCGATAAAAAAACTGTTGTCTTTTTTATCAAAAATCGCGAAAGCGAATATCCCGTTGAATTTTTGCAAGCAATCAACGCCGTATTCTATATACGAATTTAAAATCACTTCTGAATCGCTATTTGACCTGAATTGATGTCCTTTCTTTCTCAATTCATCTCTGATTTCCTGAAAATTGTAAATCTCGCCGTTAAAAACCAAAACCAAAGATTCATCCCGGCTGAACATCGGCTGAGACGCTTTCTCAGACAAATCAATAATGGACAAACGGGTATGCCCCAAAGAAGCATCGCCACACACAAATACGCCGTCGCCGTCCGGGCCGCGGTGTTTTACTTTCGCATTCATTTTTCTTATCAATTCTTCGTTGGAAAAATTGAAACCGTTAATGCCACACATAATAACAGTTAATAGTTCAGAGCCAATAGTTCATAGTAATTTATTTAAATCCGAAATCCGAAGCACAAAAGAGTTAAAAATTATCTAATATCTAATTCACCTAATTTCTAATAAAATACCAAATGACAAATGTGGAAAAATTGATTTGGAATTAAATAATTAGAAATTTTATTAGGTCAATTAGAAATTAGATGAGTTAGGTGAATTTTATCATATTGTTTTTTATTTTGAATTTCTGTCATTTGGATTTGTTTCGAATTTCGGATTTCGATATTCGAATTTTTAATGTGGTGAATTAATTCTCCAAATCCCGCATATCCGCCTCTACCATCAATTTAACCAATTCCTTAAACTTCGTCTTCGGTTCCCAGCCCAGCTTTTCCTTAGCTTTGCCGGGGTCACCGACCAACAAATCCACTTCCGCCGGACGCAGATATTTTTCATCAAAACCGATATGACCTTCCCAATTCAGACCGGCGACCTTAAACGCTTCCTCCAAAAATTCGCGCACCGTGTGCGTCTCACCGGTAGCAATAACATAATCATCCGGTTCGTCTTGTTGCAACATCAGCCACATCGCTTCCACATATTCTTTGGCATAACCCCAATCGCGCCGCGCATCCAAATTTCCCAAAATAATTTTATCGCGCAAGCCTTTCTTAATTTCCGCCACGCCTTTGGTTATTTTTCTGGTCACAAAATTTTCTCCCCGGCGAGGCGACTCATGATTAAATAAAATTCCACTACAAGCAAACAACCCATAACTTTCACGATAATTTATCGTTTGATGGTGGGCGAAGACTTTGGCGCAACCATAGGGACTGCGCGGATAAAAAGGGGTATTCTCATTTTGTGGACTCTCCGCGACTTTTCCAAACATCTCACTGCTTGAGGCCTGATAAAATTTGGCCTTAATATCGCTGTCTCTAATCGCCTCTAATAATCTAATCACACCCAAAGCGTCCACATCAGCCGTATAAACAGGAATATCAAAACTTATCCGCACATGGCTCTGCGCCGCCAAATTATAAATCTCATCGGGCTGAATTTTATACAAAAGGCGGGAAATGTTGGTGCCGTCGCCCAAATCGCCATAATGCAAAAATAACCGCGGTTTTTCATCTTCCGGATTTTGATAATTTGCCAGCAAATGTTCAATACGCGAACGAAAAACCGTGCTGTTACGGCGAACAATTCCATGAACCTCATATCCTTTCTCCAATAAAAGTTCGGTTAAATACGAACCGTCTTGTCCGGTGATACCGGTGATAAATGCTTTCTTTTTCATAATAGTAATATTATTTATTTTATATTTATAAAAAACTCTTTAAATACGGCAATGACATACTCTCGCTCTTCTTGAGTAATTTTTTCATGGCTTCCAATGTAAAACCCATTATTATTAATCCATTTAGCTACCGGATACTGATCTTCTATACTCCCAAATTGTTTTATAATAACCGGCTGATTAACAAGAGGCAACATATCACGTGTTTCTATATTATGCTCTTCTAAAAATAAAACCAAATCTTTTTTTGATATCCGCGCGTCTTTTATCACAATTGGAAACATCATATAAGCATGACCTATGTTCGGCACTGAATGAGGCAGTTGAATATAATCTTCAAATTGGGCTAACTGTGAAATGTAATATCCCGCGCAATCCGCGCGTCCATCCAAAATATCTTGGCGTTCTTCAAATTGAGCCAAAGCTAATGCCCCTTCCATTTCAGTAACGCGGAAGCTATACCCCGGTCTGACAAAGGAAAAACGATTTAAAACAACTTTTGATAAATCCTGTTTAGAAAGACCTTTATCATCATCAATAGATAAATATATTGAATCACGGCCATGATTCATTAAACTTCTTAAAATAACAGCATACTCTTCATTGTTTGTAAGAGCCAATCCGCCTACGCCGGAAGTAAGAAGATGCGCCATATAGGTGGAAAAACAGCTAATATCGCCGAAAGATCCGACTTTTTTTCCCTTATATGGCACAAACATCGTCTCACAAGAATCTTCTATTACTTTCAAATTATATTTGTTGCAAATATCCATAATCGGATCCATATCCGCCGGTTGTCCAAATAAATGAATAGCCATAATCGCCTTAGTGTTTGGCGTGATTTTTTCAACTATTTTTTTAGGGTCTATATTATACGAAAGAGAATCAACATCAACAAACACCGGCTTAAATCCTTGGTCAATAATTACATTAAAATCAGCAATAAAGGTTACTGCCGGAAGTATAATCTCAGTTTCCGGACCCCAATTATATTTTTCTTTTAAACACGCGAGCGCCAAACGCAAAGCGCTTGTCCCGCTATTCATCATTACAGCGTATTTTTTTTCATGTTCCCGCGCGAATTCTTCTTCAAATTTTTTTAAATATTTTCCATAAGAAAGCCTGCCCGAATTTAATACGTCATTCACGTATTCCTTAGCCCGATTAGAGATATTGGCAGTGCCGACGCCTATTTGATTTTTGATTTTATCCATAAAATTTTTACTTATTTTTTAAACACCAGTTTATGGTCTCAACTAAACCATCCTCCAGACCGACGCTCGGACTATATTTATTTTTCTTTTTTGCCAGAGAAATATCCAATACATTATATAATATCTTACTGCCGCCGGATAGCCGATAAAGGATTTCTTTCTCTGCCAAATTTGTCCTAAATTTAATGATTTCCGCCACTTCCTCAATCGTAGTCCCCGACCCGCTACCGATATTAACAACCTTAATATACCCTAACAGATTCGCGCTATTTGTCAATCCTTTTATCGCGTCTTCAATATATAAAAAATCACGCACCGCGTCTTTTTCTCCCAAAACTTCCAAAGGAAATTCTTTATTTATGCACTTGCGAATAAAAGTGGGTATAAACCTACTTGATTTGTCCCCGGGTCCGTAAACGTTTGCTAAACGGACAATTAAAAATTCAAGGCCATATTTTTTAGAATACTCAAAAATCAATCCTTCCACTTTTTGTTTGGAAAGGCCATATACACTGATAGTTTTGTCGGGAATAGTTTCATCTTCTTTCCATGGATGATCCCCAATTTTTGCCGGCGGATACACATGGCTACTGCTTGCTAAAATCACTTTCGCTTTTATCTTACACGCGAATTCCAATACATTTTCAGTAATCTTTATGTTATTTTCTATAACATCGGAATCTCTAATAACATCGCTCGCGGCCGGCACTATAGCTGCCAAATGAAAAATATACTCCGGCTGGAAATCATCCCCTACGGCCAATTTTTCTTTTAATAAATCCACTTCGCAAACTCTAATGTCCGCGCCGGATGATTTCAAGGCGGACGTGAGATGTTGACCGATGAATCCATCATGTCCGGTTATAAAAACTTTTTTATTTTTCCAATTCATATGGCTTTTAAGATAATGGCATCGGATTTTTCTCGTGAAAAAGAATTCCTGCTTTTGATCGCGGCCTGACTGGAAATTTTCTTACGAAAATTAAAATCCAAAAGTTGCCCCAAGCGCGCGGTAAATTCTTCCGCGTTTGAAGCGCAGAGAACTTCTCGGCCACATTCAAAATCATACCCTACCAACCCTCTCTGCGAGATTATAACCGGAAACCCGCGCGCAAGCGGTTCAAATATTTTTTGTTGCATCCCGGCTCCAAAAAGAGAGGGCACAAGGGCGATATCCATATCCCTTAAAAATCCGCCTATATCATCCACAAAACCTAAATAATTTATGTTATTAACGCACTTTTTCCGCAAATCTTCCGGCATTTTACCGCCAGTAATAAAAAATTTGAACTTATCGGGGTATTTTTTATTGGCAAGAGGGACGACTTCTTCTATTATAAATTTAACGGCCTGTAAATTATGCTTAATATTGTATGAACTGCCCATGAAAAACACATTTAAAATTTTCTTGTCAACCGCCACTTCGTTTTCTCCCAAAAAATTATAAAGCGCCCTAAGCGGTAAAGTTTGAATATTTTTTGCGCCCAATTTTCTATATAATTTTTCCTCATCCGGCGTAATCGCAAATACATAATCGCTATTCTTAACACTGGCGCGTTCAGTCACTGTTTTTATTTTGGCCCTAAAATGATTTAACAAACCACCGCCTTCTTCTTCCAAAAGATTATTCGGGTCATAAACTAA
Source organism: Candidatus Magasanikbacteria bacterium RIFOXYC2_FULL_40_16 (assembly GCA_001783185.1). Lineage (GTDB taxonomy): Bacteria > Patescibacteriota > Patescibacteriia > Magasanikbacterales > UBA922 > XYB1-40-15. The sequence goes on along the minus strand of MFQY01000009.1, from coordinate 24,806 downwards.
TGAGTGAGTTATTATTTTACAGCCAAACCGGCGCGCGATTGGATACAAAGGCAACATAAAAGTATAATCAAACCAGACAATATCCGGACGCCAGTTTTCTAAAACCTCCGTTAACTTGTTTTTTATTGCCGGGTCAGCGTATTCGTAGACCGAACCATCCCAATACGGCGGCCAAATAAACCTTCTTAAATGATATAAAAAGTTCCGCCACAAACTCTTTTTTTGCGTATATCTATATGGGACTAAATGCACCGGTATATAATTTTCTCGCGAAAACTTTTCTATATTCTCTTTATTTTGAAAATCAAAAACCTTTCCAATTACCTGTATCTCATTACCGAGACGTTTGAGCTGTTTTATACCTTCCGCCCTATCTTGTTCACAAGCTCCCGAAGTCGGCACGGGAAAACGCGGTGTGATGATTAAGATTTTTTTCATATATTTAATATCGCCTGAATCCAAGCGTCTTTGTCGTTTACGGAAATTATTTTCACTTTCTCGTCCGGAATCAATTCATAATTCGCCACGCCGACATCATTCATTATAACCGGCGCGCCGGCCGCGTTCGCTTCCATCGGCACCAACCCGTATCCCTCGCTCAAAGACGGGAACAAAACCGCATCGCAAGTTTTCAAATAACTGAAACGGTCGTCAACCCAATCTTCAAATTTGATATTCTTGTTTAAAGCCAAACTGACGACTTTTTCTTTCAGCATATTTTTTTGCGACCCTTCGCCGACTATCAGCAAAAGAAAATCTTTGTTTTGCCCCAGGGCACCCTCTCCCCCAGGGGACTCTCTCTTGCTTCGCAATTCACCTTGTCTGGCTTCACCATTCACCTTGTCTTTGACCACTTCGGAAAATACATCAATCAAAAAAAATATATTTTTTACCGGCTCAAGCCTGCCCAAACACAAAAAAATCTTCTTATAATCATAATATTTTTTCTTCAAATCGGTTTTTGGTTCATAATTCACGATTGTTTGTTTGTCTATCTCAATCGGTCTTAATTCTATTTTCTCTTCTTTTACACCGAGTTTCAGCAAGCTGTCTTTTATCCTCTGTCCCACCACCCTGATTTCATCCGCGACCGGCAAAACAACAAATCTCGCCAACCAGTACTGAATATAATCCTTTACGCCGGTTCTTCTGTAATAATCATTGCTAAAAAAATCGCCATGCAACTGGATTTCCAATTTTATTTTCGTTTGTGTCTTCAGAATAACCCCGAGTAAACCGGTAAAAAACGGATCCTGCGCGGTAATCAAATCTATCACATTTTTCTTGATTATTCTTCTGCCTTTGTCCGCCAGTCTTTTGAATTGCATTATTTTATTTCCTTCAACCCCCCACACTTTCACTTCCGGCGACAATTCCACGAATTTTTCCGTATCATTGGGAATGATAATATACAGACTATCTTGCAAACCATAATCCACCATCCGTTTGGCAACGGCGGAATTCTCATCTAAAATCTTTTTGTCCAAACTTATCATTAGTTTTGGCATACATTTAAAATCTGTCATCCCTGCCTGTCCCGCCGAACGGCGGGAAGCGGTCGGAAGCGGAACGACCGAGCGAGGGATCTCGTTGTGATTATTTACACTCTGTTTTAATTTCCCAAACCAATCTTTGTTTACGGGATTATCCCGATTTTGTACTGACAAAATCGAGGATCCTCGATTTCGCCTCAGCGAAATCGGGACTACGTCGTCTTGGGACTCCTCGTAATGACAGTGGAAAACACTGATTATCTACTTATCGATTTAAACTGATTTAATTATTAATTTGGACAGATTAATTCGAATTAATCGTTATTTGTCTAATTTACATAAACTTTGTAATATCTGCCTAGTCTCATCTATCATATTATGTCTCAAAAAACCATGCTTCATCGGCTCTCTTTTTGGTGTATTAATATTAGCTAATATCTTTTCTTTTATTTCTTCTTTGTTATTGTATTCAAATAAAGCGTCCCCCGCTACCACTTCCGCGTTCCCGCCGGCTCGGCTGGCCAACACCGGCGCGCCTTGATTATGCGCTTCTATCAAAACATGGGAATATCCTTCATAACCGCTATTTAAAACAAACACATCGGCCGAAGCCATATAGACCGACGCCTTCTCCTTTGATAAATTACCGGTCAGCTCAACGCTATTTTCTAAATTTAAATCTTTAACTTTTTTTCTTAAATCTTCAATCACCGGCCCGTCGCCGACAATCTTTAATTTTAAATTATGAATTTTTTTGAGCAAATCGGGCATTATCTCAATCAAAGTATCCATGCCTTTCCATGATATCAAACGCCCAACCGAAACCACCCACTTTTCATCCTTATGCTCTATTGGATTGACAGGAACATATTCCACTTCATTATAAACCACAGACACACAATGCACAGACAATCCCCAACCAACGACTATTCCTTTAAGATAAAGACTGGGCACTATCACCCGACTGCTGTTTTGAGCAACTTTTTTTTCTATCCATTTTAGTAATTTGACCCAAAAAGAATAATTATTTTTAACCTGAAAATCATCAATTAAATCTTTCACGCCAAATCTCTGGACGCCCTGCTCCCAAGCATAATCGCCGACAATCTTTGTCGCCAATTTTTTGCCGGCAAGCTTGGCAACAATCAACGCCGGGAAACCGGCATTAACCGGCCCCATCGCGTATATGATTTCGGCATCTTTGGCGTTTTTCCACAACAAATAAAG
>MFQY01000009.1:0-21975 GCA_001783185.1 Candidatus Magasanikbacteria bacterium RIFOXYC2_FULL_40_16 | reverse complement strand
CAGTATTTTCATAAATTACAGATAAAACAAAATTATGGAGATTATTTACAACCCATCGATTCTCGCCCCGTAGTGAAGCGAGTAAAGCGAGCTTCTACTACCGGGGTCGGCGGCAATTAGGATTTTCATACTTAAAATTTCGCTTTGTTATGCGTTGTAATTAACTAAAAGCGTACAGATAGATTAGCAAAATTTTAGTCTTTTGGCAAGTCGCTATTTTTCGCTTTTTCCGCCAAAAACAAGAAGGTTAAAAATTCTCTCCATTTTTTGCGCTACCAGCTCCCAGCCATATTTCTCTTTGACCATTTTCTTGGCATTCTCCATCACCCTCAAAACCTCCTCCTTGTTTTTTTCATCTAAAATATATTTTATTTTCTCGGCGATACTGCGCGGATCTTTTACCTCGCAAAACCAGCCGGTTTCTCCATCAACCAAAAAATCCGGTATTCCGCCGACTTTTGTCGCCACAACAGGCAAACCGACCGACATAGCTTCCAAAAAAGCGTTGCCCAGGCCTTCCGATAAACTGGGACGACAAAATACATCAGCCTTTGCCAAATAATTGTAGACTTCTTTGGGCGCGACATTGCCAACAAAATGAATTCTCTTATCCAGATTATTATTTTTTGAAACTTCTTCAAGATGCCCTTTCAATTCCCCGTCCCCCAAAATAATCAAATGGACATTTTCACTTAAAAAAGCCATAGCTTTAATTAAGTCTTCCACGCCATTTTTGTCCACTAACCTTGAAACGGTGATAATATCTTTTTCATCTGTTTGTATCTTGTTTCTTGTATCTTGGAATCTTCCAATATCCACGCCATTAGGCACTATATCTATTGGCGCTTTTGCTCCCATTTCGCGCGCCCAGTCCGCCAAATATTTACTGATTGCTTGTATTCTGTCTGCCTTTTTAAATATTTGTTTAAAATACGGCCAGACAAACCATGCCCGGCTGTAAATATGCGCTTTTGTATCCCCTTCCTGCAAAGTCAGTAAAAACGGAACTTGTTTATTTTCCTTTTTGTAACGCAAAGCCGTAAAACCGGCATAACTGGCCATTATTGACCAAATCGCGCCAAACTCACCCAAAGACTTTGCGTACTTTGGTCCTTGTAGAAAAAGCCTAAACTTATCAAAATTATTCCCCCTGCCAATCCTATGTATTGTTAAATTATCCATTTGTTCGGTTTCCGGCAAATCCTTTCTCAAACGAGGAGACACCATCACAAATTCAAAATCGTTAATTCTGCCCGTTATTTCTTTAACAGCAACTTCAGCTCCACCAATAAGCGGAAAATACGCGGTGGAAAAAATCAATATTCTTTTTTTCATAGAACTCATAGCAAATTTTTACTCTGTCAACCGAGGAGTCCCAAGACGACGTCGCCCCCCGACTAAGTCGGGGGATAAGTGTTCCCTTACAATCTCCCAAACAACGAGATTACTACGCCCTTGTGGGCTCGTAATGACAGATAGTATCACGAGATTATCCCGATTTTATACCAATAAAATCGAGGATCCTCGATTTCGCTGAGGCGAAATCGGGACTACACGCCAACCTAATCGGGACTCGTAATGACAGACATAAATAAAGTTTATTTTTTAGCTAAATTTAATTAAGAATTTACACAAACTCACTACGAGTTAATTATTATTCGAATTCAAATATATACACTTTAAACGCAAGCAGGCCATCAGTCCGATAAATATAATCAACCGGCTCAATACCTTTATCAATCAAAGTTTTTTCGAATTCAATTGGGAAATCAGTCCAGGCAATTGGACCTTCAATAGCGGTGTTCTCTGTGGCTTTTATAAAATAAATTTTTTCAAATATCGCTTCCGGAGCGAATCTTTTCAATTCTTCCGTGGAAAGAATCGGAATGTTGTGGTAAAAACGGCGTCTCTTGAACGGCCATAATTCCACGAACCAATTCAAATTATCATCATACACTATCATATCGCTAAACTGCCTCGCCGGCAACTGGAGCGCTTCCGGCTTAGTGCCATACTTGTCAACCAGCGACGGTTTTTTATTTTTTAGCTCCTGATAACCGTCGCGAATGGATAGGATATTATTGTCGGCTATAAGTTTATCAAGGTATCGGTCAAGCTGATAAATACCGACATTTTTATTTACCGCTCCGGAGACAAACCAACCGGCGCCGGTTTCCATAAACGGACGGATAAGAATATGGCTATTAACGGCCGTTATAAAAATATAAGCCGTAAAAATATAAACAAATGTTTTAGAAATCATTTTGGGTAATTTTTGCCAATTTTTTAATGTCACAAAAAAATAAGCCAAAGGCAAAACAAGAAACAAATTATAAAGATTCAAATGGTTATAACTCGCGCCGGTTATAACAAACATCCCGGTCAAGAATAAAATACAACCAGCGATTAACAACATCTTCTTTTTTGACAGAGCGCAAATCAAACCAATCAAAGAAAGAATAAGGTAAGGAAATAAAACCGCTTTGCCTAACAAAATAAAAAGCCCCCACAAATTCATCACTGCTCCGCCGACCTCATCCGCTACCCACGGATTAGCCGTATGAAATAACCGAGAAAACTGATAGTCAAAATGGCCGGTGGTTTTATACATCATCAGATTATAAATAATAATCGGCGAAGCAACCGCCAAAAACAAGAGCAGGGCAAGATATATTTTTTTTCTTTTTAAAATTCCACGATGTTTTATTAAAATATAACCAAACAACGCCGGCAACAAGAAAAAAACGCTATATTTAGCTAAAAAACACAACCCTAAACTGACCCCAAAATACCACCAATACTTTTCCTGTTTTAAAAAACGCGAAAAGAAAAATAATGTCAAAGCAATAAAAAAAATAACGCCGGCCTCCATATAACCGGCGCGGACAGTATATAAAAATAAACTGTTAAACGCTAAAAACAGAGTCGACCAAAAAGCGATATCCTCTCCGTAGTTTTCTTTCGCCCCCTGATAAACTAAAATTAAAGTTCCCAAACTGAAAAGGACATAAGGCAGTTTGGCGAAAAAAATACTTTCATGAATTGATAAAAAAATATGCTGAACAAAAAAAAGCAAAGCCGGATGGTCGTGAAAAGAAAGATTCGCCCACCACGGAAAATGTTCAAACCAATTCAATGGCGTAGTCTGCTGGTCGGAAAACATCGTGTCCACGTAACCCAGCGACCTGACCGCGTAATGAGAATTATCTCCGGTAAAATCAACTTGTGAAATTCTGACTAACATTAAAAAAGCTGTAATTATTAAAATATACAGCAATGGCTTGTCTATCTTTAGATTTTGTAATTTTGAAAACATAACTACAACCGGGTAGAAAGTATTTCCAATTCCTGAAACATTTCTTTCGTGCGTTTCGCCAGTAATTTTTTATCATCATCAATTCTTATCGCCTGAACTTTCCGCTCGTCTTCCAGCCAGGCTCGTTGTTGCTCATTCATCTGACCGATGACTTGCCAGCGATGCGCTTGACGGAAAATAAACTTATAAATCGGCGCCAGCATCTTGCCTTTTTTCAACATTTTTTCCGTAATATCGCCCTCGTAAACACTCAAAAGCATTGGTTTTGAACCTTTGGCAATCCAAGAAAACAATGTTGCCGCCAACGCGCCATAGCTGGCCATCACCGCCCAAGAAATCCGATAATCATATTTTTTGTCCATTTTTTTGGCGCGTAACGCGGCCCGAACCGGCAACAAATATTTATCCAAAATACTGCCGGAACCAAGGCGGTAAATATGCATCCGCCCATCATGGGTTTCTTTTTCCAATTTTTTATCCAATCTGGCGGTAAAAATATCAAATTCCCAGCCTGCCAATTGTTCCATCACTTCTGACGCTTTTTCCTCCGCCGGCCCTTTCATCGGCAAAAACGATGGAGTAAAAACAGCCACATGCGGCTTGTTTTCCAAACGCTTTTTAAAATCCGCGATGGTTTTGTCCAAACCTTCATCAAAACCGATCTTCGGCTCCCAACCCAAAAAATCTTTGGCCCGGGAAATATTCGGGCAGCGTTGTCTCGGGTCACCCATTCTGTTCGGCGCTTCTTTTTCCGACAGATGTTTAATTTCGCTTTTGGAATTAATTTTTTGTTTCACAATTCGCGCGACTTCCAAAATACTGCGTTCATCCGGATTGCCCAAATTTACCGGCAACCAATCATCAGACTCAATTTCCATTCTTTTTATCAAACCTTCAACCAAATCGTCCACATAACAAAAACTTCTGGTCTGCAAACCGTCGCCGTGAATAGTGATGTCCTCATTTAAAAATGCCTGCAAAATAAAATTGGATAATACCCGTCCGTCACTAAACATCATTCTCGGCCCGTAAGTATTAAAAATCCTAACCAAACGCGCGTCCACGCCATATTGCAATCTGTAATCCTTACAAAGCGTTTCCGCCGCCCGCTTGCCCTCATCATAACAAGCGCGCTTGCCAAGCGTATCCACATTGCCCCAATAAGTTTCTTTTTGCGGATGTTCAAGCGGATCGCCGTATATTTCCGAAGTAGAAGTCTGCAAAAATCTGGCGCCGGTCCGGCGAGCCAATTTAAGCATATTTTGCGCGCCGATTACGCTTGTCTCCAGCGTCAAAATCGGGTCAAATTGATATTGATCGGGCGAAGCCGGACAAGCCAAATTATATATCCGGTCAATTTTTTCCGACCCCAATTCTTTCAATAAAGGTTTGCGGACATCATGTTTAATCAATCTAAAATTAGGATTTTTAAGATTATGTTTTATATTTTCAATTTTTCCGCTAAAAAAACTATCCACGCATATCACATGGTGGCCTTCATTCAACAATCTTTCGCATAAATGGGAACCGACGAAACCGGCCCCGCCGGTAACTAATATATTCATAAACTATAATTTAGATTATTTAGGTGTTAGATTATTTAGATTATTTAGTTACTCAAATTATATAATCAACTAATCGCTTCAGCCGAAGGACTGATCCGTCCTTTGGTGGAAAATATTCTAATCACTAAATGCTGTATTTATTGTTTAAGCATATAATATCCAATAAAAAAAGTCAATAATTATGCTTAGATAAGCAAAAAACTAAAATTCATAGACCTTAAACGCCTCTTGTCCGTTTCTGTTTTTAATATATTCCGGTTCTATCCCCTTTTCCAACAAATACTTCTCAAACTCGGTATTCTCCGATTTCATTTTATACGGCACATATAATTCCGCCACGCCAAAATCCGCGCCTTCCACGCCGGTAAAATAGAGAAAATGCTCAACCCCTTGTTCCCGATAATATTCATCCCACTTACCACCTGTAATATCATACATCGCTTTATCGGATATGACCGGCCAACCATAATAAATCAACCGCCTTTGAAAAATCCACAGCCGAGACAAAAAATTAAAATCTTTGTCATAAATTATAACCAACGGATATTTTTCATAGCCTTTTTCTTCCGCTTTTTTAATGGCCGTGTTTTGCAGGTCGGCGATAAACTGGTGCAAAGGACTGCCGAAAACGGACGAAGTTTTGTCCGTCAAATAATCCTCCAAATAAGCATCCACCTCGTTAAAACCAAAATTTCTTGTTTCTTCATTTATCTGCGCGAAAGTTGTATTTTTCCAACCCCATGACGGCGAGATAAAAAAACTGTTAGCAGTAAATAAAACTTCCAGCGCCAGCATAACGGCTAAAACCGAATAAATAATTTTTTTTTGTTTGCCCCATTCAAATAATTTCGCGAAAATATACGCGATAAGCAAAACAAAAACCGGAATAATCATCACGACAAATCGATAGGTTGACCCCACTACTAAAAACCACGTCCACTCCAGCAAAACCGAAGCCAACAAAAAAAGAGCTAATTTTGATTTATTTTTTATATACAAATAGAGAGAAGATAAAACCGCCAACAGCGCCGACAAATTAAAAACCGGGCTGTTTGACTGGCGCAATGATTCAAAGAAAAACCAAAAACGGGAACTCAAATCCCCGACCATTTGCCGGCCCTGTCTGAATTGCCATTTCTCCACATCCTGATTCAATAAAGCGGAAATTTGAAAATCAAAATGGCCGAAATTTTTATAAAGAATCAAATTATACAGCCAAAGAGGCGAACAAAAAATTATACACCCTACCGTTCCATACCAAAAAAACTTATTCTTAATAAAATTATATTTATATACCAAAGCGTATACAAACAAAATCGGAATGATAATCAATATCGTCAATTTGGTGATAATTCCCAGACCCAAAACCGCGCCCCACAAAATCCACAATCCCACCCTATTTTCTTCCAAAGCCCTTATCCACAGCCATAACGCCAGCAACATAAAAAAAATCATAGCGCTATCCTGAATACCAAGACGCGACACCCACAGATGATAAGATTGCACCGCCAACAATGCGCCGGCAATATATCCCGCTCTTTTATTTATCAGTCTGCCGGCAATCAAATATATTAAAAAAACTGAAGCGATTCCGGCTAAAACCGACGGCAGACGGAGCGCGAATACAGTTTCGCCAAAAACGGCAACGCTAAAATGTTGCATCAGAAAAAACAAAATCGGGTGGTCGTGAAACGAAAGACGCATCCAGCCCGGCACTTCATCCACCCACTGCCACGGAGTTGTTTGAACCAGAGACGAATCATAATCTATCATCTTAATTGCCCTGAAACCGGTTAAAACCTCATCTGTATACGGGTCATGAACGCTGACATTAAAAAATCTTAAAAAACCCGCCAAAAAAATAATGGCGACAACAAACAAAAATTCTTTATTTTTCAGCTTTTTCAACATATTTTTGACCTTGATTTTTATTTATTTCAATATTATACTACAAGACAATATGAATAAAAACAAGCCCAAAATACTATATATAATCACCCAAGGGCATTGGGGCGGAGCGCAAAAGTATGTTTTTGACTTGGCCACGGCATTGGCTGATGATTTTGATATTACCGTAGCTGTCGGCGAGCCGAATAACCTGCCTGACTTGCAAAAAAAACTGCTAGGCAATAACAAAATCAAGCTTATACAGCTAAACTTTTTACAAAGAAACATTTCACCTATCAAAGATTTCTTGGCGCTTTTGGAAATCAGAAATCTATACAAAAAAATCAAACCGGATATTGTTCACTTAAACAGCACCAAGGCCGGAATACTTGGCTCACTGGCTACTTATCTCTTATCTCATATCTCTTATCTCTTAATCTATACTGTCCACGGTTGGGTCTTCAACGAACCAATGAACAACCTAAAGAAAAAACTTTATATCTTTTTAGAGAAACTTACCGCGCGAAAAAAAGACAAAATCATTGTCTTGTCTGAAGATGAAAAAAATATTGGCATGAATAAATTAAAAATTTCTGAAAGAAAATTGGAAATTATCCCAGTTGGAATTGAATTGCCAAAACAAACTTTATCCAGGGACGAAGCCAGGAAAGAGATCCTTCGACTCGCTACACTCGCTCAGGATGACAAAATACAAAACTGGGCTGACTCTTATATAATCGGAACGATTGCCAATTTTTACCCAACTAAAAACTTAACCATGCTAATAGAGGCAATCAATCTGGCCAAAGATAAATTAAACAATTTTCATGCCATTATTATCGGCGATGGGCCGGAGCGAGAAAAACTGCAATTAACAATTAGCAATAAACAACTAACAAATTATGTCCATTTAACCGGCTTTATACCTAATGCCTCGCAATATTTACCAGCCTTTGATGTATTTGTCTTGCCATCAAAAAAAGAGGGGTTGCCATATACCATTTTAGAAGCCAAGCTGAACAAAGTTCCCATAATCGCCACGGATGTGGGCGCTATTAAAGATATTATTACCAACAAAAAGACGGGGCTATTGGTCTCGCCGGAAAATACGGAAAAAATGGCAGACGCATTGATTTATGCCTATTATAATCAGAAAGAGATGCTTAGCATGACCGAAACTACTCAAAACAAAAACCTCTTCCAGTATTTAAAAAACAACATGATTTTAAAAACCAAAGATGTTTACCAAAAATATTCAATTAAATCATAAATTCAATCTATTCAGCTTTAACTTTGGCCCTTTCTAAAATATCAGCCAAAACAGAATCACCTTCTACCCCAAGCACTATTCCTTTTTCTTTGGCCTCGTCTAACAAAACAATCGCTTCATTCATTCTATTAGTTACACTATATAACAAAGCCAAACGCCACCAGCTTTCCCCTATCCTATCATAATCGGAAATTGCCCGCTTATATAACGCTTCCGCCTCATCAACTTTATTCAACTGAATTTTAAGACCGGCCAGCGTGTAAATAAATTGCTGGCGTTTTGGAGATTCTTTCAAAGCTTCCTCCATTATTTTTTCCGCTTCCAACAATAAAGATTTATTACCCGACAATGTAGCGGCCTCCTGAAGCAGTAAAACTTCCTGCGCGTGCACTCTTAAATCAAGCGGATGAAGCTCATAATTCTTTTGTAATTCTTTATACGCCAGTTGAAATAGTTGTTGCGCCAATTCCGGTCTGCCGATGGCAACATATTCACGTAAAGCCGGGCTTACACCCCTAGCGATATCATTCCTGATATCATCAATATGCGGGGTCGGTATGCTTATAGCCGTCGCATAAAGCGATTGTATGTCTTGTTTCCCATAAACCCCTCTCAACACATCAAGAGTGGCCATATTGGCTCTGGCCGGGTTTAAATTTGTAGTATAAATCGCTAAAATCACAGCCAACACCGAAATCATTACGACGGACAGAGAAACGTTCTTATTTTTAACGTATCCCGAATCTTCCGTTTTTAATTCCCTAATCCCACTATTGGTAAATGCCAGAAAGAAAAAGAAATACATATAAGAAGTGGGATTATCAAACACCGAAATAGTCTGGACCAGATGGGCAGTTAAAAACGCCGACACCACCGCTAAAAAATGTATATTAACCTTTTCCTTCATTTCTCTATATAATTTCCATACACAAAAAATAGAGACAAAAAATATTCCTAAATAAATTATTGCCCCGACAGCGCCTCTTTCCGCCAAAGTATTTAAGACAATATTGTGCGCGTTATCAAACCATGTTTCCGCGTATCCGTAACGCAAAAACTCCGGATTATAATATTTATTAAACGCAAAATAATAATTTCCCGGACCCCAGCCAAGCACCGGGTGCTCTTCCCACGCTTGCAATGCAATATCCCAAGCCATAACGCGAGTGTTGACCGTAATCATAGTTGAACTCAACAATCTGCCAACGGTTGGTATTTTCCTGACAAAATCAGTATCCCGATTTAAAAATAAAATTCCCATTATCAAAACACTCGCGACAACTACCGAACTCAAAATACGCCTGACTTTTTTGTGCCCTTTAAGACTTAGGATGTAAGAAATAATCAATACCCCCACACACGCTGCCAGCCCGACAAAAGCGCCGCGCGAACCGCTAAAAAATACACCCAAAAAGCCAAGTAAACCAACAACCCCGGCAAGACTTTTCCAAAACATACCTTTTTCACGCATAACCATCAGCCAACCAATCGCAAACAAAAATAAACCATAGCCACCTACATAAATAGGATTTCCCAAAGAAGATGCCGACCTGCCATCGCTGGTATTCATTAAAAATGTATGATTAAACTGCTGAATTGTAGCTATAAACATAACAATGCCACCCGCCAATAAAAAGGCGCGTAAAAGCCATTTCCATTCATTCCAAGTTTTCACGACAGATGTGAGCATTAAAAAATACACAACATAATGCGCCACAGTAAACAGACCAAGCATACGCTCATGATTGTCCCAAAAACTCCGATACCAATCCAATCCGGTAAAAGTGGAGACCGCGAAACTGGCTAAAAATAATAATATCACAATAGTAATTGGCGTAATTTTTACTCTATAACGCTGCCAATCCGTTGATAAAAGAATCAAATATAAACCTAACATTACTAAAACCAATGACCTGAAAATCACAATCTTGGGAACGATAAACGGAAAAATAAAATAACTCGGGAAAAAAGCCAACGGGGCAAAAAAAGTAAGTCCGGCAACTATTTTAAATAATAATTCAATTTTCTTTTGCATATATAGATTAGGTTTTAGGTGTTAGGTGTTAGGATTTAGGTGTTAGGATTGGGTTTTTCTCCCCCCTTTATAAGGGGGGCCAAGGGGGTCCAGTTTCGATTTTATGTTTATCTTACTTATGACCCCCTCTAACTCCCCCTTGTAGGGGGAGAAATTGATTTGTTTATTTGTTTATATGTTTAAATGTTTATATGCTTAGATACTTATTTCCTGCGCGGCCGGCGTATCCGGATATAATTCTTTTATCCTTTTTTGCATTTCTTCGGCCATATCTATATTGCCGTTATTTTTATAAAAAGTTAAGGCTCTGTTTAAAATCTCAAAACTATTATGGGTCGCGTTAAGGCCATTCAAATAAGTTTCCTCGGCCGAAGCCAAATCTTTTAATTGATATTCTTCAATTAAAGCCAACGCGATATACAATTCCGGGTCACCGGGATTTAATTCAATCGCCAGACGATAATATTCCTTAGCGCTCTCATAATCTTTAAGGTTATTTTTATAAACTTCGGCCATATTTCTATAACCCAAAATATTATTGCTTTGCAATATCACGGATTGTCTGAAAGCATCAATCGCTCCTTCGTAATCTCTCAATATCACCTTCAAATTACCAATCGCAATCCAAGTTTCCCAAATATCGGGCTTCTCATTATACATCACTTTTGTATTATCAATTTTTACTTGCATCACCGCCTTGGTAGCTTCATCCATCTCTTCCGGAATAGACAAATTCTCAAATGGATTCTCTGTTGTTTGAAGATTATTTCCTGAATTGTTTTCATTCATTTTTACCTCCTTACTATATATATAGTAGCCTGTAGCAACCAGCAAAATAACGACGGCAAAAGCGAAAAATATTTTCTTTTTCATATTGATAGATTATATAGTTATTAGCGATTAGGCAGTAGGCAGTAGAATATTTAGAATATTTAGTTACTTAGATTATTTAGTATTTAATTTTTTTATTAATACTACTAACATTTTTTGCACTTCCTCCAATAAAAGACTCGTTTTTGAAAAATCAATTTCTTTATAAATATCTCTTGAGATTATTATTTGTGTTTCCAATTCAGCGGCCGACCCATCAGCAATATTCAAAAATCTTACATAATCACCCAAACTCTTCCTTTTATAACCCTCCGCTATATTTGACGGAATAGATATTGAAGATCTTCTCATTTGACTTACCAAACCATACATTTCTTCCCGTGGAAATTCATTTGTTATTCTATATATCTCTTTTACCAATTCTATAGAGCGTTGCCAGACAATCAATTCTTTAAATGACTGTATATAAACCATATATGCAGATTGTGATTATATAGGAATTAGAATATATAGAATATTTAGTGTTGATATTTTATAGACAATCTGTTGCCTATATAATCTACTGCCTAAATAATCTAATCCCTAACACTACAACAACAATTTTATCATAAACATAAAAAAAAACAACCCCCTCCCGCGAGGCGGGAGGGGTATTGTTTTTGTCCTTATCAAGGACTACCTACCTACTATAGTTTCTAACTAATCAAACGATTACATAGAGACTGTAGTCGCAGTTGATGAAGCTGAGTTCAAACCAGATACCAAGTATCCGTTTACCCAGTCATTTGTGCTGGTTGAGTGAGTGCTCAAATTACGATCTGACCAGATGAAATCATCATGTATACCGGCGTCAATAACAGTTGATGAAGCCATCAAGATATTAGCCATTTGAGTTAAACTACCATTGGCTGACGCGCCATCGGCAACTGCGGAATCTCCACCCATACGAGTTGAGATTGAATCCCCACTTGCGGCACCTGTTACCGTGCCACGCAGAATGAAAGTTCTTGGCGTGCCTACGGCAACTGTCCTTGCCTCACCGCCGTCGCCGGCAGTTGGGTTGTCATCATCAAGTAATACATCGAAGTATGATACGTTTGATGGTGAAGCACCTACAGCTTGACTGTACAATGATACTTCTGTATCGGTGGTAACATCAAGTAACTCTACATTGGTTACATTCACAGATGTAGTTGTAACGTCAAATGTGAACTTATACAAGTCAATGTCGCCTGTATTGGCGGTTACTTTGAACCTATACAATTCAATGTCGCCATTTCCTAGAGTGTTTGTAACAGCTAACTTGGTGATAGTTGGGGTAGCTTTATAGAAGTAATTGGTATTGCCTGTTGGAACGGTTGTGCCTAAATATTCATTTGAGGCAGAACCAGTCTGCAAGCCCTTACCCACAATATCAGTAGCAGCGCTTATACTATAACCAAGACGATGACCGCCAACAGTTACATTATAACTTGTACCAATATTGCTCAAGTTAGCCTTTAGATACATCTTTTGGCCATCAACATCATCTTTGTCCACTACGAAGGCATCATCACCAAATTCAATCACTGGAGTGGTTGAAGTTGGAGTAACTGAACCGACTGTCACACCGGCTTCGTTCTCAAGATACAATAGATCATAATCCAAGTATGATGAAGAAGCGGTCGCAGTGACAACTTGCGTGAATTTAACCCTTTCCATTTCTACATCTTCTGTAGTTGTGGCTAAGAAATTAAATACGGCAAGAGTAGCGCCAGAGGTGCCACCGGCAAACAATTTAGCATCCGGGTTTGAATTATCAAGAGATACCTGGACTTGTCCACCCGATGAACCTATAGTCATTACATTACCAGAGGCTGTATCAATAGCTTCAACTACTGTGCTATTGGTGCTGAGACCGATAGCTGAAACATAATCTGATGTGCTTACACCAAAATTATGAGTACCAGCAGTCGCGCCACCGGCGATGTCACCTTTAACATACACTACCAACCTCTTTCCTGCTTTTACAGTGAATTGGTCAACGCCTGAAAGGTTAAAGGTTTCTGCTTCATCAGTATCGGCAGTAGTTGACGCGCCTGCGTTAACTACGCTCAATTCTTCCGCTGTTCCGGTTCCGTTGTTGGAATCTCCATCCTTATCTACCCATAGACGGATATTCTGGATGTCGATTGGTAAAGCGGTAGAGTTACTGATATGTTTTACAATCATCTGTGTAACTTTCAAATCTTCTGATGAACCAGTCGCGTCAAGTTGAACTTGAGCAAATGTTACACCATTTGTACCACCGGCATAAGTTGTCGCCGGAGGAGAAGATAGAGTTGTTACACGCAAAGCGGCTGATGTGATTGTTCTTGTATTAGCAGACACAACTCCTGTTCCAGGTGTTGCATAAGTTACAAGAGTGATTGTTTCACCACTGTCCACGCCAGTTGCTTCAAAGTTGGTTGTGTTATCCATGTCAATCGCAAAAGTCACTGTATCATTGGTTGTAGGATTTGAATCAATATTACCTTTCAAAGTAAGGATATTGTCGCCTACTGGCAATGAAATCGTGTCAGTTGAAGTTGCCCAACCTACGGCGGCGTTAGTTGATCCAACGCCATCAGCACTGCCTGTAAGAGCTTGACCGGCGGCATTATAAAGCACCAAAGCATCAAAATCCTCCGCGGCTGCTCCAGCTGTAGGAGTAATTCTAAACGCTAAAACGCTAATGTCAATCGCTTCACCCGATACTTTAAAGTTCCAAGAACCAAGTTCTACACCTGTAGAATTTTCCGGAACATTTCCGGCTGGAACATTATTCACTTTGGTAATATTTAATTTACCTTGTGAAATAGTAACGGTGTTATCCATTGATGTAGCGCTGTTGGTTGGAGTTACATATACATTAGTATTAAGCTCTTTGGCTAATACATGTGTATCTCTCTTAACATCCAACATCATTGTGCGGGTTGACCCGTCAACGATATCTCCGATTACAGTGAATGTTTTGTTATTTGATTTAAGAATCTTGCAGCTATCGCCACAGGATGATAAATCAAAGGTGACATACTTGCCATCCCAAACACCATCAGCAACTTTATTGTTGTTGTAATTCAAAGCTACATTGACAAAGTCATCTGAATCGGCTGTTCCAGAGTTGTAAAGAGTAATTCTTTCAACTTGGAAATCTTGAGTGGCAACTGTAATTTTCAAACTGGCCATGTCCACATCTGTGTCGCCAATTTGTTTTGTTACAGTGGAAAGCACTGAACCTTCAGCCACAGTGGCAGTTCCAAGAACTACGCTTGAGTTCAAGCTAACTGCGTTGCCATACAAAGGTAAAGAACCGACAACAGTTGAAGCTGTTGTAACTGAGTAAAGACCCAATTTTGGCACGTTACCACCTGTTACGGCAGCAGCCATATCTCCAACCAAAGTGTAAGCTTTTGTTGTTCCTGATGGGATAGTAACATCTTCAGTGAAAGTCACTAAATGATCTGAGTTAAGGGTCTTGCCTTGCTCATTCAATAGATCTCCGTCTGGATCAACAATGTTGACCTTGCTGAAATCGGCATCAAGGCCGACTCCACCGCGGACTACTTTCATTTCTGAAATTACAACATCACCACCTGTAGCTGTAAAGTTAACCTTTGTAAATGGAGTGCGAGCTTGTCCATCATAACCATATGTGCCTGATGGGGTATCAGCCGCCAAAGCGACTGTTAAAGTTCCGGATGAAGTGCTGCCTGTTCCGGTTCCGGTACCAACTCCACCGGCTCCTTGTGTAGGATCAGCATAGAGGCTGGCAGCTGTTACGCTACCGCTTCCCATTGATACTGAATCAAAGACAGCTTGTGATACGGTTTGTACATCTGAAGCTAAACGGACTGCGCCGTCAACTAACATAAGTTCATCACCTACTACTTCGTAAGTGCTACCTCCGGCAACTTTCACAAGCATACCATTATGTGGTACGGCTTCTGTAAGTTCAGCGCCAGTGGTGGCATAGTTTGGCCAGAAGACATCCGCGACGTCCATTACTTTAGTGGCCCAGTTGCTTCCATATAATGAAATGGCAACTGCTTCGCTACCAACCTTGGCAAGAACATTGCCCGGTTCAATAACATATACGCTTGGTGAAATTTGAACCTTGACTAGTTTAGAGCCAGGTCTGTAGTTAACTCCAAATGGAGCGCTTGATGGAGCAGGATATGCATCCACGCAAGTTGTCGGGATTTCTACAACCCCGGAAAAGTCTGTATACCATGTGTGGTAAACAGTTGAGTGAGGAAAATACATTCTTTGCATGTTTCCGTTTAGCAAATATACCGCGCTGTTTCCAGGTACCTTGAAAAGGTCTCCGGCTTCCAGCGTTGGGCAGGCTGCTTGCGCGTTGGCAACTACTGGGACAAGAGCGGCTACGCCCATGCTCCAAAGGATTGTCAATACGACAACGGACCATGTGAATGTTTTCTTTCCTAATCTTATTGCATTCGTCATAATTAATTAATTCGTCTTATCTTTGAGCGCATACTTGCTTTAAATCGCAAGCAGTCTCAAAATAAGACATATTTTACAGAGCATGTAACGACCCTGTATTGGATCTCGACCTTTGTTAAATGCGATTTATACGGTTTGCCCTCCCCCGGCCGAAGCCGAGAGAATCACATACTGTATGGCGTAAGTTTGTCCACAAAATTGTGAACAAACTTGGCCGCACAGTATATATATCCCGTAAATCTTTTTAAATTTTAATTAGTTAGTTAATTGGTTTTTATAGTGCTACTGGTTGTATTTCCGATAACCGGCGTTGTCTGAACAGTAGTGCTCGTATTTAAAACCGGTAAAACTACATTTGTCGTGGTGCTGGCAATCGGTGTCGGCAAAATTGTTGTGGTCGGTTTTACTTCAGTTGTCAATGCCTTTTGCACTTCCGCCACCACTTTATTTGCTTCCACCACCATCACACTTGTTTCCGACTTCACTCCATCCAATTCTTTTATTTTATCCAGCGCTCCGGTCAAATTATTTTGATCAATCAAATTTTTAATTTCCACTTTTGTTTCTTCCACTATCCTATTAGCCTCAACAACTTTCTGTTCCGCCTCAACCACTTTCTGTTCGGTCTGACCGATCTGCGCGCTTATCAGCGATGTGCTGGACGCGCTCGTGTCGGCGTTCGGGTCCGGATTTTCTTCGCCATCCTTCATTGGTTCCACAAGATACTTGGTGGTGCTGGCCGTTTTTATAATCGCGATTGTGGTGCTGGCGATTCCGCTTGTTTCCACCACTTCCGCGTCCAATCTTGAAACTCCTTCCGCCAGCTTATCAAGTTTGCGGTTGATTGTGTTTTTTACTTCTTCTTTGGAAATAACCTCTGAACCGACCTCTTCATTTTCCACTTTTTCAATCAATACTTCCACCGCGCTAATGCCTGTTTTCTGAATTAAATCCTCGGCTTCAACCACTTCCTTTTTTAATTGCACATTATCAACCTCGGACTCGCTAACAATCACTGACGATTTTTCGGCTGACATTTTATCAGACAAAGAATCCAGTATTTCTTCGGTTCTTTTTTCCACCACTTTCGCCACCGCGACCGCTTCTTCCGGAGATTTCTCGCTGACCTCATTCAAACTTTCTTGGGTGGATGCTATTTTCTCTTTTAATGATTTGATGGCCTCGCTCGCCTGCTCGGTTGATTCGGACCTCTGATACTCGTCCACTCTGGTGGACGCGTGTTTTAATATAGTAGTGACTTCGTCTTCATCCGATCCGATAACTGAAGCAACCAATAATTCCGTCTTTTCCACCGCCATTTTCACTCCATACATTTTATCGCCCGGCAAACTGTCATTTGACGCGCTGACGCTGGCAATCCAACTGCTGACCGTAACCGCGCCGACCAAGAATATCGTCAAACTTGATCTGGCCATCGCCAATGCCCGGCCGGAAACAAAAATATGCAAGCCTTCACCGATTGAATCAAAAACACTCGGCTTGGATTCTTCTTCCGCTGTGTTGATTCTCACACTGCAATTTATATCCTGCAAAAGCTTAGCGCGATTTTGCGCAACCCAAGAACGGTCCGGATTTAACCGGCCATTTTCATTTTTTATTCCTCTGAGTTGTTTTATAAGCTTTCGGCTCATACTTAGGTTTTAGGTTTTAGGTTTTAGGTTTTAGGTCTGGCTCCGTGAATTCTTTTAATTTTTTGGTGGCGCGGAACAGGATGACGCGCACATTGGTCGCGCTCATTTCCAGTATCCCCGCGATATCTTTTGTCGGCAATCCTTCTATATACCGCAGATGTATCACTTCCTGATATTCATGTTTTAATTTTTTTATCGCTTTGAGCAAATCCTGCTGTTCTTCTTTTATTTCAATATCTTTTCTTAAATCATTTCCAATTGCTATTTTTTCCGCGGTTTCTATTGAGCACTCATTTTTCTTCGCTCTCGCCCGGTAAACATCAACCACTCTGTTTCTCGCGATTCGGTAAAGCAATTGTTTAAAACTTGTCACTTCTTTCGGTTTCTCAATTAAATAATCCCAAACTTTTAAAAACACCTCACTGGTTATATCTTCCGCGTCTTCCCTATTGGACAGTTTAAAAAAAACAAACCTGTAAATCGGTCCAACATAAAAATCATACAGTTGAGCAAACGCTTCCGTATCTTTCTTCGCTACCACTTTGTAAACCAACAATTTCTCTTCTATACGAATGTTCATATATATAGACGGAAAAACAGTTAAAATGTTACAGTTGACCGCATTTAAACATCTAAGCATTTAAACATGTAAACATGTTTGGTTAAATGTTCTAGGTGATATTGTGTACTTAAAAAACCAAAAAAGCCGGAAAATGCCAAAACCGCGTAGATATGAGTATACATTATATATACAATTATTTCAAGAAAATATGACAATTGGCTGTTTATAAGTAAAAAGGGGGTAAAATGAGGGGGAAAGGTTAATAATTTGATTTCTTCTGTCATTGCGAGGCCTTTAGGCCGTCGCCCCCCGACTAAGTCGGGGGATAAGTGTTCCCTTACAATCCCGTCGCTGTCTAAAAAATAACCCAACGAGATTGCGACGGGCACAAAAGTGCCCTCGCCATGACAGAGGACGAGAAGGGATCACAACAGCCCAAAGACCTCACCGGATCAAGTCAACTCAACAATTACTCCCCCTACAAGGTAAGGGAACACTTATCCCGATTTCACATCGGGAGGGAGCAAGAGGGGGTTTCAACAAACATTTGTTTTTACCCCAAACCACATAGGGTTTGGGGTAAGTGCTTCAATAATTTAATGCTTTTATGTTTAATTTGTATACACTATTGTATACAAATCGTAATTTTATAATATTTTAGTTGGCTAATTTTAGCAATTTCTATATTTTTTGTATAGACTATTGTATACAAAAACAGATAAAAACCGCCAAAAAAATAAAAACAGACGCCAAAAAAATTAATTTCAGTATTTTTATCAGTCTTGACAGATTTTATCCACAGTGCTACAATTGTATACACTATTGTATACAAAAAAATACATTTTTATCATTTTATGGCTATTTTGCCTTTATCCGAACAACCAAAAGAGATCGTCAGGGTGTCCATTTCAGAGGCGGCACGATTATTTGGGGTTAACTCCCAGACAATAAGAAGGGCCATACAAACCGAAGAAATCACTTACGTGGTGGTTGCGGGTAGATATAAGCTCAATTTTGAGAGTTTAGTGCGCTGGTCGCAGGCAAAAACCACGGTAAAGCACAAATCCGAAAAATTTGGTATCGGGCAGTATGTGGATAAGTGGAAAATTAAAAATACTCTTTACTCCCCTAGCACCAAGAGCATTAAAGCATTAAAACATAAAAACATTAAAGCAATTCCTGAAGAAACAAAAGAAAATTAAGATATCCCTCTGACGAGGGATATTTTGTTTGTAGATGGTGTATTTAACAAAAGAAAAAGAAAAAGGCCCCGGCAGAACGCTGGGGCCTATACAAGGAGGGAAAGAAAAGCGGGAGACTACGGAACCGCGTTGTACGCGCACAGACAGGCGCGGAACGCGGGGTTGAGCTCGTCAACCGGGTTGAGCTGGGGCGGAACCTCCACCCCATCGGCGTTGTTGCAGCTGAAATACTGCACACAGGCAGCCAGCTGCTGAACCTCGCTCAGCGCTACCCACGCGTCGTGGGTGTAGTACTCGGTAGGAACCGCGTCGATTCCCATCAGGCAGTCCCCTCCGAAGGAGGCTCCTGCCGCCAAGGTCATCGGGCCGAAGTTCTGGAGCGGATACTCCAGATGGTTCGGTGGGATGTCCAGGGTCCAGTCCGGCAGGACATACGTGTGGTACACGAAGTCCAGCTCCGAACCGCTGATGTTCCGGATCTGCGCCCCGTATGGGTCGCAGGGGTCGGCCGAGCACTCCTCGTCGATGGCGCCGTCGCCGTCGTCGTCCAGTCCGTTGGCGCAGATTTCCGCGCCGCAGTAACCGTCGCCGTCGGCGTCCAGACACGAAGTGCACATGTGCACCATGTCCGGCTCCACCGCTTGGGTGGAACAGCCCCACAACCAGTCCTCGCCGAGATCGGCGGGGCGGGTGGAGGTGCAGTCGCTGTCGTAGACGCAACCGACGCACTGATCGGTTTCCGCGTCGCAGACCTGACCCTCGTCACAGACGTTGCTGAACGATTCGCAGGTGTTGGTGCGCGGGTCACAGTAGTCCTGGCCATTGCACAGGATGTCGTCGTCGCAGTGCGCGAGCTCCAGGCATTCCACGCAGGTGTTGGTGGACGGATTGCAGTAGCCGACGGCGCAGTCGTCCGTTTCCAGACAGCCGACACACTGGTCGGCCTCTGCGTCGCAGACGAGACCCATGCTTTCGCATGAATTGCTGTCTGCCACGCACAAGTGCGTGGCGGTGTCGCAATGGCTGGTGCCATTACACAGGACGCCATCGTCGCAGTCGTCTGAGTTCAGACACTGGCAGACGATGCCGTCGTCCACGGGACCGTTGCAGTCGTTGTCCTTGCCGTCGCACAGCTCGGGCGCGCCCGGATACACCGTGGCATCGCCGTCGTCGCAGTCGTTGGCCATCAAGCCCTGAACTTTGGAGCCCACCTTGAGCTCCTCCTCCACTTCGGCGATGCAGGCCTGACGGTCTGCCTCGCTCGTCGTGAGGTTGTCGCACGCATCCATGAACTCGCCTGCGATGAACCCATCGCAGTCGATATCCAGCTGTCTGAAGTCCACGGTCCGATCGATGGGATACGAGATTCCGCTCCCGTCGAACTGACACCCGGCCAGCGCGATCACGAACAACACGAACATCACGATGTTTCTCATTTCTCTTCTCTCTTTCTTCTCTTGTTTGTTGTGCCGGACACGAACCTTTCGCGCCCGGCTGGTTAAAGAACTTATCACCCGCGAAACACTATGTCTCGTGGGTAATTTTAAATAAACAATTTACCATGTCATTGCGAGGCCTTTAGGCCGTCGCAATCTCTTTATTCACGGGATTACGACGTCGTCCCGACTCAGTCGGGACTCCTCGTAATGACAATTTTATGATTATTTACTTAAAGTTGTGGGCGCCCCGCTGTACAGCGGGACGCCCTATTTTGAACTCTAACAGAATGTCAGAGCTCGGCGGGATTTGAGACGAACTGAAGTTCGTCTCAAATTATCCTGCGTAGTAGACGCAGAGATTGTCCTCGCACCGCCAGCGGCAGCGCAGGTCCGATTGGACCGGACAATCCTCGTCCACCACGCACTCGACGCACTCCCCTTCCAAACAGATGGGGGCGTCGTCGGTACAGACGACCGGCTGATAGACACAGCCGTCGACCGGGTAACACGAATCGTTCGTGCATAGGTCGTCATCGTCGCAGACGGGTGGTGTGCCCGGCTGGCAGGAGCAAGTGGATTGGTTCCACCACTCCTCGCCGTTGCAGGCATCGCCGTCGTCACAGCCGTTGGGCGGTGGCAGACAGGCTGCGTCAGGGATAGAAACCCCCGCGTCCGGACACTGACACTGGCCAGCGTCGGGGCAGTCCGGGCAGTCGCACCCGGCGTCAGGGGTCGAAACCCCCGCGTCGGGCGTGATGTCGCCGGCATCGGGAACCGTCACCCCGGCGTCCGAACAAGTCGGACAGTCGGGACAGCCCCCGTCCACCTGGCCACAGAGGCCGGAGTCCGGAGGCTGCGGGAGATCCACGCCCATGTGGTCGCGGGGTTCGCACCCCATGACCGCCAGAACCACGAGAACGAGAATGAGATTTCTCATTTCTCTTTCCTTTCTCCACCCTAGCGGGTGGCGTAGCAGATGACCCCGGTGATGACCGTGGAGGTAGCGGCGCCAAAGGCCGCGAACTTCCAGGTCGGGTCGAACCAGACGTCGACGCGGTCGTCGCTGACTTCCACGTCGTTGGGGTACATGATGCTGCCGAAGGCAGCTCCGCCCGCAGTGCCCACCAGACCGGCGAGCAGCATCGGAGGGATGCACCCCCGCTTCTTAGCGGGGAGCTTGATCGTGGTGGTCTCTTCGACCGGGACAACCACTTCGCAGTCCGCGAAGCAGTTGATGGGGTACTCGTCGGTTGCGCCCACCTCGGCGCCATTGACGGTGGCAGTGCGGTCCAGCATATCACCGGTCACGACCGGAGTCGTGTAGCGGTGACTGGCGTGGCTCGCGCACCCGGTAGAGCTGATGGCAAACGCCACCAGCGCGAGACCCAACAGGGTCAGAAACATCTCCTTCTTCATGGTCGTCTCCTTGGTTGTAGTTGGGCGGCAGTCCCGACTAGGAGCCGGGACTGCCGGTTGGAGTTGTGGAATGGCCGTCTACTTCTCTACGACCACTCTCTTTGTCCGCGGGACGATGACCCGGACGCTGACAGGCGTCCTTTCACGCTCGCGGAGCTTGATCAGGTTTCCGGAGATATCTCCGTACTTTCCGTTCAAGGCCGCAAGGAGGCCCTTGACCTCATTGTGACGGGCCTGGCTGGCCAACTCGTGGTCGTCCAGCTTCTTACCCAGTCCCTTGAGGAGCCGGGCGTTGTGTCCGACACCCTCGGCGGT
>MFQY01000008.1:2930-15001 GCA_001783185.1 Candidatus Magasanikbacteria bacterium RIFOXYC2_FULL_40_16 | reverse complement strand
TGTAAATTGCAAATGCCTTTTTATTTTTATCCCACAAATCCGCCCGCTTGCACTTCCCATAATCTCTTATACAGGCCACCCTCTTTTTCTATAAGTTCACGATGCTTACCGTCTTCTATTATTTTACCTTCATCTATTACGATTATTCTGTCCATTCTCATTATGGTTGATAATCTATGGGCTATCACTATAACGGTTTTATCTTTCATAAGCTTATCAAGCGCGTCCTGTATATACATTTCTGATTCAGAATCAAGACTGGAAGTGGCTTCATCAAGCACTAAAATCGGCGCGTTGCGTAAAATCGCACGCGCAATAGCAACTCTTTGTCTTTCTCCACCGGACAATTTTATGCCTCGTTCGCCGACAAAAGTATTATACCCTTCGGATAATCCCACTATAAAATTATGACAATTAGCCAATTTTGCCGCGTTGATAACTTCCTCGTCGGTCGCTTCCGGTTTGCCGTAACGGATATTTTCCATAAGGCTACGGTGAAACAATATTGGCTCTTGAGGAACAAGGCTAATATTCTTCCACAAACTATCTTGTGTCACATCGGATATTTTTTGTCCGTCAATCAATACACTGCCGGATGTTATATCATGCATTCTGAGCAACAACTTGACTATCGTGCTTTTGCCGGCGCCGGACGGACCGACCAAAGCGACTTTTTCTTTTGACTTTATTTTAAAAGATAAATCCGATAAAATATTTCTTGTTTCATTGTAATTAAATTTGGCATTCACAAATTCTATCTCACTGTTTTTTACATTTAACCCCTTGGCGCCTTTTTTATCCACGATTTCATGCGGAGTATTCAATACTTCGGTCATTTCTTCCGCGTCTCCCAATCCTTCATAAAAACGACGTATAATTTTGCCAAAATTCCAAAAACGATTAAATAAAGCGAATATATATGACTGTATAAGGACAAAATCTCCGATTGTGACCAAACCTTTTTGCCATAATTTTACTGCAAAGTACATTATGCCGATTTCCAACCCAATCATAAAAATAGCCTGCACGGCGTTAAAAATAGACGCGAGATTCCAAGTGAAACGGCGCAATTCTTGCAGTTTATTATTTTCATCTCCAAAATATTTTCTTTCCCTGTCATATCCGCAGAAAAGCTTAATATTCACATTATTAGTCACCGAATCCGCTAAAACTCCGGTCACTTTGCTGTCTTGTTCGCTTCGTTTAATATCATATTTTAATTTATATATGCTGAACAAATAATTAACCAAAATTATAAAAAACACCCAAACAACACTGATCGCTCCCAATAACGGATTTTTCAAAAAAAGAATTACCGATACCCAAACGACATCAACAATAATCGGCGTCAATTCCCAAGTAATCGCGTCCGCCACTTGTTCAAACGCTCTATAAAAACGATTTATCTTCTTAACGGTTGAACCCACAAAATTATTTTGAAAAAAAGAAAAAGAATGCTTGTGTATATACGCAAAACAAGTACTCGCCAAATCAGCCATTATCCTCGTTTGAAAATGAACATTAAAAAATTCCGCCGAACGCCAAAACACCCACGCGCCGGAGTAGATCAATAAAATATATAGTATTATATTCATCAATCGCGGGACATTACCATCCACTCCACCTCCGGATGATAAAATATCAAAAAAATCTTTATATAAGAGCGGTACCAAAAGATTGGCAACTGAAGCCAGAATTAATGATGCAAACAAAACAAGACCGGAGACCTTATATTTCCGCGCGTGTTGCCAAAATATTTTATAGGTAAGTTTTGTATTATACTTCATAATCAATTGACCAAAAACCGACAGAAAATACTCAAAAAAATAAATACTCCCTGCAGGAAGGAGTATTATACATAAAAAAATAGAAAAGGTCAATTTTACCGAATTGAGCCATCTAATTTCTTACTCTGGACATTTTGGTTGGGTCATATAAAATCTAACTCAAATTAAGTAAATAATTTGAGTTAAATATATGACTATTATGGGTAAAAAAGAGCTGATTAAAGCTACAAAGAAAAGATACGCGCAAGCCTCTAAGTTGGAAAGAGGCAAAATTTTAGATGAATTTTGTTTAAATACCAAGTATCACCGCAATTATGCCAGTACTATTCTGCAACCATCCTATGACAATAATAAAGTGGCTAATACCGGTAGAAAATCAAGAAAAAAGAAGTATGGGCCAGATATAATGATTGTCATTATTAAAATTTGGGAATTATTGGATTATCCTTGTGGGACAAGATTAAAACCTATGCTTTTGCCGATGGCTGAGGCATTGGTTAGATCAAATGAATTGAAAATAAACAATAAGTTAAAAAAACAATTAAAATCAATCGGAACAAAAACATTGGATCGCCGATTAGAAAAAAAACGAATTGAATTGAAATTGCATAAAAATAGAGGGACAACGAGGCACGGTTCTTTACTCAAAACAGCCATTCCGATTAGGATTACCAATTGGGATACAAGCAAGATTGGATTTATGGAAATGGATACAGTGGCTCACAGCGGCGGTGATCCATCGGGAGAATTCGTCTATTCATTGGATATGGTAGAAATATACTCCGGCTGGTCGGAGCAGCGCGCGATACTCGGTAAAGGCGAAAAAGGAGTGATAATGGCTATTGACGATGTTAAAAACATTGTTCCATTTAGTATTCCGGGGTTAGACAGTGATGGCGGTTCAGAATTTATCAATTGGCATTTGGTCAGGTATTGTGAAAAACATGATATATTTTTTACCAGATCAAGACCATACATGAAGAATGATAATGCTTATGTAGAACAAAAAAATTACACGCATATCAGAAAATGGCTGGGATATGGCAGATACGACACGGCTAAACAAGTTGAAATGATGAATGATTTGTATAAAAACGAATTGAACTTGTTTAATAATTTTTTCAGACCAGTCATGAAGATTCAATCAAAAGAAAAAGTAAATAATTCAGTTTGCAAGAAGAAATATGATACTGCTAAAACACCGTACCAGCGATTAATAGAGTCGGATCAAATAACCCAAGAAACAAGACAAAAATTAAAAAAATTGTATTTATCCTTAAATCCTGTACAATTAAAAAAAGCGACGGATGAAAAGATTAAAAATATCAAAAAAACCACCAAATAATTCAATAAGAAAATAAATGACCCATCCAAAGGGATTTCAGTAAGATTGTTTAATGACTAAATGCGTTTTACATCAAATATCTGAAGTAAATATAAACCGTGGCAATCAGCATCGCGACAAATGTCAACGGAACCGCAATCTTCATATATTCCACAAAACCGATTCTGTATCCTTCCCGGCCGGCAATACCGCTGACCACCACATTGGCCGAAGCGCCGACAATGGTCGCGTTTCCGCCAATATCCGCTCCGATTGCTAAAGCCCACCATAACGGAGCCAGACTCATTCCGGTAATCGCGCCGATATCTTTGATAAGAGGAATCATCGTGGCGACAAACGGAATATTATCAACCACGGCCGAGAAAATCGCCGAAAACCAAAGTATAACCATTGTAGTAGCGGTCAAATTGCCCTGTGTCAATTCAATGATTTTTCCCGCCATCAAATGCAAGGCGCCCACTTCTTCCAAACCCGTAACCAAAATAAACAACCCTATAAAAAAGAATATCGTTGTCCATTCAACTTCTTTCAGATTTTCATCCGGTTCGTGAACCGTCAACAAGAGAAGAAGCGCGGCGCCGGATAAAGCGATAGTCGCGCCCTCAATATGCGTCATACTGTGAGTGAAAAATCCCAGCAAAACAATGCCAAGTACCACCAAAGATTTAACCAACAAAGATTTATTTGTCAGCGCCTCGTTCGGATTAAATTTCATTATGGCTTCTTTCGCCTCTTGGTCGGCGACAAATTCTTTTTTATAAATAAATATTAAAAGAAACACGGTCGCCAGCGCGATAATGGCCGCTACCGGAAATAAATTCATAAGGAAATCATTGAAGGAAAGCCCAACCGCGCTTCCAATCATTATGTTTGGCGGATCGCCAATTAAAGTGGAAGTACCGCCAATATTTGACATCAATATTGTCATAATCAAATACGGCTTTGGTTTGACTCTCAAGTTATTGGTAACCACCAATGTGACTGGCACCATCAATAATACGGTCGTGACATTATCCAATAACGCCGAAAAAATCGCCACCAGCCCGGCCAATAAAATAAAAATTTTCTTCGGATCGCCCTGGCCGATTTTTGCCGCTTTAATCGCGACATATTGAAACATGCCTGAATCCTTGGCAATACTGACAATCACCATCATCCCAATAAGTAATCCGAGGGTATTAAAATCAATTCCTTCAATCGCCCTCTCTTGATTGACGATGCCAAGCAAAACCATCAACGACGCGCCAAACATCGCGATAATAGTTCGATGATATTTTTCTGTAATTATTATGGCGTAAGTAGCCAAAAAAATTATTACGGCTAATACAAATAAATAATTCATACGGTTTATTTGCCTTTTAATACATCCCCAATCGCTTTTTTGATATCGGTTCTATTTATGTAGCCAATCAATTTTTCATCGGCGTCTATAACCGGAAGCTGTCTGATTCTAAATTCAGACAACATGGCTGCCGCTTGCATAATTGAATCTTCGGCGTTGCAAGTATAAACTTTTTTTGTCATAAATTTTTCTATCGGTTCATCCTTAATTTCCATCGTTCTCTGTAAAAATACATCCGCCGGTTCAAAACTGGCTAAGTGCTTATCTTCTTCCAAATAATCCGGTACTAAAAATTGAATTAAATCCCACGAGGACAATATGCCCTCAATCTTTAAATCTTTGTCAACTATAACAAGGCCGTTTGTTTTGGCTTCCACCATTTTATTAACCGCTTTTTCAAAAGTATCTTCCGTGCCAAGCGTGCTAACATTGGTTTGCATATAATTGCTTACCAAATATGATTTGGCTCTGTTTCTCATATTGTATTAAATTAATAATAATTGGGTGATTATACACTTAAATTAAGAAATTGACAATACTTTTTTGGGGATAGCCAATAACATGTAAACCCCGCCGTGACGGGGTAAACTTGATTTTTTTACTACTTATGCTATCTTTAATCTATAGGGAGGTTCTAAAAAGAAGTATGGTGATTAAGAACTTTTTGGTGGAAAACTGGCCGATTTATATGTTCGTGGTAGTCTTTATCGTTGGCCTATTGGCTTCTTTACTCTTTTACCATTAACAACCAACCGTGTGAGGAAAAGATGACCTTCAAGCAAGACTGGCAAAGCAATTGGCCGATCTATATCTTCGCCGTTCTGTCAATCGCGAGCATCATTTCCATGATGCTGATGTATTACTAAACGCCATACCAAGTCCGCCCCGATGAGCCACAGGCGACATCGGGACGGCAACACTACAAATCAAAACCCTGTACCGTTCTGGTACAGGGTTTTCTTATCTCTTATCTCTTATCTCGTATCTCTTATTTCTCCAACTTTCTCCACTTCTTCGCCACTCTAATTCTCGCCATTTCTCTTTCAATCGTAGCCTGCAATCTCGCAAAATCCACATCAGTTTCATGTTCTTTTTGTTTCATCATTTCTTCCGCTCTTTGTCTGGCTGCTTCAGCGCGTTCAATATCAATATGTTCGGCGCGTTCCGCGGTATCGGCCATAATATATATTTTATCATCCGGTTGAACTTCAATCACTCCGCCGGCAACAGACATAGCCACCGGATTGCCATCTTTATATGCCACAAGCTCGCCCGCTTTTAAAACAGAAACCAAAGGAACATGTTTCGGTAAAACAGTAATTTCGCCACTGGTGGTCGGCACCGTGACTTTTTCCACTTTGTCTTCGTATATCACGCCATCCGGTGTGACGATTTTGAAAGTTAACATATACAATTAAAATTTGTCATCCTGAGGGGTCGGGAGTCCCGATTAAATCGGGACGACCGAGCGAAGGACCCCGTTGGTTCGGGATTGCGACGTCGAGTTGACGCTCCTCGCAATGACAAGCTATTACTTTACTAACTCTATACTCTCTATAACAACCGGCTCAACCGGATTATCACGCGGGTCGGTTTCTGAATTTTCAATCGCGTCCACCACTTCCATACCGGCTATTACCCGGCCGAAATTGGTGTGCTTGCCATCAAGCCAAGGGGTTGCTTCCGCTGTCACAATAAAAAACTGCGAACCGTTTGTGTTCGGACCGGAATTAGCCATCGCCAAACTCCCGCGAACCAAAGTCTCGGAATTAAACTCATCATTAAACTTGTAATTCGGGCCGCCGGTGCCATAAATAGCGGTGTTGTCGCCCTTACTATTCGGATCCCCGCCCTGAATCATAAAGTCTCTTATCACCCTATGAAACTTTGTTTCATTATAAAAACCCTGTTCCGCCAAATTCAAAAAATTATTGACGGTAATCGGCGACTTATCCGCGTAAAACTCAATCGTAATATCACCTTTGTTTGTCTTAATAACCGCTTTGGAATATTCAGCGGCCAGATCTTTGTATTGTTCAAAATTTCTCATAGTATTTTTTTGTTCTGTTATAATTTTAGTTACTTCTGCAACTTTATTTATTTCTTTGACGCCTTTGACCTGCGGTTTTACTTCTTCTGTTGTTTTAGCGCATCCAACTCCAAGTAAAATAAACATCGCTGTTAAAATAATTATTTTTTTCATATTCCTTTAAAATCTGTCATCCTGAACGCCTGCCCGCCTCTGGAGGGGTCGGGAGTCCCGATTAAATCGGGACGACCGAGCGAAGGAGCCCGTTGGTTCGGGATTGCGACGTCGCGTTGACGCTCCTCGCAATGACATTATGTTATTTCACTTCATCAATTCCGCCTTTCATATAAAAAGCCTGTTCCGGTTTACTGTCATGCTTGCCTTCAAGAATTTCTTTAAACCCTCTGACCGTTTCTGACAACTTGACATATTTACCTTCGGTTCCGGTAAATTGTTCGGCGACAAAGAAAGGCTGTGACAAGAATTTTTGAATCTTGCGGGCGCGAGATACAGCAAGTTTATCTTCATCTGATAATTCTTCCATACCAAGAATGGCGATAATATCCTGTAAATCTTTGTATCTCTGCAATACCACCTGCACTTTGCGAGCGACGTCATAATGTTCCTGGCCGACAATCATCGGATCCAAAATGGTTGAGTTGGAATCCAACGGATCAACCGCCGGATAAATACCAAGTTCTGAAAGAGAACGGCTCAATACCACGGTTGAATCCAAGTGGGCAAAAGTAGTTGCCGGAGCCGGGTCAGTCAAATCGTCAGCCGGCACATAAACCGCCTGTACCGAAGTAATAGAACCTTTATCGGTTGAAGTAATACGCTCCTGCAAAGCGCCCATTTCCGTCGCTAATGTCGGCTGATAACCGGCGGCTGATGGCATACGTCCAAGCAAAGCGGAAACTTCTGAACCGGCTTGCGTGAAACGGAAAATATTGTCAATAAAAAGCAATAAATCTTTTCCTTCTTCATCGCGAAAATATTCCGCCATCGCCAAAGCGGTCAAAGCCACGCGGGCGCGGGCTCCCGGCGGTTCATTCATCTGCCCGAACACCAGCGCGGTTTTACTAAGCACGCCGGATTCTTCCATTTCACGATATAAATCATTACCCTCGCGAGTGCGTTCGCCGACTCCGGCAAACATTGAAAAACCGCCATGTTCTTGAGCGATATTGCGAATCAATTCCTGAATAACAACCGTCTTGCCTACTCCGGCTCCGCCGAACAAACCGACTTTTCCGCCTTTCAAAAACGGGCAAAGCAAATCAACCACTTTAATTCCGGTTTCAAGAATTTCCGTCTTCTGTGATTGGTCTTTAAACTTGGGCGCTTCTCTGTGAATTGAATAAGTCTTTTTATTTCCGGTTTTTCCTTTGCCATCAATCGGCTCGCCAATCACATCAAACATACGCCCCAATGTTTCCGGACCGACCGGCACATTAATCGGCTCGCCTTTGTCTATCACTTCCGCCCCGCGTTCTAAACCATCGGTTGTTCCCATGGCAATCGCGCGGACTGTATGCGTTCCTAAATGTTGTTGTACCTCAAAGATGAGGGTCTTATTCCCGTTTTTCACTTCCAAAGCATTATAAATAGCCGGAAGTTTGTCCGGAAAGTGCACATCGGCCACTACTCCGATAATCTGACTGATTTTACCAATATTTTTCTCACTCATATCAATTTGTTTTAATGTTTTAATGATTTTATGTTTTAATGATTATTCAAGCGCTGCCGCTCCGCCGGCAATTTCCGCGATTTCTTGGGTAATTGAGGCCTGTCTGGCTTTGTTGAATGTCAAATTAAGTTCGTTTATCATATCTCTGGCTGCGTCCGACGCGTTTCTCATCGCCATCATTCTGGCGCTGTGTTCGCTCGCCGAAGATTCAAGCACTGACTGATACAGTTGAACTTCCACCAGCTTCGGCAAAATATTTTTCAAAATACTTTCCTCGCTCGGCTCAAATAAATAACCGCCGGCGTCAAACTTATTTGTTCCGTCTTTTATCTTCACCACCGCTGAATTTTTATTCTTTCCCAAATTTCCCAGCATCTCATCCAAATCACGCGGCGAAATCGGCAACAACTGTCTGATTCTCGGTTCTTGAGTCAAACTCGTTTTATAATCGGTATAAGCCACCACCACTTTATCATAATTGCCCGCTTCAAAATCTTTAATAACATTTCTGCTGATTGATATCACCTTTTCATAATCCTTACTGCCTTCAATATCATTATAAACACCGACCAATTCATATCCTTCTCTTTTTGCCAAACTCGCGCTCCTCTTGCCTATGCCCAGAATGTTGACCTTGACTTCACCGGCCGGCGCCACTTCTTTATTACTATCTAAAATGTGTTTTGATAATTCATTTTTATTCTGCAAAGCAAATACGGCTTTGCGGGCGATATTGGAATTAAAACTTCCACACAAACCGCGATTGGAACTGATTAAAATCATTAAAATATTCTTTACCGGACGAGTAGCCAGAAGTCCGTATTTTGTTTTGTCTTCCACTCCGGACAAATGCGCCATCAAATCACGCGCCATTGTCGCGTAAGTTCGGGTATTCAAAGCAGACTCAACTGATTTGCGCATCTTTGCCGCCGATACCAATTCCATCGCTTTTGTAATCTTTTTGGTATTGGTCACGGACTTGATTCTGTTTTTAATCGCCTTAGTATTAACTGCCATATAATAGTTACTAGTTCATAGTTCGGAGCCAGTAGTTTTATTGGGTATCTGGATTCCCGCCTTTGCGGGAATGACACCAACCTATTGGCTATAAACTATTGCCTGCCCGCCGAATTGGAGGGGCTATTTACTTTTAACAAACTCCTGGCAAGCCATCTTCAATTCTTCCTCCACTTTTTCATCCCATTGTCCGGCCGCTATTTTGCTTAATAAACTTTGTTTTGATTTAACGGCGAAATCCAATAATTTCTTTTCCGCTTCTCCGATTTTTTCCACCGGCACATCATCCATAAAACCGTTGGTGATAGCGTAAATGGAAACTACCTGCTGTTCAACCGGCAACGGCGAATATTGCGCCTGTTTAGTCAATTCAGTTATTCTTTGACCCAATTCAATTTGCTTTTTTGTTTCCGGGTCCAAATCGCTGGCGAATTGCGCGAAGGCTTCCAACTCGCGGAATTGCGCCATCGCCAATTTCAATTTGCCGGCGACTTTTTTCATCGGTTTAATTTGCGCCGCTCCGCCCACGCGGGATACGGACAAACCGACATTCAAAGCCGGACGGATACCTTTATAAAATAAAGATGTTTCCAAGAAAATCTGCCCATCAGTAATGGAAATAACATTAGTTGGGATATAAGCTGACACATCACTCGCCTGTGTTTCAATAATCGGCAACGCGGTAATTGAACCGCCGCCGTTGTCTTTATTCAAGTTGCAAGCGCGTTCCAATAAACGGGAGTGTAAATAAAACACATCGCCCGGGTAAGCCTCGCGTCCCGGCGGACGGCGCAACAATAATGACATCTCACGATATGCCCAAGCTTGTTTTGTCAAATCATCATAAACAACCAAAACATCTTTGCCTTTATCCGCGAAATATTCCGCCATTGCCACGCCGGAATATGGCGCGATATATGACATTGGCGCCGGTTCGGAAGCGCCGGAAGAAACAATAATCGTATATTCCATCGCGCCGACTTCGCGAAGTCTGGCTGCGATACGGGCGACTTTTGATTCTTTTTGGCCGACCGCGACATAAATACAAATCATATCCTGACCTTTTTGGTTGATGATGGTGTCAATCGCCACCGCTGTCTTGCCTGTCTGACGGTCGCCAATAATAAGCTCGCGTTGACCGCGTCCGATCGGAATCATCGCGTCAATCGCTTTAATACCGGTCTGCACCGGACGATTAACCGGTTCGCGGGTCATAACGCCAGGCGCGACGCGCTCTACCGGATAAAATTCTTTAGTAACAATTTCTTCTCCGCCGTCAATCGCGATACCGACCGCGTTAACCACGCGTCCGATCAGCTGGTCGCCAACCGGCACAGACATAATTCTGCCTGTTCTCTTGACCAAATCGCCTTCTTTAATATGGCGGAAATCGCCCAAAATCACTGCGCCGACGGTTTCTTCTTCCAAATTCAAAGCTACGCCGTAAACTCCGCCCGGAAACTCCAACATTTCCTGCGCTTTGCAGTTTTCCAAACCGCTCATACGGGCAATGCCGTCGCCAACGGAAATAACCGCGCCAACTTCTTCAACCGATACTTCTTTTTTGAATGAATCTATATTCTTTTTTAATGATTCTATTACCTGATCAGTATATGACATAAGATTACGCTTTATGTTTTAAAATGTTTAAAATTTATATTAATGATATTATTATAATTTACGTAAGTAATCCGTAATCCGTAACTCGTAACTAGTAATATTGGTCTTTATGCCGTTAATTACGAGTTACGGTTTACGAGTTACTAGTTACTTTTATTTAGTTGTATTTTTAATTTTTCCAGCTGCTTTTTTAAGCTCGCATCCAGTATTTTATTTTTTGTTTTTACTTTCACTCCGCCCAGTATGGATTTGTCCACCACTGTTTCCGCTTCAACCTTATCTCCGAAATGTTTGCTTATTTTTTTAACTTCCGCCTGGTCTAACTTTCGCGCGCCGGTTATTTCCAGTCTCACGATTCCGGACATCTCTTTCGCGTATTCAACAAACTCCGCAATGATATAATTTATTTTTGAAAGCATCTGATCATGCGCCAAAAGCAAAAAAAACTGCTTCGTCATTTTTTCCAAATTTTTTCCTTTTTCGTCTTTAGTGATTTCGTACAGAACTTTTCCGTATCCTTTTGGTGATAATTTCATATAAATGTTCTATGTGTTCTAAATGTTCAAATTGTTTTAATTGTTGAAATTGTTTTTTCCAGTAATCCAATCGTTTTAAACAAAGCAACAAATCATTTTGAACAAACGAAGTGATCCAGCACCTTCAACATAATATTATTTTTTCTCTTCTAATATTTTTTTAATAAACTTTTGATCAATATTTTCCGGTAATCTTTCTCCTAAAATTTTTTCCATAGCCAACACAATCAATTCCACCGTTTCCTTCTTTATTTCTTCCTTCATTTCCTGCTTGTCAATCTCAATATTCTTTTTCGCCTGCATCACCAATAATTCTATATCATTATGGGCTTTATCTTTCAGCATCTTTCCCAATTTTTTTCCTTCTTCATGCGATAATTCAATGATTTTATTCGCTTCCACTTTGGCTTCGTCAATTTTAAGCTGATATTGTCTCTCGCTTTCGGCTAAATTTGTTTCTACCCGTTTGGCATTATCAATGCTTTCGTCAATCTGTTTTTTTCTTTCTTCCATCTTTTTAACCAACGGTTTTAAGATCATAAACCAAACTATTCCCGCCACAATCGCGAAGTTTATCAACTGAAATACAAACAACTGCGCGTTCAAGCCCAAAGACGCGGCAATACCGCCATCTGAAGCGACGGCTTCGTGGACTTCCGTTGTTTCCTCTATTGTATTTTCATTATTATTTACGGACATAGATTA
>MFQY01000008.1:0-2906 GCA_001783185.1 Candidatus Magasanikbacteria bacterium RIFOXYC2_FULL_40_16 | reverse complement strand
GGACATAGATTAATATTGTTTTAATTGTTCTAATTGTTTTATCACTTTGTTTGTTGTAATTGAAGATTACCTTTTAATAATCAAATCATTTACAACAATTTGAACATCTTAAACATTTAGAACTTTTATTAAACACTCCCGCCTAATCGGCCATCACTTTAAAAAATGACAGCCGATTTTGCTGATTTGCTTATTTAAGCGTAAACACCACTACAAGCGCGTAAATAGCGATCGCTTCCGCGAACGCGGCGCCCAGCAACATCGGAACGAATAATTTTCCGGCTGATTCCGGGTTGCGTCCGATTGATTCCATGGCTTTTGCCACCAAACGGCCAATTGCCAAAGCCGGAGCAAAACCGCCCACCGCCATAGCAAAGGCCTTCGCCATTACCACGACTGATTCGTGTGATAGTCCTTCCATATATTTATTCTTACGATACCGGAACCGTCGAGGAGGTAAATATTTTTAACCTCGCGGGCGATATCATTAATTAATTTAAACTTAATTGTTTTAATGTTTTAATGCTTTTATGTTTTAATGTTCCGTCCCATGCGGTTCTTGCACCGCCACTGTCAAATATACCAGCGTCAGCATAGCAAATACCGAGGCCTGAATCAACCCCACTAATAATTCCAACATCATAAACGGAGTCGGCACGGCAAATGCCACCAGTGTCGCGATTACAGTAATCAAAACTTCTCCGGCAAAAATATTTCCAAACAAACGCAATGACAAGGAAACAACTTTGGCTATTTCGCTGATAATTTCCAAAATGCCCACGCCAAATTCCACAATCGCGGTAAAAATAGCAATCGGCCCTTTTGTCAGGCTCTTAATAATTCCTTTAATCTGAATAAACTTTCCAATATGAGCAAACACGCCGACCGCGATAAATCCATAAATATGAGAGGAAAGCACCGCCACCAACGCCATCGCCAAAGTCAAATTCAAATCGCTGTTGGCCGGACGCAATAAAAATGAATGCCCCAATTTGATACTGCCGGTGCCGGGCAACAACCCAAGCCAGTTAGACAGCAAAACAAAAAAGAAGATCGAACCGACAACCGGAAGAAATTTGATTGTCTTTTTACGATCTCCCGTCACTTGGTCAAAATAAGGCAAAAGCAACTCTACAATATATTCACAAGCGTTTTGCAATTTACCCGGTTTGTTTTTTATATTTCTTTTTATGAAAAGCCCCAGAACCAAAAAAATCAAAATAGCGATCCAGACATTTACTATTGTATTAGTAATGGCAATCGGTCCGATATGAAATAAAATTTCCGGAGCGAATGCCGGTATGTGGAGATTTTCCATATATAATTAATCTTTTAGGTCTTGCTTCTTTCCGTCATCATCTATTTTTTGATATTGTCTGCCGTATTCTTTGGCTTTTTTAATAAGCATCTTCGCGGTCAGGGCGGCGGCTAAAACAAACGCCATTATTGTCAACCATGGACCGTGTCCGTATTTGCCTTCCAGCCATTGCGCTATCATGACAAACACTACAACAGGAACCGCAATTGTCGCCCCAAAATCGCCAATAATTTTAAAACCCAATAACATATACTTTCTCTCTTGTGAATCTTTTGGCAATAGTTGCATAATTTTGGACTAAAGAACTTAAGAACTTAATAACCCTTAAAACGAACCATATTTTACCCCATTACAGCCGATTTGTCAATTGAATTTATATTGGGGATAAGTTGATCCGAATAAAATGTTTTTTAATCTATGCCTGTGAATAGATTCAAAGCGTTCTCTAAAACTATTTGATTAATTTCTTCAACAGTTTTTTGCCTTATTTCAGCGATTTTTTTAACTACTTCCTCAACCATCCACGGTTCTGAAGGAAATGTTCCACGATATTTCTGCGGAGCCAAATAAGGCACATCGGTTTCCACCAAGATCCTGTCCAAAGGGACTTTTAGCAACACTTCCAGTAAATCATTCTGTGGTTTAGGGTCGGTCTTTTTCGGGGGAAAAGTGACCACGCCGGTAAAACCTAAGTATAATCCCATATCCAAATACTGTTTGGCTTGTTCCCAATCGCCGGCAAAACAATGCATCACACCGTGAATTTTCCTGTCATTCCGAGGATCTTTAGATCCGTCGGAATCTCGTTGTCCCGTAGATTGTAAGGGAACACTTATCCCGCCATGGCGGGACGACGTCGTCCCGATTAAATTGGGACTCCTCGCGATGACAGATTGCAACAATTTAATCATCTCATCATGCGCTGATCGGCAATGAATAACCAAAGGTAAATTATGTTTGGCCGCAAAATTGATATGGGCGATGAAGACTTCCTTTTGTTTTTCCAAAACTTCCTTTATACTCTTGCCCTCGGGCAAATGAAATAAATCCAAACCGGTCTCCCCCACTCCGATTACTTTTTTTGATTTAGCCAATTCGGTGTAATACTCTTCATCAAAACTTTCTTCATGAGAAACAAAACTTGATTCTTCTTCATCAACGCGCGAAGCAAATAAATGAATCGGATGCGTGCCAATGGTCGCGTAATAATTATCATATTTTTCCGCCAGTTCCACCGCTTTTTTACTGGTATCTTTTTGCGTGCCGACGATATTTAAAATCATTCGCTTTTGATTACAGCGTTCTATCACTTCTTCTCTGTTTTTGTCGTAGCCATTGAATTGAAGGTGGCAGTGAGTATCTAGCAGCATAAAATCATTAAAACATAAAAGCATGAAAGCATTAAAACACAAAAATGATTAAAAATCAATTTTTGCTCATCCTCTGATTGACCAAATTACTTTTTAGTGATAGATTTATTTCAAGCGAATGAAGGAGCTTTCATGTTTAATAGAACTTACCATTACGGCGCCGGAAAAATACGGGTTATTGTCTACTCAAAAACAAAAAATCCAAAGGTAACAGACCG
>MFQY01000007.1 GCA_001783185.1 Candidatus Magasanikbacteria bacterium RIFOXYC2_FULL_40_16 | reverse complement strand
CGGTGAGCCGCAACTGGCTCTGAGCGAACCAACGGCTCGATTTTTTGCTCCACTTTTTATATACGTATCGATATAAACTGCCTTCGTTCGGAAATGATTAAATAAATTTAATCATTTCTCTCACTCAGTTGCTTATAAAAAAAGTGGAGGAGAGAAAATTATTCTTCTGGATTACCGTATTCATGGGAATGACAACTGGATTGCGACGTCGTCTTGGGACTCCTCGCAATGACAGGATAAAAAATAAAATCAAAAAATCCCGCCAAACGGCGGGATAATATATATCAAAAATTTTATTCCAAATCTTCAGAATCGCAAACTTCCCAATACTGCGGAACATCGCACGGCGTGGGAAACGCCTGACACTCGCTACCGGCATCTTTTCTGGCATAAGCAATCATTTGAACGCAAACTTTTTTATCGCGCACATCCCAATGATTTAAAGCTCTGTCCGGTAACGCATCTTCACTATCCTGTTCAAACAAAAAACTGGAAAGTATTTTATCAAATTTATCCGAATTACTGTTTAATTCCAAAATTTCCCCGTCTTCCATTTCCACTTCAACCACTTTTATCACCACTCCATCATTATTGGGAAGAGAAACCTCATAAAAAAGCGCTTTAACACCGCTCAAATCTATCACTGTTTTATCAGCCTCCAATACCGGATGATCCACCAATTGCATAAATACGCTTACATATTCTCCGGTGGTAGCGCTTTTTGCCGACACTCCGTTTTCCCAATGTTCCACCGACCAAGTGGAAGGATAATCCATAGAAAATTTCGCGAAAGTGCTCTCGCGCATTTTACTCATATTATTTTCTATCTCCGTTTCTTTTTCTTCAAGCAATTGCGCATTGATTTCCTGAACCCGTTGATTAAATTTTTCTCTCAATTCCGCCACAGTCGCGATTTTCGCCTGACTTTCCAATACTTTGTCATAACCGGTAATATCCACGCAACCGGCGCCTAAGCTAATCAAACCGGCGCCCATTATCCCAACCAACGCAACTATACCCAAATGTTTTCGGCTCGTTTTCCGACCCATTTTCCCCAAAGTTTTTTCCGTATAAGCGATTTTTTCTCTGGTGGAAACAACCGTATCCGGATTTAATGATATACTGTCAATTCCTTCCCGCACCAAAAACTCGGCAAATTCCGGATAATCGCTCGGCGCCTGCCCGCAAATTCCAATCTTTTTATTGTGTTTATGCGCAACCTTGATTACATTTCTAATCATTGTTTTTACTGATTCGTCATTTTCATCATACACATGGCTGACCAGCGCCGAATCTCTGTCCACGCCAAGAGTAAGCTGAGTCAAATCATTGGAGCCGATGCTGAAACCGTCAAAAATTTTCGCGAATTCATCCGCCAGCACCACATTTGAAGGAATCTCGCACATCACATAAACCTGCAAACCGTTTTCTCCTTGTTTCAAGCCAAAATCCGACATTGTTTTTAAAACCTTTTTCCCCTCTTCCGGGGTGCGACAAAACGGCACCATGGTAA
Organism: Candidatus Magasanikbacteria bacterium RIFOXYC2_FULL_40_16; assembly: GCA_001783185.1. GTDB lineage: Bacteria > Patescibacteriota > Patescibacteriia > Magasanikbacterales > UBA922 > XYB1-40-15. The sequence continues at coordinate 10,732 of MFQY01000007.1, read as the reverse complement.
TCACATTGGTTAATCCCCAATCATCTCTGACTTTCTTTACCGCTTCGCATTCAAGCTTAAACGCTTCTTTATATTCTTTGGAATAATATCGACTCGCTCCTCTCCAGCCAATCATCGGATTTTCTTCTTTCGGCTCAAACTCTTTGCCCCCGATCATAGTGGCATATTCATTTGTCTTGAAATCGCTAAAACGGATTATCACATCATTCGGATAAACCGAAGCCGCAATTCTTCCCATTCCTTCCGCCAATTTATCTACGCAATACTCGGTTTTCTTTTTATAAGCGCGAGTCATATTGGCGATTTTTCTCTTCGCCGATTTATCCTTCAATCTATTATAATGAACCAAAGCCAACGGATGGATTCTGATAAAATTGGTAAAAATAAATTCCTCGCGCGCCAAACCCACGCCGTCATTCGGTAAAAACGACATCGCGAAAGCGTTGTCCGGATCGCCCACATTCATCATTATCTTGGTTTTTGTCTTTTTGGTTTCTTTTATTTCTGTCCTCTTAACTTCAAAAGGTAAAATCGTGTCATAAATATGTCCTTCGTCCCCTTCTGAACAACTAATCGTTACCGGCTGACCATTTTTTAAAACCTTCCTGACATTTTCCGCGCCCACAATCGCCGGCACTCCCAATTCGCGCGACACAATCGCCGCGTGGCTGGTTTTTCCGCCCTGTTCCGTTACAATCGCTCCGGCAATGCGCATTATCGGTTCCCAATCAGGATCTGTAATACGGGTTACCAAAATCTCACCCTTCTTAAACTCATTCATATCTCTCGGGTCTTCAATTATTCTGACTTTACCGGTGCCAATTTTTTGCCCGACTCCGATACCGGTCGCCAGCAATTTCCCTTTTTTCTTCAATATGTATTCTTCAATCACTGAATGACTGGACCTGGCCTTAACCGTTTCCGGACGCGCCTGAACAATATATAATTTGCCGGTCACACCGTCTTTCGCCCACTCCATATCCTGCGGTTTATTATAATGTTCAGCTATTTGCACCGCCCACTTTGAAAGCTGAACTATTTCTTTATCCGATATACAAAACCTGTTTCTATCCGCCAATTTGACTTTTTCCTGCACTGTGCCGCCGTTCTTTTTATAAACCAGTTTTACATCTTTAGTGCCGACTGACCGGCTGATAATCGCATTCTTGCCTTTTTTTAAACCTTCTTTAAAAACATAAAATTGGTCCGGTATCACCCTGCCTTTAACTACATATTCCCCTAATCCATAAGATGCCGTCACTAAAACCACCCCGTTAAAACCGGATTCCGTATCCAATGAAAACATCACCCCGCTCGTGCCCACATCGGAACGAACCATTTCCTGAACCGTCACGGATAAAGCCACATTCATATGATCGTAACCGTGGCCTTCGCGGTAAGAGATGGCTCTATCGGTAAAAAGAGACGCCACACAGCTTTTTACGGCTTTTAACAGCTGCTTATTGCCAACCACATTCAAATAGGTCTCCTGCTGGCCGGCAAAACTGGCATCAGGCAAATCTTCGGCTGTGGCGCTGGAACGCACCGCTACCGCTATCCCCGGACTTTTATCCCCGGACAATTTTTTATAACAGGTTACTATTTCCTTTTCAATTTCTTCCGGAAACTTCGCTTCCAAAATCATTTCCCTTACCTTTTTGCCAACTTTTACCAATTCTCTCAAATCGGAAACATCCAGCCCTTTAATGGCTTTTTTTATTTCTTTTTCCAAACCGGTATTCTTTAAAAACTTCCAATAAGCGGTACTCGTCAACGCGAAACCATTGGGAACGCTTACGCCTTTTGGCGTTAATTTTGAATACATCTCTCCCAAAGACGCGTTTTTCCCGCCAACAAGAGGAACATCCTTAATTGATATTTCTTCAAACCACAAAATGTCCTTCTCTGTTCTTTTTTGATTATTACTTTTGGCTGTCATGTTTTATTTTTTAAATCTAATTTTACTTTAAAAATTATTTCTTACATCTGTCATTACGAGGAGCCTCAACTAAGTCGGCGTGTAGTCCCGATTTCGTCTCAGCGAAATCGAGGATCCTCGATTTTGTCAATACAAAATCGGGATAATCTCATGGCTTAATGTTAATTCCCGAGATTGTAAGGGTACACTTATCCCCCGACTTAGTCGGGGGGCGACGGCCTAAAGGCCTCACAATGACAGGCCGAAAATCCACAATAAACCATATGAATATGTATTATACCACAATTTAAAAACTTTGGGAAAAAACCTCATCTATTTTTTTGCAGCGTCCTGAGCCTGCTGAATTTGTTCCGGAGTCAGATTGGAAAACATGCCGTCCAAGCCAAAACCTTCCAACAGCATTTCCCCAAAATTTGCTCCCTCGGGCATACCGCCCAAAAGGCTATCAAGCTGTTTCATATATTGCCCGATCAACGGCGGTAAGTATATTATCGCTATAATAATCGGCGCCACAATGACCACCAGCTTCAAATAGTTCACAAAAACCATCATATTCAGCCGGCCTTTTATTTTTTTATTCTGCAAATAAATCGCCTTGGACCATTTGATATTTTTCTCCACCAACTCCTCCAGCGTTTCCTTCTTTTTTATTATCTCCGTTTCTTTTTTTTCTTTTGTTTTTTTATCTTTCTTTTCTTCCATCTCCGGCGGTAAATCCATTTTTAAATCAATCGGCTCTGGGAGTTCATCTTGTGACTGTTCTTTTTCAGTTATCATATTAAAGGCTTACAAGGCTTACAAGGCTTAAGATGCTTACGAGGCTTTTAATTAAACTGTCTCGTAAGCCTCGTTAGCCTTGTAAACTTTTTTAATTATTTTTCTTCTTTAATAATTTTATTTCCGAGCTGAATTTATCAACATCCTGAAAAGACCGATAAATTGAAGCAAACCTGATATACGCAATTTTATCAAATTTTTTTAAATACTTCATAACAATCTCCCCGACTTCTTGACTGGTTATCTCGCGCTTTTTCTTTTTTTGCAAATCTTTCTCAATATTATGGATTAATTTATCAAAATTATCCTGAGTAAAAGGCCTCTTCGCCAGCGACTGTAAAATACCCCGGCTTATTTTCCCTTTATCATACGACTCGCGGTCTCCGTTTCTTTTCACAATCACAATATCCAAAAGTTCTATTTCTTCAATAGTGGAAAATCGGTAGCTGCACTTTTCGCATTTTCTTCTTCGTCTGACATTCGTGCCATCCTTTGCCAGTCTTGAATCCACCACCTTGGTATTTTTAGAATTGCAGATTGGACAATACATAAAATATTCACTTTATCACCTAACCACCTTATCACTTAATCACTTTCCTATTGGTAATGTAATTATATTTTACCATTTCCGGCGCAAAAATAAAACCCCCAAAGGGGGGCTTAATCTGCTTATTCTGCTTAAAGCTTACTCTGCTGGTTTTACAGTCCCATTTTTTTTCTGATAAACGCCGGGATTTCCAAATCCTCTTCATCCGCGTTATTGTCATCTTTTTTCTTTTCTTCTATCTTGACTGTTTCCAACGGTTTTTTATTAAAAACACCAACCACATCGTCGTCTTCTTCTTCATCCTCTTCCATAACAATCTTTTCTTCTATTTTAGGAGTATTTTTCTTGGTAAAAATACTGGTCGGATAAAATGATTTTTTGCCGGTATACGCGCCGTTGATATCAATATTATCAGGCATAATCGCTTTTCTTTCTCTGTCCTCAAAACCGGTCGCGATAACGGTTATTCTGATATCATCCCCCATACTTTCATCAATCACCGTTCCAAAGATAACTTTAACATTCTTATCGGTTTTTTCCGTTATGATTTCAGCCGCTTCGGAAACTTCCTGCATACCTAAATTTGTTCCGCCGGTTATGGTGAACAAAATGCCTTTAGCGCCTTCAATTGATAACTCAAGCAAGGGACTGGAAATGGCGGCTTTGGCCGCTTCCACCGCCCTATTTTCTCCGGTGCCATACCCTATGCCCATCAAAGCCGAACCGGTGTCGGACATAATTGATTTAACATCGGCGAAATCAACATTAATAAGACCGGGGACGGTAATCAATTCTGATATACCCTGAACGCCTTGCCTCAAAACATCATCAACGATTTTAAACGCTTCCAATAAAGAAGTTTTTTTATCAATTATTTGTAACACTCTGTCATTCGGTATGGTAATTATCGTATCAACTTTTCTAGCCAGTTCTTCATAAGCCTGTTCAGCAATCGCTTTTCTTTGCGGGCCTTCAAAACCAAAAGGCTTGGTGACAACCGCCACAGTCAAAGCCCCAACCTCGCGCGCTATTTCCGCTATTACCGGACTCGCGCCCGATCCGGTTCCCCCACCAAGACCGCAAGTGATAAAAACCATATTTGAATCCTTGAGCACTTCTCTGATTTCATTTCTAGCTTCTTCCGCGCTTCTCTTTCCCATTTCCGGATCCATACCGGCGCCAAGACCGCGAGTAATCGTCTTGCCGATATGCAACTTATTTTCCGCGCTATTATGATGCAAGGCTTGAACATCCGTATTCATCGCCACAAAATCAACGCCGCGGATATTGGTCTTTACCATTCTATCTACAGCCGAACCGCCCGAGCCTCCGACTCCGACTACTTTTATTTTTGCAAATGTTTCTATGTCAGGTTTTATTTGTGGCATAAAATATAGGGGTTAGGATTTAGGATTTAGTTGAACAAATTTTGTATTCACTTCAATATAAAATTTGTTCTATATAGATATTTTATAATTTCTACACTTTAATGTCAACCCCGTCACCGCACCTAACCACCCGACCACCTAACCACCTTACCACACCATCACTTTACCACCCAACCACAATAAAAAATAAAATATCGGTTTGAGACCGACTTTTTTTATATAAAGAGTGATTGTTGGTTAGGTGATTAAGTGATAAGGTGGTCAGGTGATAAGGTGGTCAGGTGATAAGGTGTTTTAATGTCTATGGCACCAGCCATTTAATCGCCTTTCTAAACCACGACCACAGCTTATTCATAAAACCGGATATAAAAGCATTTCCCGGTTGCGGTTTATAATTCACATCGCTCCCCCATTTTACCAAACCAACCGCTCCGGCAAAAATAAGCTCGCTTGATCTTGGAGTTATACTGGCCACATCAATCGGATAACCGATCGCAATTGGTAATTTAAGCGTATCTCTTCCCACTTCAACCAAACCTTTAATGTTAGCGCCTCCACCTGTTAAAACCGCGCCAGCCGGAAGCAAACGGCTTCGACCGATTGAATTCAATTCTTTATCTATTTTTTCCAATATCTCCACCACTCTGGCGTTGATTATCTGTGATATCAAATACAAAGAAATGTCTTCCTTTCCACCATCGCTGTTGGTAACCGTTATTTTATCGCGTTTATTAACTGATTTAGGCGCGCAATTTCCATATTTGGTTTTTATCTTTTCCGCGATATCGTTGGAAACACAAAGACCGAGGGACAAATCATGTGTTATGTGTTCAGACCCTATCGGCAAAATAGCCGTGTGGATTATATCTCCTCCTTCATATACGATTATGCTGGTAGTTGACCCGCCAATGTCCGCCACTACCACGCCTGATTCTCTTTGTTTTTTTGTTGTCACCACATCGCCTGTCGCCACAATCGTCAAAACCACATCATCAATAATCGGTCCGGCCCGGTATATTGTCCTATTAATATTTTTTAATTGTGAAGAAAGTCCGTGAATAATTTGCGTGTTTACCTCCAACCTCGTTCCCGTCATTCCGACCGGGTCTTTTATTCCAGTCTGTCCATCAACTGTAAAGCTCCTGGGGATAACATGCATCACCTCATAATTCAACGGTGGGGCGACTATTTGCGCGGCTTCAATCACTCTGGCAATATCATCGGGAGAAATCTCTCCATCGGTCTTGGCAACAGAAATAACACCTCGGCTTTCCTGTGATTTCATTTCCACCCCGCCAATCCCAACCCAACAATGTTCTATATATAAGCCGACCAGCCTTTGTGCCTCTTCCAAAGCATGTGAAACTGAAGAAATCGCCTCCTCTATACTGCTTATCGCGCCCCGGCAAATGCCGGTGGAAGGCACTTCAACCGCCCCGATTATCTGTAAATCTTTATCACCTTTATTATTAAAAGAATATTCACCGATCGCAATCCTAATAGAAGTTGACCCAATGTCAATTCCCGTTATCATTTCACTTTTTTTGTTTCTCTTTATCATACTCTAAACAAATCTATTACATGGGGTAAAAAAACCACCAAACCAATCAGCAAAGCCGCGGTTGAGGCCAATAAAACCATCGCTGCCATTATATCTTTTACCAGCGCCACCTGCAAATCCATTCGGGGCTTGATGACATCCAAAAATTTTTCAATCGCGCTATTTAACAATTCCAATATCAAAACCAGCAAAACCAAAAATAAAATCACTATAATTTCGCCTTTGCTCAAATTCAAAAAAAACATCAATGCCAAAACCAAAACAGATATAAAAAATTGCACCCTGAAATTCTGTTCATTTTTATAAACATACTTTACGCCTTTATAGGCGTCTTTAAAACTTTGTCTGATTCTCTTGTAATCCATAGTCTTAAATCTTTTCTAATATTTTTTCCTGAATGCCAAACATTTTTTTCTCTTCTTTTTCCGTCGCATGATCATAACCGTTTAAATGCAAAATCCCATGAATCAACACCCTGGCGAATTCCTCTTTATACGGAATAGATTGTTTTTTCGCTTGTCTCTCCACCTGATTGACATTTATAAATATATCTCCCAAGTCCGCTTCATCAAATACCCTCCCCTCTTGAACCGCGAAAGCGATAACATCCGTGGTTTTGTTTATTTTTCTGTAAATACGATTCATTGTTTTCATTTTTTTGTCGCCGACCAAATGAACACTGATTTCTTTATTCTTCTTTTTCAAATCCACCATCACAGTTTCAATCACTGATTCTATATACTTTTTAGACAGTTTAACATACCTAACTGATTGATAGATATTGTAAGACATAAATAAATTGCTTATAGGGCGTTTTCTGTCTCCGGAACCGGCGGTAACATCGTTTGGCCCGGCAAATCAGTAAATACGGCGGAAGGACGAAAACTTTGAGACATCAATTGCATAACATGGCGGTAAGGAATATCGGCCGCGTTTCCAGGTGTCTGATAAAACATGACAAATACCGCGTTATTGCCGATAAAATATGCCACCAGACTGTCTTTTCTCTTATAACCATCTATTTTGAACCGATTATTAAACAAGGCCAAATCCGTAAAACTCTGCCCTTCTATATTCTTTGAAAACCAAATTGTAAAATTCTCATTCGGTTTCTTTTCATAAGCCCTAACCTCAATAAAATCACCGGATATGGAACTGAATATAACGCTGTTGTTTTCGCTATCAACGCCGGAAGCGACCCAAACCGCGGGATAATAAACCCGGTACTGCCAATTTGGATTTATATATTCTTTCACCAGGCCGGAATCAATTATTTTAACTGGCGCGAATCCTTTCGGATTATAAAGATTGAAAACTTCTTGACCATCATAATACCCGTCCTTGTCGCTGTCCCATATACCGCTGTCAGTTCCAAATATCTCTTCTTCCTCATCAGTCAAAGAATCAATATCAATGTCCGGGCTGTCTTGCAATAAAATACTGGGGAAAACAATCGTAGTTTGTTTTTCTTCCACCGGTTCTACCGGTTCTTCCGCCGGCGGTTGTTCCTCAACGATTTCCGGTTCTTCTTTCGGTTCTTCTTTAACCGGTTCTTTGGCCGTTTCCTCTTTCATACTCGGCCTCTCAACAATTTTTCCATCTTTTTTTGAATCCAACGACATCTGTCTTACATAATAAAGCGAGGCCGTAACCACGACTACCACAAACGCCGTTATGAGCACCACCAAAAGCTTCTTTTTTGAGGTCGGCAAATTCTTTTTTATTTCCACTTTTTTCGGCTTTTGTTTTTCCGGCGCTTTTTTTTGTTCATGATAAATAAGCGGATCTTTCCCGCCGTAAAATATTTCCGGAATTACCGAAATATGCGCGTTCATTTTTTCTTCCTTACTCGTTTTCTTCTTTCTATTCCAAACCATAAGCTATACTGAATAAATTATTTTCTTTTGTTTATTATTGCGCTGAATTGAATATTCGTCCCGGTCCGATTGGGTTGTATCCGTTTTTTACTTCCGCCCCGTCATCATATCCGTCGCCGTCCGTATCCGATTTTAAAGGATTACTCCTCCAAACCAAAACTTCATCACCATCGCTCAATCCGTCTTTGTCACTATCCCAATTATTGGGGTCAAGTCCTATTTCCAATTCAATATCATTACTCAAGTTATCCGCGTCCGTATCCACCGGCTCGCCAAACAGCACTTCGTCTTCCATAATTCTATCCCCCAATTGTTCGTCGCCAGTTGGTTCATTGATAAATAAAGCATCATCCTCTTCTTCGATAACTTCTTCTTGAACAACCGGTTCAAAATCTTCGGTTCCCACAATCTGTTCTTCAGGCGGAGTATCTTTTATAAACAAAGAATAAACTAACCAGCTGCCTCCGCCGAAAATTGAAAAACCGACAATAACAATAAAAAAAATCATTAAATTCTTCGCCAAACTCGGACCCTTTATTTTATTTAATTCCACTAACTCCGGCATTGTGTGGGTTTTATTCTTTTTTGAAAATATATCTTCTCCCAACGGCGGATTGGTAATTTTAGCATCATTAGTCATCGGAGTCGGAACATTTTTCGGTTGTATTTTCCCCATACCGACAGCAGATTGTATTGGTGGCAAACCCTGTGGGGGTTTGGGCGGTTCCGGAACGGGACGGCTTGGCGCGGGGTTGCCGACGGGGGGATTAATTTCAGTATCGGCAAAAATATCCTCCGGTTCGCCTACGGGCAAATTACCGGGGATTTGACTATTATTTTTTATTGGGACATCATCAAACATATTATAAAAATTTAAAGACAAAGTTATTTGTAAAATTATTGAGCGTTGTTTACATTATGCGACAGCCGAATACTTTTCGTTTTTACGGATTTGTCCCGCCCGTTGGCGGGACACCTCACAGCCGAGGCGAGAATGAGTAAAAATGAAAAGTATTCGGCCGAGCAACGCTCTATATTATTATAAGTTATTATATAAGATTATCAGTTATATTTCAAAGACGACCCTCCCCCAACGGGTTATAACCGTTCATTATTTCATAACCGTCGCTGTAGCCGTCGCCGTCCGTATCAAATTTAATCGGGTCGGTTTTGTAGGTATCAACTTCCAAATTATCCGGAATACCGTCCATATCAGTATCAAACTCTGAATTGCTTGTTCCCAACTCTTCTTCTCTCGCGTCCAGTAAACCGTCATTGTCTAAATCATCATCCTCTACTCTTAAAGATGGATATACCGGTTTTTGTTTTCCAATGTCTTGACCTTTGTTAGCTTCGTTCGCGTTGCCGGATTTTTTCAAAACAATATCAGTAAAAAATAATAAATAAATTACCCCACCCAACAACAACGCGACGCCAACAATAATCAAAATCATTTTTAGTTTTGACTTTTTTTCAGGATAATTCAGCTCCGCGCTGTATGTATTCTGATTTTGTTCTTGATTGTTGTTTTGATATTGGTCCATTTTATTTAGATTATTAAGTATATTTAAAGCGCGTAAAGAATACCCTCGCAAGTACAATTGCTTAAACAAGCGCCACAACCAAAAGGTTTAGGAACTCCTGTCCCATCACATTCTTCACCGCCTTCAATAATATTGTTTCCACAGACAGCGCCCGGATCTGTTTCTAATACTGGAGCTGTAAATATCTGACAACCAAATCCACACGCTTCATAATATGGCGGGTTGTCACAATTAAAGAAACAAACCGGATCACAATCTTCGTTAACTCCCTGATCATTCGGTGTCTGAACTACAAAATCACCACAAAACGACTCCTCTTGATTACATAGCCCGTTATCAACACAATAACTGCTTACCGTAGGATCACATAATTCCTCTCCGCAATCAAGATATGAAGTGCATAATTCTTCAGAATATCTACATCTCATCTCTGAACCATTATGCTCCTCTGAAAAATCCACGCACCTCTCTCCGTCAAAATCTCCATCCCCGCAAAAATTAGGAACGCCTGAGACATACGTGCATTCGTTACCGCATACCAAACAAGTTTCCTGTCCGTAAAGGCAATCAAAATTTGTCACTACGCCGTTGTCACAATCTTCGTTTCTTTCTAACAAGCCATTTCCACACACCGTATACCCATCGCAAGTCGGTAGACAATCTGTTTCAATTGCCGTATCGCAAACCTCGGTCACATATTCATTAATATCCACTCTGCCATTTCCGCAAAAAGCCATAATATCGGGGATTGTAGTTCCTTCTTGAATTTCTGTAGCGCCGGTTACAATTTTATTTACCGGCACAATCAAATACTCATCGCTATTACCATCTTCATCCGAGTCTTCCGTATCGCGGACTATATTGAACAAATGCCAATACCTGGCGCCCGGATTACTGCTCTCTTGCGCGTAATCAATCGGGAAAACTTGTGTCGGTTTGAATATAGTGGTTTGAGGCGAACCGCCGGTTGGAATTGTTTTGTATTCATAAATATCAACCCGAATATTGTCGCTATCATCAAAATAAGCCATTGGCGCCGGCATGGTCGCACCTTGCGCTTCCACAAAAATGGCATATGGCGCGTTTTCCAGGAATGAAC
>MFQY01000006.1 GCA_001783185.1 Candidatus Magasanikbacteria bacterium RIFOXYC2_FULL_40_16 | reverse complement strand
ATTTTTTAAATATAATTCCGCCGGTGCCTTTATCTCTACGCGATGGCGGGGTTTATCATAAAGTGGCACTGGCGGGACGGGAATATAATCTCTCATCGGAGAAACAATCTTTTTGGCAAAAAATTATTCCGGGCAGGACGGTAAGCGTCGTAAATGGGAGTCCGATTTATGTTTTTACGGCGGTTTTTTCTCCGGCGGATCTTAATACTCAAATTGTGCATCACTGGCAGAAGTATGATGAAGAACTGGGAGAGTGGGCGTCAATGAAAAAATTATCTTTTATGATTTTGGGCGGGAGAAAAGAAGGCTACCGCGGTTATTCGGTTTCTTCCAATGTGGCGCCCGGCAAGTGGCGGGTATATGTGGAAACAAAAAGAGGCCAGGTTTTGGGCAAGGTCTCTTTTGAAGTGAAACGCGCCGAGACAGCGCCGGAAACTGAAGTTGTGATTAGGTAGGCATTAAGGCCGATTGTGGCGCATATTGTCCAGCGCCCAGCTATACTCAATGACCAGTACCGGTATCCATTGCGCTTCACCTTTGGAAATAAACAGGTAAGTCCCAAAAACCAACGCCACGGAGTTGATAATTAAAAAGACGATATCAAAGCCTTGTTCGTGGCGGGAAACTTCTTCGTTATTGGTAAGGTAGAGGAGGAATTTCTTCAATTTCATATATGAAATGCGTTATTTAGTTAATCGGCCGACGGGGCGGCCTATATTGTGATTATAACCCTTTTTGGGGCGATTGGACAGAGGATTTGATTTATGGTATTTTATTAACGTTCAGCCCGATGGGCATTGTTTTTTTACTAAAATATTATCTAAATATAATAGGTATTATCATTAAATAAATAAAATATGGACCACAATATACAGGACATTTTTATGGGTATCCAGGAGAAAAAGTCGGAGTTGAAAGATTTGAAAAGCGTGTGCAAACAGGTGTTGGAATCATCAGGCGAGTATCAAGAAGTGGAAGAACAATTGAAAACTTTGAGAGAAAAAAGAAAAGTGATTGTGAAAAAAGCGTATGAGCAGTGTTCCGGCGAGATGATAAAGATTGAGGATTTGAAAATTGATATTGAAAGCGACCAGGAAATGTTGAATGATATTGCCATGACCAAATACACCAAAGGCGAAACGATTGAAATTAAAGATAAATATGATAACGAGTATGAGCCGGTTTTTACTGTGAAGTTTAAAAAAGCGAATTAATATGAGAAAAATTGCCAGGGCGATTATAATTAGGGATAATAAATTGTTGGTTTTGAAAAGAGTGAAAAATAATGAGACTTATTGGGTTTTTCCCGGTGGCGGGGTGGAAGAGGGGGAGAATGACAGGGAAGCGTTGGAAAGAGAAATGACGGAAGAAACCGGTTTTGAAGTGAAAGCGGGTGAGCACTTTGCCAATTATCATTTTCTTGTTTCATATATGGACGCGGACGAGGATTTTTATTTGGCGGAAATCACCGGCGGGATAGAGGGCGCCGGCCATGGACCGGAATATGAACATGTCAATGAGTATGAAGGTACTCATGAAGTTGACTGGATTGAATTGTCCAAGTTGGAAGAAGCGGATTTGCGTCCGGAGGAAGTGAAAAATAAGCTGATTGATTTTTTGGAAAAATAGAATTGTCCGTCAGGAAGGATTTTGTTATAATACATACGGTTGACGCAGAATGAGAATTAAATAATTTTTTATGACAAAGAGAACCTTTTTGCTGTATGTCCCCGTCTTTTTAATCTTGGGATTTTTTTTATTTACGCTGAAATCGGCTCAGGCTGAAACTTGTCCGTCTTTTTTGCCCGGGGATTTGTTCAAGGTGGCGAATAACAGCGCGGTTTATTTGGTAGATGGAAATTTGAAGAGAATGTATTTTCCTCACTCGGAAATATACCATAGCTGGTATGATAATTTTGATAATATAAAAGTAATCCCCAATAATTGCGTGGATAATTATCCCGCGCCGGTCAACCCGCCTTATGGAATAAACTACCGTCCCGGTTCGAGATTGGTGAAAGTACAGATTTCGCCGTCGGTTTACGCGGTGGAGCCGGGGGATAAATTGAGAAAATTGGGGAGCGAGGATGTTGCCAGGCAGTTGTATGGCGACAATTGGGCGTCTTTGGTTAGGGATGTGGCGGATTCTTTTTGGCCGAATTATGTGAATAGGGGTGATGAAATAACTCAGGCTGTTCCGCATAACGGAATGTTTATAAAAAAATATAACAGTGCCGATGTTTATTATGTAGAAGATAATCAGTTGGTAAAAATCAGTTCTATTCCGTCTGAAGATATCAGGACGGTGAGTGAAACGGTATTTTCGCGATTGACTATACAAACTCAAACTGTAGCTTTGAATACTATTTATAATCAACCGGTCCAGAGTGGAACCGGGATAATTGATATAGACACGACTACACCGACGGTTACGACGCAAACACAAACTCAAACCAGCGAACCGGAACCGCAACAGAGTACTATCGGAGTTCCGGTCAATGGCGGTTGGTCAGCCTGGTCTTCATGGTCAGCCTGTTCCACGACTTGTGGCGGAGGCACACAAACTAGAACTAGAACTTGTTCCAACCCGACTCCGGCCAATGGTGGACTGAATTGTGTGGGCAGTAGTTATGAAAATCAAAATTGTAATACGCAAGCTTGTGTTACCAACCCGATTTCAGGCGACTGGAAAGATAACATACCGACCGGTCATCCACGATTGTATTTTACTGACAGCGCGAAATTGACAGCCGCGCGCGCTTGGTACCAAAATAATCCGTTTACACCCAGCAGTTTGAGTCCGGCGGAACAAGCGCTCCATTATCTTTTGAGCGGGAACACGGCATCGGCGCAGACCGCCATAAATTGGTTGATGAATTATTCTATCGCCAGCGAGAGCGAGGGTGGAAAAAGAGATCAGGCGAGATGGAATGGAGAAAATGTAGTTTTGGTTTTTGATTGGGCGTATGATCAGATGACGGCGTCGCAGAGGGCGACAATTATGAGTAGGTGGAATACGAATATGGCCGAGTTTTTGGGTTTTGATTGGGGCGGAGTGGATATGCCGTTTAATAATTATTACTGGGGTTATTTAAGAAACGCTTTGGAGTGGGGTATTGCCACATATGGCGAATCCGGAAATAACGCCAATTATTTTATTGACCAGGCGATAACAACTCGTTTTGCGGGGACATTTGTTCCACATGCCAACACCGCCGGCAAAGGTGGTCTGCCGATGGAAGGTAGTCAGTATGGGCCGTATTTATTGGGCTATCCCATAATTCCTTTTACCTCGGTAAATAATTATGGATTGAATCTTTATAATGAAACCAATTTTTATAAAGAGGCGGTATTTAATTTGATTCACGCGACTACGCCGAAAGAAACCATTACCAATTCACTGGCGGCTTCGCATGCGATTTTTCCTTACGCCGATGACGAGTTTTTTCTAGGCAATTCAGGAGAAAGTTTTTACGCGCTTTACGGGGCGGAAAATATTGGTAATTTTATGACAACAGCGGCGAATATATGGAGCGGTTTGGCGGTGGGACAATACGCGCGGGAATATTTAAATAAATACAGTCCTAATGCTTTTTACGCCGTCAGTTCTTTGGATAATTCCGGAACCGCCAGGAGTTTTACAAACTTGGCGTTGGATTATTACGCTTCCGGACAAAAACATTTTTATACCAGAAATTCTTGGAATGAAAATTCAACCGTGGTTAATCTGCAGATGGGCAGTCCAAACGCGGCCGCGCATCATCATCGTGATAATGGTTCTTTCCAGATTTGGCGGAACGGTCGCTGGCTGACGCGCGAGACAGTAAGTTATGTTGATACTTTTATCGGTTTTAATAATTCCGGAACCGCGATGAGCGCTGATGCTATAACGCATAACGCGATTTTGTTTGAGGGTATCGGGCAGGCCGGTGTCGGCTACGCGGACGGTCCGTCAAATGTTGTCCGTTTGGAAAGTCGGTCAAATTATTCTTACACGGCCGTGGATTTGTCAAACGCTTATCGCGCTCATGCTTCCGATTATACCGAAGGGGGCAAACCGAGAGACGACAATCCGCACGCGAAAAGTTTAATCAGAGAATTTTTGTTTATCAAGCCATTGGAAACATTGGTGGTTTTTGACCGAATGGAATCAACCGCGTATGACCGGGGAACGGAATTGGGAACAGTGACGCCGATGGTGAACGATGCTTCGTTAGTAAGAAAAACTTTTGTCGCGCATTTTGAAGACTCGGCGGTGTTGAGTCAGAGCGGAAATAATTATCGGGCGAGACTTGGCACGGAAGAAGTAAGAATTTCTACTTTGGTTCCGTCCAATCCGGCTTATGTATTGGTTGCCGACGAGGGCGGGGACGGCACCGGACAAAAACGCCTTGAGATTACCACCAGTGGGAGCGCGCAGAGTTATTTTTTGACGGTATTGCAGTCAAAGAGTTCGTCTGATTCTGATTTGACTTTTAATTTGAGCGAGACAAGCACCCAGTATGATTTAACGATTACTCATCCGACCAAAGGTTCGGCCAGAGTAATATTCAACAAAGGGATGACGTCAAGCGGAGGGAGTTTTGGTTATGCTTCAAGTGGAACGCCGGCGGTTTCAAACTTAATCGCCTCGGTTCAATCAATGACTGTGGGTGATTCCGGCCCTGTGTGGGGGAGTTAAAATCAAGAAAACAAGAAAACAAAAAACCCGCCTTTCAGCGGGTTTTTCTTATATCTTAAATCTTATATCTTAAATCTGTCTTTACATCATATTCATCCCCGGCATACCGCCTCCCATACCGCCATGTTCATGCTCTTCTTTTTTTGGTAAGTCAGTAACCACCGCTTCGGTTGTCAAAAGCATTCCGGCGGCGGAAACCGCGTTTTGTAAAGCGGAACGGGTTACTTTGGTTGGGTCAATAATTCCTGATACAACCAGATCTTCATAATTGCCGGTCGCGGCGTTGAAGCCGTAATTACCGGTGTGTTTTTTAATTTCATCAACTACCACCGCGCCTTCATAACCGGCGTTTTTCGCGATTATTCTAATCGGTTCTTCAATCGCTCGGCGCAAGATGTTTATTGCCAGCATTTCTTCATCCGGCAGATTCAGACTATCCAAAACTTTTACCGCTCTAAGCAAGGCGACTCCGCCACCAGGAACAACACCTTCTTCAATCGCCGCTTTGGTCGCGCCGACTGCGTCTTCAATTCGGTGTTTGATTTCTTTCATTTCCGTTTCCGTGGCCGCGCCGACTTTGATTACCGCCACACCGCCGGACAATTTTGCCAAGCGTTCTTGCAGTTTTTCACGGTCAAAATCAGAATCGCTGGCCTCAATCGCTTTGCGGATTTGGGATACTCGGTTTTTGACAGCGTCTTCATCGCCTCTGCCTTCCACGATAGTAGTGGAATCTTTGGTGGAAACAACTTTGCGGGCGTGTCCAAGATCTTCAAGTGTTGTGTTTTCCAGTTTTAAACCGACTTCCTCGGTAATCAATTTGGCGCCGGTTAAAATAGCGATATCCTGAAGCATTTCTTTTCTTCTGTCGCCAAACCCCGGGGCTTTTACCGCCAACACATTGAAAGACCCGCGAAGTTTATTAAGCACGAATGTGGTCAAAGCTTGACCTTCAATATCTTCGGCAATAATAACCAATTCTTTTTTTCCGCTTTGCGCGACTGCTTCAAGAACCGGCAAGATTTCTTCAACCGAGGAAACTTTTTTGTCCGTGACCAATATCAAGGCATCTTCCGCTTCGGCTTCCATACGGTCCGGATTTGTTACCATATACGGAGAAACATAGCCTTTATCAAAACGCATGCCTTTGACGGTTTCAATTTCCATGCCGAATGATTGTGATTCTTCAACTGTGATCACGCCGTCTTGCCCGACTTCATTGATAGCGTCGGCGATTTTTTGTCCGATTTCTTTGTCATTAGCCGAAATGGAGGCGACATTGGCGATTTCGTCTTTTTCCACTTGTTTGGAAACTTTTTCCTGTAATTCTTTCACCATCGCTTCGGCGGCTTTGTGTAATCCGCGGTTTAGAGCCACCGGATTCGCGCCGGCCACCACATTTTTCATTCCTTCGTTTACAATCGCTTGCGCCAAAACAGTGGCGGTGGTAGTGCCGTCGCCGACAATGTCATTGGTTTTGCTGGCAACTTCTTTTACCAGCTCAACACCGATGTTTTCAAATTTATCTTCAAGTTCAATTTCTTTGGCAACAGTCACACCGTCTTTGGTGATGCTGGGCGCGCCATAGCCACGATCCAAAACAACATTTCTGCCTTTTGGTCCGAGAGTGGCCTTGACTGTATCCGCTAAAATGTTTACCCCCCTGACTAACGCTTGACGCGCGTCGTCGCCGTGTTTAATTTGCTTGCTCATATATAATTAGGCATTAGAACATTTAGCGATTAGGGATTAGGGTGTGTAAGTGTGTGATTTGGAAAATATTGATCCTCTAATAACTAATAGCTAAAAGTTTTATTAATTAATTTTCCAGAATAGCTAGGATATCTTCTTGGCTGATGATTTTATATTCTTCATTGCCGATTTTTACTTCATCACCGCCCCATTTTTTATAAATTATATTTTGTCCGACCATCACTTCCATTGGCGCGCGCTGGCCATTTTCCAGTATTCTGCCCGGACCAATCGCCATGATTTCGCCTTCAGCTCGTTTTTCTTTTTCGGCTGTTTCCGGCAAGACAATGCCGGACGCGGTTATTTCCGCTTCCTTTTTTGGTTTGACCACGATGTGATCTCCGAGTGGTTTGATGTTCATAGGTTTAGATTTAAGATTCCTGCCTGCCGACAGGCAGGAAAGATTTAAGTTATAAGTTGTTGATTTGGTGTTTATCACTCTATATATATGAGTGATAATGGTGTATACATTTTACATTATCCTAAGATTTTGTCAAGCCTTAATAATAATACAAAAATCCCTCAAAATAAGAGGGGTTTTTGGGTGGTGGAGCGAGGGGG
The DNA here is from genome assembly GCA_001783185.1 of Candidatus Magasanikbacteria bacterium RIFOXYC2_FULL_40_16. Taxonomy (GTDB): domain Bacteria; phylum Patescibacteriota; class Patescibacteriia; order Magasanikbacterales; family UBA922; genus XYB1-40-15. The sequence goes on along the minus strand of MFQY01000006.1, from coordinate 13,317 downwards.
AGTTGAACCCCGAGAACCTGGTTGATAAGTCAGATCGCAAGACCGCCTACACTCGCCCCGTGTTCCACCAGTGCGCATTTTATCATAAGATCAGACAAATTAAAAGAACTCCCCTAAGGGAGTTCTGGAAGTTCGTGCAGTTGGTTTATTTACGACCTGACTTATCAAGTAAAAGTATACCACAAATGGGGTATTTGTCAAGTTTTTTGTGGATAATGCCGTTTATATCCCGCACAACCCCTAAATAAGTTTATATTAAGCTAAAATTTGTATTTCAACCCGGCTTCGCCTCTGTCGTCTTGAGTAAAAAGTTTGTAGTGGGGGGTATGCGGGATTTGTCAATCGGCTTTTGGCCTCAAGCTTATCCCGCACAACCCCTAAATAAGTTTATATTAAGCTAAAATTTGTATTTCAACCCGGCTTCGCCTCTGTCGTCTTGAGTAAAAAGTTTGTAGTGGGGGTATGCGGGATTTGTCAATCGGCCTTTGGCCTCAAGCAAAAAATCCAGAATAGGCGACGGACTCCATGTGTCGATCACTTGTGAGGTCGGGATGCCTGTCAGTATCACGATCTCTATGACGAATACACGGTGTCTGTTGCCAATTCTGGATTCTTAGGTCAGTATAGTGTCTCATTATTATATTGGGGTGTCAAGTAAATAAAAAAGGCTTAAATAAGCCAAACAGGGGATAACAGGTGGATAGGTTGGGGACAAATGAATTTATCCCGATTTGTTTTGAACAAATCGAGGATCCTCGATTCCGATAAAACGGAATCGGGAGGATTCAAGGTTTGGGTTGTCGTTTTTTGCCAGGATACCTAAATATACGGTTGATATTAGCAGACCGGCGTAGGTGGAGAAGAGGTAGTGGTCGAATGTTAGAAGAAAGACATAAGATATAAGACATAAGATATAAGGCGCAGTGTTTTTATTAAGAGATAAGAGATGAGAGATGATAGATAAGATTGTTAACAATAATAATACCGCGCCGATTATTCCAAGTTCAGCGAAAATAAGTAGAAACACATTATGTACCGGTTGATATTCCCAGCCCGGTCGGGCCGGATTTAATTGATACGCCGCCAGAGTATAATTTCCCGCGCCAACGCCCAGTAAGGGTTTTGCTGAAATTATTTGCCAAGCTTCTTCAACCCCAGAGATTCTTTCACTTGTGGAAATAATTTCATTGTTTGAGTTTTGCGAAAAGCGGGTTTGCACGAGCGGGAAGAAAAGAATTGAAAGAAGAATCGTGAGAGATAAGAGATAAGAAATAAGAGATAAGAATTGTCGGTTATTGGTTTTATTTTTAATTTTGAGTATTGTTAAGCTGATAATGAATACGCCAAATGCCAGCCAGGCGGAACGGCTGAAAGTGAAGAAGAGGGCAGTGGTTTGAAGAGTAATCAGTAATCCGTAACTCGTAACTCGTAATAAGTTTTGTTTGTCTGATTTTAAAAATAATAATGTAGTGAGGATTAGAGAGATAACCAAATATCCGCCGAGAATATTCGGATGGGGGAAAGCGCCGTAAGCGCGGAGCCAGCGTCCATCGGTATTGGAAATGATTGAGGTTCCGGCTTCAAATACAGGGTGGGAAGCAAGTCCGAGCCATTTATAAGCGAATGTTGTTTGCGTTAGAAATTGCCAAATGCCAAGCAGACTTTGAACCGCGGCGCCGGCGATAAAATAAATAGTGGACTCTCTGAAGTTGAGCGGGCCGACTAAAATCAGCAAAAACAAAATCGTCGCTTCCATCAGGCGCAGAGAACTTTGTTCGGCGACAAGCATGTCCAGTGCCCAGTATTTTGACGCCAGCGCGTAGAGTAGAAAAATTAAAAGAGAAGCTAGAAAAATTTTTTCTTTAGTAATCCGTAACTCGTCCCGATGTGAAATCGGGATAAGTGTTCCCTTATAATCCGTAACTCGTAATTTTATTTTCTTTAAATACCAGATTAAAAAAAGAACAGCGCAGAGCCATAGCAGGATTTCCGTGGCATAAAACCCCAGCGTGCCGTATTGCCATTTGACGCCATTTAAAATGCCTTCTTTGTATATCCAAATAGTCTGCCAAGGAAGGAGGAAAAGGAGCGATTTTAAGAGAAATTTTAATTTGGATTCAAGCATAAAGGTTTTTTTCTCCCCCTACCAGGGGGAGGTAGAAGGGGGTCCTTAACAATATTTAATTTGATTGATATGGTTCATCATATCTTGTAAAACTGCGTCTATGTCGTATTTTATTTGTTCATTTCTATATCTTATTATGTTATACCCTTTGTCCTTTAAATAGTCTTCTCTTTTTAAATCTCTTTTTATATTTTCTTCTTCGCCATGTATGTATCCATCTAATTCTATTATTAATTTTAGCTCATGACAATAAAAATCCACTATATAATAATCTATATTATATTGCCGCCTGAATTTACAACCCAATAATTGCTTACTTCTTATTTTCAACCATAATTCTCTTTCCGCTTTGGTTTGATTTTTTCTCAACTGTATTCTTCTGTTCTTCGTTGACGATTTATTTGTATACCGACCGATTTTTTCCATACTGACCCCCTCTAACTCCCCCTGGTAGGGGGAGGAGTTAATGAATTAATTTTTGTACATTTTGTTTCCCATTTTTCCTTGTAAAGATTTCGTCGGTCGTTTTCATGAAATTTGAGCATAGAGTCGGAAATAACGACGCCGGTTCCGCCTTTGTTTTGCGCACTGTCAAAATTCAGTTTCATTTTTGTGATTTGGATTCCTTTGGCCTGCGCTTCCACCAAATCGCCGTATTTCCCCGTCCATGATTTCTCAAAAAATAATTTTACATATTTGGAAAATCCGCTGTCTTTCACTTTCCACCGATCAAGTGTTTCATAATCCGTGTTTGAGTTTGGAATATATTTTTTTATCCATAAATTGGCCTGTTTGATTTTGGCTTGAATATTTTTTGGGTCGTAAACCGGGATTAAATTATCCAGCCAGAAAATCAGATAAATATCCTCCCCCTCAATTTTTATTTTTGATAAATCAAGCGCGTCGTCAGTCGCGTAAAAACTTAGACAAATCCGGTCGGCGATTTTAGTTTTGTTTCTTCTCAACCGGAAAATACCCAGTGTCAGAGTGGCGAGCAGTCTGGAAATCCAGAGCCGGCCTTTCTGGCTGATTATAAACACATCAATGTCGCTGTCCGGTTTTACGCCGGCGCCGGCCACCGTATTACAAACAAAAACCGCCTCAATAAAAGGCACCCAACGGATTTTTTTTATTCCTTTCACGGCGGTGCGCATTTTTTTATCTATTATCGGGACTGTTTTTTGGCGGAGATAGACACTGTCTTCTCGTCCGGGCAGAAAATAATAGCCGTCTTTGCTTTCAATTATTTTTTTGTCCGCCAAAGAGTCCAGATTTTTTATAAATGATAAATAATCCGGCGCGGTTTCTTCCCAGTTCCAGCGAAAAATTTCCTCTTTGGTTAAAGGGGTGTTGAAGATATCAAAGTAGGCGAGGGTTTTTAGGACGGAGTTGGACACAGATTGAAGATTTAAGATTATAGATTAAAGATTTGTAAAAGTGATTAGGTGATTAGGTGTTTAGGTGTTTAGGTGGTCAGGTGTTGAATATATTTTAACGTATTTGCCGGCAAAAAGGTAGGGTTGACCCTGCTATGGCGGGGCTTGCGGATTAAAAATAGAGCATATATAATAATTTAACAATCGACACGATGGGAGAATAAAAATGAGTTCTTTAAAAACCTATATAAGTCAACTGGCGGTGGATTTTGAACAGGAAACAAGAAGGATAACCGAAAGTCTGAAGAAAATCAGGCGCTGGCGATCCAGCCATAAACCGGGCCGAATCGCCCGACTGCGCCGCGGACTGGCTATTATCTTTGCTTGGGTGGCGAGTCTATTCTCAGCGCTTTCTCGGCGGGTGGACTCGTGGAATACTACTGTTGAGAATGTGTTGGAGCATAAATTCAAGCTAGTTCTTCTAATAATCAGAATGCTTGTAGTGGAAAGGGCGCGCGGAAATCCGCATCGTTTGGATTTCTTTCGGGTACTTTCTTGGCCTCCTCTGCATGATATGGCCGAAGGCGATTCGCGCTCTGAAGGAGATGTAAACTACTGGACGAAAAGAAAAACCTCGGAAACGGAAGCGGCCTCCAGAAATTTGGAGGATGAGATTCTGCAAGACATTATGGGACGGCTTTTTTCGTTGCGGTACAGGGATTTTCATCCGAGGAATTTGGATGTTTATTGTGTGCCCATAGACGAAAAAATTTTTTGGTCGGCGGCCGAGAAAATAGGCTTTTGTCTATTCATGCTGGAAGAAATAAAAATCGGGCGGATTTCTCGGGCAAGGCAATTGCGCTTCTACAACAACGTCAACTACAAACTCGTTGATTGGTTGAGAACCAATGCTTGGCATTTTGACAGTGTTAGGGAGATTGTGGAAGGTGAGATCATGCCAAAGTGGAAGGCGTTGGAGAAGTTGGTACTGAGAGCGTATTAAAAAAGAGGTGGAAAATGAGTGAAAATACAAAAGGCGAGAGCCAATTGGAGTTTGACTTTGAGAAAGCTGTCAGGCATATCTGCAAAGGCATGACGGACCAGCCACGCTGGGAAAAGTTCTACGGCATGGGCATGACCCATGAAAGTGTGATGGTCCATACTCTCAAACAGACCATGCAGGCTTTGTTCATGCAGGCGATTGAGATGCGGCATGGCAACCCCTATGGGTTGCATTTTGAGCGGTTGGTTTACGCTCCGCCGACTCATGATATGCCCGAAGGGCATGAGACTTATGAAGACATAAACTATCATGACAAGCGGAAAAATCCTCAACTGCGGTTGGAATACAAACGGCGGGAAAAAGAGATTTTCCTTGAGATGATGGAGAATATGTTCGGTAAGGAAGATATGCACCTGATTCCTGTTCCATTGGACATGGATCCGGACGCGCCGATGGTGGACAGAATCTACTGGCAAGCGCTTGAACATATCAGCCACTCGCTTTACATCTTGGAAGATCTGACGCTTGGCACTGTGACCGACCAAGAACAGGTTGCCTTGTTTGAGCGCGATGTGGCCTTTGAGCATGTGGCGTGGCTGATACAATATGCTTATCATTTCCCGAGCGTGGAGTATATGTTGCGAAAACAGATTCTCCCGAAGTGGAGGATGTATAAGGAGAATAAAGAAAAAGGAGAGAAAAAATAAGGAGAAAAGAGGCGGTGGGGGCGCCTCTTTTTTAATTTAATAAAAAAAGGCCGTCCTGCTATATAGCGGGACGGCCATTGTAGTTTAAGAAGAGTAGTCTTTTTTATTTTTAGCCCTTTTTGGGAGTGGGGGGCTTTTTCCCATCTTTCACAGCTTGTTCGACTTGAGCTTGGAGCCAAGCCAATCCGATACGGCGCATGTGCTCCATAGGGATGAACAGCTTGAAATACCGTCCCGGCTGAGAGTAGATTTTCAGTTCCACTCCGGCCGTTCGGGGCAGACCGCCGATAGCAAGTTCGGTCGAGGTCACCCGCTGGGTAGTGGGGATCTCGTCAATGAATCGGCCTTGATTATGGCCGGCCTTGTCAATGGCAAGCGATGAAGCGTGCCAGTGTCCAAACTTGAACACATCAGCTCTCTGTTTGCGCGCCTTTTGCAAGGCATTATTTCCTTCATGGCTCATTCCGATCCGATAGGGCTTTTGCGTAAGAAGTTTGCCGTCATAGCCGGTACCGTATTCTTCGACGATTCCTTGTCGGGCAACACTGTACCCGCTCAAGTGGACGACAATCTCATGCTCTTTCATACCGGATTGGAAATATTGGGGTTCACCGCCCGCCATGATCTTCATGGGGAAGGGTTTGGTACCCAATTTGGGGAAGTCCTTGTGAAGGTCTATCAAATCCTGGAGCCAATTTTCAAATGTGTCGTGTTCCTGGATTGCCAGGTCGCGAGTCACATTATCAATGTGGTTCCCGGTCACATGAGCGATGATGTCGCGCAAGCGCGACGGGCTCTTGTGGTAGACATTCAAGAACTGCTGTTTCAGATAGAACCTGACTGTCCGCAAAGTCAGCTTCAAGTTTTCTTGAGAACCGCCCATCATATCGTTAGCGTAGCGAAGGGTGGTTTTCAGCACTGACTCGTAGTCAGCCGTATCTGTTTGGACCAACGTTTTCGGAATCTCGTTGATCGCGTCAAGAATGTCACGACGGAATTTGTGGCCTTCTTTCCAGGCGCGGTTGGGGGCTTCCCCGGTGTCGCCAAGGTTGAACTTGCCACCGATGTAGATTTTGGCGCCGTACAGCACCAAGGGGTCTTCCATCAGCCGGTCGTTCATAGCCAAAGTGCCGAGAGTGCCCAGCATATCCATTTCGGGCGAACCGAAGTGGTTGTCCGAGTCATCTTGGCTGGCTACGCCCTTGAACGGTTTGAGCACTTCCTTATTCTCGTAAAGACGATAAAGGATTGGCTCAACCGAAATGAAGCCGTTGTTATGTTTGCGGATAAGAGTAACACCCGCTACGGACCGCTTGCTGTTGCGGATGAATACCGGATGAGACGACTTATCCATCATTTTTCCGGCGCGAGTGCGGCCGGGCTTTCCTCTTTCCAGGAATTTGGCAATCCGGTGTTGTGGTTCGAAAGGCATTCCGGCGAGGAAAAGCACGTGCTTGACCCCGTCGCTCCCGCCCGTATAGAAGGTATTCACATGTTGCATGCGAATTTCTTCTTCGGTTAGGTAGAGCCTTTGCCAGCGGGCAAAGAATCCGCCGGAGTGTCCGGATTGCATGATAACATCGACTTCTTTTACGGACGATCCCATTTCTTTCAGGATGTTCGCGATGTTTTCGTTGTAGCTTTCCATCATGCCAAGGTAGGCATTCGCCATGTTTTTGGCGCTCCCGGGCATGGGATTCCAGGTCCGTCCGCGGTCATGCGCGTAGTCAATGACAAGCGTTCCAAAAACCAGGATGTCCGGTTTCGTGACGATACGAATATCGTGCTTTTCGCCCAGTTTTTGGAAACTCTCGTACAATTTGCGCACATGGTCATCAACACGCCGATGGTAGATGGGGTTAGATTCCGGCTGGCGGTACCTCCCCATTTTTTTTTCGAGAGTATCGATTTTTTCTTCGATATCCTCGATTTTTCTCTCTCTGGCGGAGATTTTCTGCTGGCATTCCTTTATAGCTTTATCCAGCGCGTCGCGTTCGGTTTGCTTGCCTTTTTCGCCGGCAAGCAATTTTCGCTGCGCCAACAGAGTGTTCAAGGCTTTGATCAGGCCCTGTTCTTTGATTTCAATGGCGTTCTTCAACTCCACCAGCCTGGCATCGGTTTCTTCAAGATGCTTCTTTCCCTTTTCCGCTTCTTTGAAGACTTTTCGGCTGGTTTCAAGCGCGTCGCGTTCGGTGATTAGCTTGATGTCAGCTTTGATTTCCGCGATGGCTATGCCGGCCGCGAGCGCGCGCTTTTTTTCACCGCGTTCGGTGTGCTGTTTTTCTTTTATTTCCAACTCGCGCAATTTGTTTTGCAAGTCGGATACTTTGATTTTCCCGAAGCCGGTGAGCGCCTTCTGTAGGTTCTTGAGGTCATTCCCCAAGCTTTTGCTGGAAGCTTCCAACTGCACCTCGGCGGATTGAACGATAACCCGAAGCATCCGTTCGCAAGTGCTGTGCAAGTCATCGGAATCGATGGAGTACACGATTTTGATTTTGGGTCCAAGAATTTTGCGCATTTCCTCCAGCGCTTTGTCTTGGATTTCCATAATCTGATCAAACATCCAGCGCACATGTTCGTGGCGCGGGACTTTTCGGAGATGTTCAATCATCTCTTCTTCGGTTCGGTTGTAAAACACGATGCTATCGCCCAACATGCCGGGACGATGCACACTGGTTGAACCATCAAGAATAACGCCGGTCAGTTCTGGCGTCTGCGCCAGACTTTTGAGAAGCGTTAGATAGTCTTCCAATACGAAGTATTCGGCTCCGACAGTCAGCTCACTGATGTGAGCCACGCAGTCGGTGGTGGCAAAATTGCAAAGAAGTTTTAGCATTTCCAGACCGGTCATCTTTTTTGGAGTCATGGTTGTTTTCCTTTGGTTGCGGACGTTAAATTTTTAGTCCCCCTGCGAATTTCATTTTTTCTGAAAAGATAGAAACCCTTTGTTGTGGTTTGGTTGTAAAGATCACTCTTCAAACTAACTGTATTTAATATAACATAACAACGAATATTTTAAACCTTTTGTCAATGGGGATAAAAATGGGGATAAAAATACCCCCCGACTAAGTCGGGGGGTATTGGTTAGTTTTGTTTAGTTTGTTTCTCTCATAGCGACCGGTTCCGGAGTGATGTTTTTGGCTTGTTCGTTTTCTTCGTTGTCTTCTTGTTTGATATTGTCGTCCACGATTATTTTGTCCGGTTCGTGTTTAATAATTTGGTCACGGCTGATCAACAGATTTTTCCCGCTCAATAATTTTGTCTTGACTTCGTAGTGGGTTATAAAATCACTTTCCGTATCAATCAAAATATTACAGACCTTGCCGAGTTTTGTTCCGGATTTTGTTTCTACGAGTTTATTTTTTATTTTATGATAGGAGGTTTGCATATTAGTGTTGCGTGTGAGGCTCTTACTCAACAACGAGATTGCGACGCCCGACTAAGTCGGGACTCGCAATGACAGTAAGATAAAATTTTTTTATAATTTATTTATTCAACTTTACCCTCAATCACCTAATCACTTTACCACTTAACCACCTTACCACTTGGTAATTTAATTAAGTTGTAGAGTATTAATTGTCTATATTTTTTTCTGTTGATATTATTTCCGACCACAGCATTTTTCCTATCTCATCCGCAAGCAAGTTTCCCTGATCATAGTCTTTTTTCGTTATCCATTTTTTACATAAGGCCAAATAGTATATATATCTGGATTCATTTAGTGAGCCGTAACTTATTTCGTAAAAATTCAGTTGTACTTTTTTTCTTCTTCGTGAATACCCTTCAATATAATTTAAAATTATTGATAGGGTAGCTCTTGTTAATTGAGATCTGCTTGAATATATTTCCTCTTTTGGGAATTTATTGACAACTTCATATGTGTTCATTGTGTATTCATGCATTAGCTTTTTTAGTTTATTCTGAAATTGCGACATTGTGTTTTCTAGCATAGTGGTCAGGTGATCAGGTGGTCGGGTGGTCGGGTGTTTTTTTCCCGTCCAGCGTAAGTTTTTGTTGCAGAGCGGTTAAGAAAGTTGACAGGAACCAGTAGAACGCCAAACCGCCCGGGAAAGACATACCGATTATGAAAGTAAGTCCGGGCATAAGATAAAGCATTTGTTTGTTTACCATAGACATTGTGCTCTCGTCTTTTCCACCCGCGCCCGCTTCTTTTGGCGCTTTTTTGCTTTGCATCATTTTTGATTGCCAGAATTGAGAAATGCCGGCCAGCGCCGCCAGGACTATGCTTTTTTGTCCGAGGTCAATGAAGCCTAATGATATAGTATTGATGTGTCCCGGGTTTTTTATAAAACTATAAAGCGCGTCAAAGTTTTGTTCCGCGCTCAATCCGGCCTGTAATACCCAGTAAATCGCGATGAAAACCGGCAGTTGAACTAAAACCGGCAAGCAAGAGCCGAGCGGGTTCACTTTGTTTTCTTTGTATAGTCTCATTGTTTCTTGAGCCAAAGTTTGCTGGTCGTTTTTATATTTCACTTTCAATTCTTCCAGTTTGGGCTGTAAATCAGTCATTGATTTTTGCGCCTCAATTGATTTTTTTGTCATCGGATACAGGACGACTTTGAGAATAATGGTGATAATCAAAATTACCACGCCGATGTCGGGGATTAAATTATACAGACCGACAAAAATATTGAAAATCGGCTGGTAAAGAATGGCTTCAAATAGTTCACGCATAAAAAAGGCTTAAAATGCCTGAAAGGCCTGAAAGGCTTATGAGGCTTTTGTTATGGAAAGAGTATAGCATCGATTTAAGGGTTGGTCAATTAGCAATTAGCAATCAACAATCAACAAAAATCCCCCGAGTTATCGGAGGATTTTTATCTTTTTATCTCTTATATCCTATCTCGTATCTCTGATTTTTACTCAACTTTTTCCGTTTCAGCTTTCGGAGTTTCTTCGACTTCTTCCGTATCCAATTTCGTTTCTCCAAGTTTTTCTTCTACCGCTTCCGGCGCCTCTTCACTGCTCACTACAACATCTTTTTTGTCTGATTGCACAACTTTGATTGTCCAGCCGGTTAAGTCGGCGGCCAGTCTGACATTTTGTCCGCCTCGGCCGATAGCAAGCGAAAATTGGTCTGCTTCAACCATAGCCACGGCTTCTTTAGTGTCTTCGTTTATATTAACCGAAGAAATTTTTGCCGGTGAAAGCGCTTGTTTGATATATTCTTTGGCGTCTTTGCTGAATTGGATGACATCAATTTTTTCTCCGCCCAATTCTTCTATAATGGTGATGATGCGGCTGCCGCGTTGGCCAATACATGAGCCAATCGGGTCAATGCTTTCGTCTCCCGTAGAAACGGAAATCTTGGAGCGATTTCCCGGGTCGCGAGCGATATCTTCAATTACAACGGTGCCATCTTCAATTTCCGGAATTTCCTGGCGGAAGATTTCTTCAATCATAGATTTAGAAGCGCGGGAAAGAATAATTTCCGGTCCGCGGTTTCCCATTTCTACTGATTTGACATAGAACTTCATTCGGCCGCCCGGTCGGTAAAATTCTTTTTGGATTTGGTCTTCAACCGGAAGTATGCCGGTAATTTTTCCCAACTCAATTAAGAATGAGCCATTTCTGTCTCTTCTTTGGACTGTGCCTTGCACGATTTTACCTTCTTGTCCTTTGAAATCCTCAAAAACAGTGTTGCGTTCCGCTTCGCGGAGTTTTTGCATAATAACTTGTTTGGCGGTTTGCGCGGCCATGCGTCCGAAGTCGCCCGGCACTTCCAAAACTATTTCCAAAGTGGCCCCGACTTTGACTTTTTTGTCGTGTTCTTTGGCGTTTTTCAGCATCATTTGGGTTTTCGGATTGAATTGCGCCAAATCAGCGGTTTCTTCTTCCGTCAATTCGCGTTCTTCCTCGCGCGCTTGTTCGCGGCGTTTGCTTAATTCTTCCTGGTCGGCGGTAAGTTTTTCTTCATCAATATCTTCCACCACTTCTTTGACATCCCAGGCTTGGATTTTGCCTGTTTCCACATCAAATTTTACTTTGATGTTTTGCTGGCGGTTGCCGAAGTCCTTGCGATAAGCGGCCGCAAGCGCCGATTCCACCGCTTCGATCACGGTTTCGTAGTTTAATCCTTTCTCATCACAGATGATTTGGATTGATTTAGATATTTCACTCATAAATTTAAACAGATTAATTATTAATTTATACAGATTTGTTGTAGTTTTTATATCGAGCCAATCTTTTTACTTCAATGCTTGAGTTGCCAAAATTTATTAATAAACCAACTTCAATTTTGCTTGCTTTTAAATATGAAATTACTTGGGATTGGAAAATTTTTGGTATTTCTCCTGAGACTGCTTTCAACTCAACTATAATTTTATCTTCCACCAAAATATCGACTCTGAATTTTCCGATTTTTCTATCTTGAAAATATACTTCAAACTCTTTTTCTGGTTCCAATTTAAAGCCGAAATCTTTTAACGCTATTATCATCGCATTGTGGTAGATTCTCTCGTTAAATCCAGGGCCGATTTGACTGTGAACTTTCATGGCTACACCTATGATGTCTCTTGAGATTTTTCCTTCGGTAAACATATTAAGGTCAGCAATTAGACAATGTATTTTATTTTAATTGGTTAATAATTTGTCTAAATTTATGGATCATTAATTTATACGAATTTATCACGGATTTAGACAAGTCGTTTTTTATAAGTTAAACGCTTTATTTATATTTCTGTCTAAATTCATTTTCAATTTGTCTAAATTTATGAAAAAGAAAAGCAGTCTATTAAGACTACTTTAACAATATTTAGTATAACATAGTTTAGCGTATTTGTCAATATTACTGTCCACGAGAGCGTATTACTTCAAGGTTCCCATCAACCTAATATTTGTTCTCAACATAGCGTCAAATCAAACAATTATCGTATACTACTTATGTTAATAACTTTTTATACACATTTTTATGGTTAAAAAAAAGGTCAATTCGTTGTCCAAAATGCAATTCAATTAAGACAAAACGGCGTGGAAAACGCTTTGTCGCATTAACTAAAAAATGGGTGGTTAGAATTACCTGCCGTACTTGTTCCTTTACCGGACCGGTCCAAAATATGGCTACAGGCAGGATTGATAATAATATTGGGCGACAAATTGTTCGTGAAAGTTTGGAGCGCGCTTCAATTCGCATACTCGCTCGCCGATACAATAAAACGACAAAAACAATTATGATGATTATTCATCGTTTAACTGCATGTTTACCTTTATCCACTGACATTGCTAAAAAGTTTCAGCCATTATGGTCGGGAATTTTAGTGTTTGATGGCAAGGTGGTTCGAGTGTATGATCAATTGTTTAAAAAGATGGATCAATCAAAATTTACTGATGATGAAAAAAAATGGAAGCACAAAATGCGCTGGCTTTGCGGTGTTGATTTTGGGACAGGAGATCTGCCGCATTATGATCTTGGCGAATCGGAAAATATGATTGATTTGGTTATGTATTTTAAAACCTTAAAATCAATCAAATACCCCCTAGTTGCCCTTGTATGCGATGGAAATCCGCTTATTCCGAAAGCGGCTAAATTCGTGTTCGGGAAACAACTTATCGCGCAACGCTGTACACGACATTTTCTTGAAGATTTGCGACGGCTTTTGCCAACGGAAGAAACCCAAAAAGAAGAGCGAACAAAACTTGAACAACTTATCCTGTGTATTAAATTTGTGATTGAAGCAGACTCTCTCGAGTCTGCCCAAAATAATTTGGAAATTTTAAAAAAATATTCCGCTACTTTTAAAAGTCCGGCCAAACATATAATGCTTGGCATGTTCAAACGCTCAAAAATTGAACTCACCGCCCACTTGCTAAATCCGGAATTAAAATTACCACACACTTCAAACGATATTGAAAATCTTTTTAAGCAGCTTATGCTCAGGTTAAAATCTTTAGGGCGTTTTTACCACCAAGACTATGCGCGCAATTATTTAAACGGATGGGCGCTTCTCAGAAGATTCACCCCATTTACTGATTGTCGCAATGGAAGAAAACACCGAAACAAAAAATCCCCAATTGAATTGGCGGGATGTGAGATTAAAAATATTGACCCATTAAAATTAGAGAGATAGGAACCTTCATAGGAACCTT
>MFQY01000005.1:11061-24620 GCA_001783185.1 Candidatus Magasanikbacteria bacterium RIFOXYC2_FULL_40_16 | reverse complement strand
TCTCTCAAAAACAAAAGCCAATTTCTTTTTATCGGTCACAAAATACTCGCTGAACTTGGGGTAAAGAACCGCCATCAGCGCCAGCGGAAAAAACTGAAACGCGTAAGTGATTTTATACGGAATTGAATACCAGCCGACTTGGACATCCCCGGCCAATTTTGACAACAAAATTGAATCAATATATGAATAAACTCTGGCAAATACCGCCGCGAACGCGAAAGGCAAAGCGATTCTGGCTATATGAACAAAGATTTTCTTTTCATAATGAGGCGTAAGATTGATTTTGTATTTGCCATATAAAATAGCGGTGACATACACCACGTTCGCCGCGCTGGCGATAGTAAAAGCCAAAATCAGATAAATCAACGGCAGATTTAAATACAAAAAAGCGGTGCCAAAACCTAAAGTCAATAATTGGCTGCCGACAATGCCGAAAGCTTCATATTTTAAATTGCCGATGGCGCGCAAAACCCCGTATAAAGTCAGATGCAAAGAATCAAACAGCATGGTAATGCCGGAAAGATAAACCAGGTATTTGGTTTCTTCCGGATAACCCATCAAATTTATTGTTATCATCGCGCCGATATACGTGGCTACACCAAGAAGTATTTTTACTGAAAGTATGGTGGAAAAATATGACTGTATTTTCTCTTTTTGTTTGGCAGACTCGCGAACCAATACACTAGTCAGCCCCAAATCAACAAACACCACAAAAACCGTGGTGAACGCGAGCGCAAAAAAATACTTTCCGGTTTTTTCGGCGCCGAGATGATTCGCGATCATGGTAAAATAGACAAAAGATATAATCTTTTGCCCGACTGAGGCCATGGTCATGTAGGCTGTATTTCTGGTGATTGAAGGCATAAAATAACGTAACCAGTAATCCGTAACTCGTAACTCGTAATTGTTTTTATTGTTGATTTTCTCAATTTACGGATTACGGATTACGGATTACGGTTTACTTCCAATCTATTTTACGCTAAAAACGCCCCATTGACAAATAAATCCGGCTATAGGCATAATATAAATAACATATAGCCGTAAATACGGGTAAGGAGGCGGAAATGATGGATTTAATCAAGAGGGTGGCGTTGTTGCCGGTAACTTTGCCGGCGGCGCTGGTACTGTTGGGGATTGACAAGATATTCTTCAACCGAACCAAGCTGAATCACTTGCCTTTCTACCTGCTGGGCATCAGACGGGAGGAGGAATAACCATTAAACCACAACAAAAACCCATCGGCTATCAAAGCCCCGTTGACCGCTTCATCGCAGTTCCGGGGCTTTTTTTCTGGGTCTGTCGCCGAATGCGCTTTTTGATGAATTTTTTTAATAAATTTGAGCGAAAAGTTAAAATAAATTTTGAGGTTTAGTTGTGCTAAGCTGAAAAATTTTTTTAACTTTACAGCCGAATTTTTAAGAAATTGGCAAAAATGGCATTCGGCGACAGACCCTCCATATCAAAAAAGCCCTCTAGCGTAAAAATTAACGCTAAAGGGCTACTGCTCCTCAAGGCACGCACGGACATATTGTCCCAAACCGGCGACTGTCATATAGTAACAGCCACTACTTTTCTTCAACATTTTGCTTTCCAAACAATATTCAATCGCCGCTTCCATCCGGTCATCGGTTATTAAAAAAAATCGCAAAGCGCCGGCAATTTCATCAAAAGTAAATGGGCAATTTTGCCAGCCATTTTCAGGCAAACCGCCCAGTTTATCCAATCCGATCCTGCCCAACATTTGGTATAGGCAAAAAAATGAAACCGGTAAAAACAGACTTATCATTTTTTCTGTTTGATTTAATTTCTTTTATCTCCATGACGGCCTCTCCTTAAGCATTAAGTTTAGGCTATA
The DNA here is from genome assembly GCA_001783185.1 of Candidatus Magasanikbacteria bacterium RIFOXYC2_FULL_40_16. GTDB lineage: Bacteria > Patescibacteriota > Patescibacteriia > Magasanikbacterales > UBA922 > XYB1-40-15. The sequence goes on along the minus strand of MFQY01000005.1, from coordinate 22,765 downwards.
GCAAAAAGGCGATACTGTCAAACCCCGCTCATAAAATTATGCGCGGGGTTTTAAAAATCAAAAACAAACCCCAAAGGGCTTGCTTTTATGTTTTTATGTTTTAATGTTTTTATGAACTTATCGTTTTCTCCACTGATGAGCGCGTCTGGCCTTATATAAACCAGGTTTCTTTCTTTCTTTAGCTCTCTGGTCTCTGGTCAAATATCCAAGAGCTTTAAGCGCCGGTCTAAAATCTTCATTCCATTTTATCAAAGCGCGGGCAATTCCATGTCTAACCGCTTCTGTCTGCCCCACCACGCCGCCACCGGCCACTTTTACGGAAACATCCAAAGCTTTCTCTTTTCCCACCGCAACCAAAGGGGCAAGAACTTTGTCCTGTCCTATTTTTGTTCTGAAATAATCCGCCAGCTTTTTACCGTTGATAACAATTTCCCCTTTACCCGGAGCAATTCTTACTCTGGCCGCGGAAGTCTTTCTTCTTCCCACCGCTTTTGTGTTTGTAGTATCTTTTGTCATATTAATTTTTTACGCGTTAATTTTCAATCTTTTCATCATCTCATCTCTCAATCTGTTTTTCGGCAACATTCCATAAACGGCTTTTCTGATAACTTCAGCAGGATTCTCAAGAAACACCTTCTTCATTGATTTTGTTCTGATTCCACCCGGATGCATAGTATGGTGATGATAATCTTTTTGCACCAATTTTTTGCCGGTAAATTTTAATTGTGAAGCGTTGTTCACAGTCACACAATCTCCGCCGTCAATATGAGGCGAAAAAGTCGGTTTATTTTTCCCGCGCAAAATCATCGCGACTTCCGTCGCCACTCTGCCGGCCGCGCGTCCGGCGGCGTCAATTTCATGTCTTATACAAGCCGGCTTAACAAGCGCCGGTTTGGTTTTTTTAGTTGTCTTTTCTTTAGTCATAGGGATAATTACTTTTTATACAAATTCAATTTTAGCCATTTCCGCGGAATCATTCGCGCGCGCGCCCAATTTTGTGATTCTAGTATATCCGCCTTTTCTCTCAACATACTTCGGCGCGATATCGGTTAGTAATTTACTTACCGCTTTTTTAGTATATAAAACTTTAAGAAGATTTCTTCTGACAACCAAATCATTCTTTTTTGCCTTAGTCACCAACGGCTCAACAAAAATGCGGAGCGCGCGGGCTTTGGCTTTGGTAGTTCTGATAGATCCTTCCAAAATCAAACTCTGCGCCAAACTGCGCATTAACGCGCCTCTTTGCGCTTTTTCCCTGCCTAATGTTGCTTTTTGTTTTCTGTGTCTCATATTTCATTAATTTAAACAGATTATTTTTTATAAATTTAAACGGATTCAATTTAGTCAAAACCAATTTCTACCTAAATTTATGATTATTTAATCTGTCTAACTTTATGTATTATTTAGTTTTCTTAGCGGTTTTCTTTTTTGCTTTCTTTTCTTTCTTCTCTTTTTTCTTATCCCCGTCCGATTCTTCAACTTCCATATTTATTTCTTCCAAATCTCCGGAACCGGAAGCTGAACCGGTGGCATCCAAAATCAAAGTAAAGTGATCCATCAATATTTTTGTCGTTTGCGCGATGGCGTCTTTCGGAGTGATAGTTCCGTTTGTTTCTATATTCAAAGTCAATTTCTCGTAATCGGTCACATCGCCCACGCGAGTGTTTTCCACTTTATAGCCGACATCGCGAATCGGAGTATATAGAGAATCAATCGCAATCGTTCCCAAATCCAAATTCTTTGTATCTTTTTCTCCAACCGGCACATAACCGCGTCCTTGATTGATAATAACTTCCAAATCAAAAGTGTAATCTTTATCAGTGATTGTCGCAATCTTCAAATCTTTATTGATAATTTCAACATCGGCATTTTTTTCAAAATCAGCGGCTGTGACTTCGCCAATCCCTTTCTTTACCAAATTCAACACAATCGGTTCGGCGCTGTGGGACTTAACCGCCATTTGTTTAATATTTAAAATAATCTGAATAACATCTTCCAAAACTCCGTTAATAGCGGAAAATTCATGCTGTACGCCTTTTATTTTGATTGATTCAACCGCTGAACCGGGCAAAGATGACAATAGCACGCGTCTTAAAGCGTTTCCTAAAGTCGTGCCATACCCTTGATGACACGGGGTGACAACTATCTTGCCGACATTTTCCTTATCCGCATCCTCAAACTCAATGGTTGTGGGTAATAGAATTTTTTCCATATAATATATATTATAATTAATGGAGTTTCCCTCCTAAATTATCTTTGTGAGTAATACTCAATAATTAGTTTAACATCAAAAACCCTGTCAAAATCAGCTTCAGACGGCTGATTGGTGATTTTGGCTGATTTTTTCTTGCTATCAACCGCAATCCACGATGGAAGATTGGCTTTTTCCAAGGTTTCCGTAATTTTTTCAAAAATTTTCTTTTTAGTTTTGGTTTCTTTGATGGATATTTCATCACCGACCTTTACCAAGTGGGATGGAATATTCATTTTCTTGCCGTTTAAAGAAAACATATTATGTCCCACCATTTGTCTCGCTTGAGCGCGGGTAACCGCAAATCCGGCTCTAAAAACAACATTATCCATGCGTTTTTCAAGCAATCTTTGTAAATTCACTCCGGAATCGCCCTCTTGTCTGATGGCTTCTTCAACATATTTTCTAAATTGGCGTTCGCGCAATCCGTACACATATTTGGCTTTTTGCTTTTCATTCAATTGCTTGCCAAAAGATGAACCGGCGCCTTTCCTCTTAGTAGGACCGTGCACGCCCGGCATCTGACTTAAGCGTCTCGCGACTTTACTCGCGTTTGTTTTTAAACCCAAATTAACGCCGAAGCGTCTTGCAATTTTATTTTTTGGACCAATATATCTTCCCATACATTTTAAATCTGTCATCCCGAGTGGTTGGGAGCGAAGCGACCGAACGAGGGATCCCGTTGATTGCCTTCTTCTCGTAACACGCGGATTATTTATTATTTATATTTTTATCTTTTATACCCTTCGTCTTTTTGGAGCGCGACAACCGTTGTGCGGAATCGGCGTAATGTCTTTAATTGAAAGAACATTGATGCCGTTGGCGTTGAAACCGCGAATCGCGCCTTCTCTGCCACCACCAATACCTTTGATGAATACACTAACCTCGCGAACGCCGTGAGTTTTTGTGCTTTCAACAACTTTTTTAACAACTTGGCCGGCCGCATATGGAGTTGCTTTCTTCGGGCCCTTAAAACCTATCATACCGGAACTTGCCCAACCCAAAACATCGCCGTTTTGATCGGTTAGGGTTACAATCGTGTTATTAAAAGTAGCCTGCACATAAGCTCTGGCATGGCTTACCTGTTTGTTTATTTTTTTCTTTTTTGCTTTTTTAACTGCTTTAACCATATTGATTGTTTTAATTGTTCTAAATGTTATAATTGTTATAATTGTTATAATTGTTTTTTGATTATCGCTGTTTCATTTTGAACAAGCGAAGCGATAAAACAACTTCAACAACTAAAACATACTATGTTTTTTGCGCTGACGGCTTCTTACCGCTCGGAGCGACATTTCTTTTATTACCGCGCACTGTGCGGGAATTTGTTTTTGTTCTTTGTCCTCTGACCGGCAAACGTTTCATATGTCTGATGCCTCTGTAAGATTTAATATCTTTTAATCTTTTTATATTTGAAGAAACTTCGCGTCTTAAATCACCCTCTGTCTTATATTTTTGCTCAATAATATTTCTCAAAAGATCCTCTTGTTCTTGTGTCAAATCTTTTGTTCTGATATCTTCGCTGATTTTTGTCTGAGACAAAAGATTCTTCGCGGTTGTCGGACCGATGCCAAAAATATATGTAAGGCTGATTACAATTCTTTTTTCTTTTGGAATGATTACTCCTGCTACGCGCATAATATTAGAATTTAGAATTTAGAATTTAGAATTCAAATTAGGTTATCCCGATTCCGTTTTGTCGGAATCGAGGATCCTCGATTTTGTCCTCGGACAAAATCGGGATAGATTTTTACGCTGCTTTCTTTCTCTGTTTATTTCCCTGTCTTTGTTTATGTCTCGGATTTTCACAAATAATATAGACCACCCCTCTGCGGCGGACGCTTTTACATTTAAGACATCTTTTTTTAGCTGAAGCTCTAACTTTCATACTCATTTAAAATTTGTCATCCTGAGCGGTCGGGAGTCCCGATCTAATAGGGACGACCGAGCGAAGGAACTCGTTGGTTAATTAAATCCGTTTAAATTAATGATAAAAAAATATCAATCGTCCGGCCCGAATTTATTCACACACGAATAATAAGGCCAGCCGATATCAATGCCTATCTTTACACTCTTTTTGAATGAAGATTGGCTCCACCGATCTGATTGATATTTGTAAACAATTTTTTAAATTCTGAAAGCGATTCTGCCCTTGGTCAAATCATAAGGCGTCATTTCCACCTTTACACTGTCTCCCAAACCGAGGCGAATCTTATTCTTTCTCATTTTTCCGGACAAGTAGGCAATAATTTCGTGGTCATTTTCCAATTTCACGCGAAAAGTTGCCGCAGGCAATAATTCTTCTATTACTCCCTGCATCTCGATAACATCTTTTTTTGTCATGAACGATATATTTAATCTGGCGATATTTTACATTAAAACACAAAGCCTGTCAAGAGGCTTTTCCCCAGATAATGAATAAATAAATTTTGCTAATTTTAGCCAAAAATCTTTAATCTTAAATCTTTAATCTTAAATCTTTCTATTTTATACACAGGCTTATTGGACTTTTTCCACATTTTGAGCTTCCGGTTGAATAACTTTGTCATTCCTATAAACCCAATACTTATAAAGAAAAAAGTTCCAGCTGACCATTACCGCTATGGTCGCGATCCGCACAATTCTATAATCCCAATTCAAAATATGATTGAACACATACATCGTCCCCACGGAAAACAAATAATTGAAAACTGCCAGACTCAAGTAGCGCACCAGCTGTTTGTGGGGCATGGCTTTGTTGCGGAAAGACCAATACTTATTCAAACTGAAATTATATGTCAACAAAAATACCTGATTCAATATTACCGACACCACCGGAATTATGCCGAAAACTTCGGTAAATAAAATAAGCGAACCCATATCCAAAAGCAGTCCGCTGAACCCAACTATAAAATATTTCGCGAATTCCCGGCGTAATGACCAAAAGTAAACAACGGCCTTTTTTATCATAATTATAGTAATTAGCGTTTAGCGATTAGGATATTTAGTTATTATAACACATTTATTCCAACACCGCTTTAATTCTGCGCACGCCGGCACTGGACGCTTCTTCTTTCTTAATTTTAAATTTCCCTAATTCTTTTGTATTCTCAACATGCGGACCGCCGCAGATTTCCATACTGAATGTGGGCGAATCCGAAATAGCATCAGGTTTTTGATTGGGATCGCCAACTGTATAAACTTTTACTTTTTCTCCATACTTGCTTTCAAACAAACCCATGGCGCCTTTAGCTTTGGCCTCATCAACCGTCATTTCTCGGTATGAAACCGGATATTCCTTTTCAATCGCCATATTCACCAAATCCTCCACCCGCTGTTTTTGCTCGTCCGTCATTTTATCAGGATGAGAAAAATCAAAACGCAAGCGTTCAGCAGTGATATTACTTCCTTTTTGTTCCACATGCGCGCCTAAAACCTTGCGTAGCGCCGCCTGAAGCAAATGGGTAGCGGTATGAAGTTTTTTAGTTTGTTCCGAAGCGTCGGCCAAACCGCCTTTGAATTTTTGCTCCGCGCCTTGGCGGGATAAATCCTGGTGTTTTTTCATCTCTTGTTCAAATTCTTTTTCGTCCACGCTTAATCCTTTTTCTTTCGCCAATTCTTTTGTTATCTCCAATGGAAAACCATAAGATGAAAATAAAACAAAAGCGTCTTTTCCGGATATTTCCGGACCTTCAATTTTATTAAACACTTTAATCCCCTCTTCAAGCGCTTTGCCAAACTTATTTTCTTCCTTTTCTATTTCATTCAAAACAAAACTTTTATTTTTCTCAACTTCCGGATAAATTTCTTTGAAAAGCAAAATTACAATCTCCGCGACTTGACAACAAAAATTATCTTTAATCCCCAAAACGCGCCCATGTCTGATAGCCCGTCTTAATAATTTACGAACAACATACCCTTGATCAACATTGCTCGGCGCGATTCCCCGATTATCCCCCATTATCATCACCGCCGCCCGTAAATGGTCCGCGATTATCCGCATTGATTTGGTGATTTCCGTATCCTCCCCATACTTCTTACCGCTTATCTCTTCTATTTCTTCAATCACCGGCCACATCGTATCTACATGATAAACATCCGGCATATTGCCCAATACCGCGATTACTCTTTCCAGTCCCATGCCAGTATCTACATTTCTTTTATCGGCTTTCTTATAATTCCCGTCTTTATCTTTGAAATAACCCATAAACACATCATTCCAAATCTCCACCCAGCGCTTATCTGATGGGTCATAAATCTCCGGCGCTTCATCTTCTCCGGTCCAATAAAACATTTCCGTATCCGGTCCGCACGGCCCGGTTTGTCCAGCCGGTCCCCACCAATTATCCGCTTTACCCAAATACGCGATTCTATTTTCTGAAATACCAAGCTTAGTCCATATCTCGGCCGATTCATTGTCAATCGGCGCGTCTCCATCGCCGGCAAATACCGTCACCGCCAACTTTTCCACCGGTATTTTTAATTTTTCTGTCAAAAACTCAAAACTCCATTTTATAGCCTCTTTTTTCCAATAACTGTTTAAACTCCAATTGCCTAACATCTCAAAAAAAGTCAAATGCCACGCGTCCCCCACTTCATCTATATCGCCGGTGCGAATACATTTTTGCGCGTCAGTCAAACGGGAACCGGCCGGATGTTTCTCGCCCATCAAATACGGCACCAGCGGATGCATTCCGGCAGTGGTGAATAACACGGTCGGATCATTTTCCGGAATTAAAGAAGCCGACGATATTATCGCGTGGCCCTCTTTTTCAAAAAATTTTACGTATAATTCTCTTAACTCTTTAGTATTCATATGAACTAACAAACTGATTCCACGAACAATTATCTTTTTCGCGGATTTATTTGCCACAACAGGCAAATACCTCACAGTTCGCCAGCTGGCGAACGAGAATGAGCGAAAAAGATAATTGTTCGTAGAATTAAATTTAAAGACTCACTATGTGTTCTATCTATCTTTCAATTTCAACGCCAGCAAAATCAACACGCCGGCTAGCGACAAGAGGCCGATACTGGATATGATAAAATCAAAAAAATTGGGAAATATATTCGGCAAACCTACATCCATATTTTTATTTGATTACGCCGCCTCCCAGACAAACGGAATTTTTGCCGTGTGGTAAATAAAATACCGCGAATTGCCCGGGGGTGACAGCTTTTTGTTTATTAGTAAAATGTATGGATATTTTACCATTTTTCTCAAATAATTGCACATTTTGCAATGGCTGTCTGTGCCTTAATCTCACTTGACATTTTAGTGGAAGCTTTGGTTTTTGTCCACTAATCCAGTTTATTTCTCCCGCTTCCGCCTGTTTTTTGTAAAATAACGGGTCATTTTCAAAACCAACCACCAATTCATTAGTATTATAATTCTTGTCCACTATATATAGTGGTCTTGATTCAGCGCCTTTTTTCTCCAAAACCGCTTTAAACCCATGTCGTTGTCCAATCGTATAAAAAGCCAGACCATCATGTTTGCCGAGTATCTCTCCCGTTGAGCTGATGATATCACCTTTTTTCAGTTTTATTTTTTTTGATAAAAATTCTTTCATCGGCACTTCTCCCACAAAACAAATCCCCATACTTTCCGCCCTGTCCGCCGTCGGCAGATTAAATTTTTTGGCGATTTTTCTTACTTCGGTTTTTTTGTAATCGCCGATTGGAAATAAAACATATTTTAATTGTTCTTGATTTAATTGGTGTAAAAAATATGTCTGGTCTTTATCCTTATCTTTGGCTTCTAAAAGTTTATAATTTGGATTTTGTAATTTGTTTCGAATTTCGTGCTTCGAACTTCGAATTTCCCGCCCGAGGCGGGCGTAGTGTCCCGTCGCCAATTTATCAAAACCCAATTCTTTGGCTTTTTCCAGCCAGACGCCAAACTTGATAAACTTATTGCACAAAACATCCGGATTTGGGGTTCTTCCTTTTTTATACTCGGCAAACATATATGCCAGCACCTTTTTTTCATATTCTTTTTTAAAATCCAATTTGAACAGCGGAATACCTAACTTGGCCGCCACCCGCGCCGCGTCCCGATAATCGTTTCGCCAACATTCACCAAACCTGCCATCGTCGGCCGAATCATAATTTACCATAAACGCGCCCGCCACTTCATAACCTTGGCGCAATAATAAAGCGGCGGCGACTGAAGAATCGACGCCGCCGGACATGGCTACTAAAATTTTCTTCCCAGTACCAGAGCAAAGCTCGGTACGGGACTTCGCTTTTTTGTTCATGTTAGTTTCAGTTTTTTTATTCTGCTCGACAGCAGATTTCTTTGCAACTCCTTTATCGGACCAAACAAATTCCCTTGTTCCATTATTGAACGCGCGGTTTTTGTCTTTAAGTCCGCTTTCATCTGATAATGCAAACGTAATCCACGCATTATCTTTTCTTCATTGCCATGGTGATATTCCACTAAACGCTTGACTCCAATTTCTCCGAAACTGTCCAACTTATCCGCGTCCCGCAGGATTATCGCTTCGGGGAAATCATTAGCTTCGTCGTTCCAATGATTTACCACGGCATACAGAATCCGTTCTTTATGTTGAACAGATAAACTGCTCAAGAAGCTGTCTTCTTTGAACCAGTCCAGCAAAATATCGCCGGAATAATCCCAATGATTTTCATCGCTAACCGTCCGGCCGGTATCGTGAGGCCACCCGGCCATCCGGCTTAAAAACCGAATCTCCTCGTCTTGTGGGTATTCACTGCGCGCGATTATGCGCGTCCATTTCACCACTCGGCTGATGTGGCCGATATCGTGAGCCGCCGGCGAGTTTTCCGCGAACAAAGCAATCACTTTGTTCTTCATACGAATCAAACATTGCGCTTTTTTTCTAAGCATTGTTCTTTTTTCCTCCTTAGGGAACATTCTACTGATTTTTTGGCATTTTGTCAAAAAACGGCGGCGAAAATTTCGCCGCCGAATAATCGGTTGTTCCGTCTTCTAATCTGACGGCAGTATATAATGAAACCTGTCATCGGAAACGCCCAGACTCTTGAGCCCGGAGACAAACTTGCGTCCGACCGCGGTTTCCGCCTTCAAGAATACATTCGTGTTTCCACGATAGTCTTTTTGATATAGTTCACTATAATTCTCCAAGATGATGAAATCCCCTTGCTTCAGGCAAGAAAACACTCCTGTTTCCAGAACCTTCATCTCCATCGGTTTTGACCGAGTGATTTCCGCGATATAGATCCCGATTCTTCCGACTATCATAATTACCAAATAGTCGCCAACATCGGTTGAATACTCATGCTTACACATTTTTCACCCTCCCGTTTGTTTGTTGGATTATACGCTTTCCGATTAAACTATAATACACTCTATCAGAAAAAAAATATTTGTCAACCCCCTGTACAGGATGACCACATCATAACCGGATGGAATGGAACAATAGACAGCGTCGGGATTACTACGTCCCGACTTAGTCGGGACTCGTAATGACAGTAAAGTAAAACATCAATAAAAAAGCCTCCCTTGCGGGAGGCTTTTTTATTGATGTTTTTAACCACGTCTAGCTTTTACACAGTCAAAGCAATATAGAGGTTTGTCGCCTGATGGCTGGAAAGGAAGCTGAGTGATGGCAGCGCCACATTCAGCACACTTTTCATTAACCTCAAACATTTGCCTTGGACCGCGGTTATTGCTTTGGAACCTATTACCGCCGCCTCTTGAATCTCTCTGTTGGCGTCTGGCGCGTAAACAGTTGGTGCAATACACAGGCTTGTCGCCTGATGGTTCAAATGGAAGTTGAGTTATAGCTGTGTTGCATTCAGCACAGTTTAAATCAACATCAAACATCTGTCTGTCATTATCCATACTAATTTATTATTATTTTTTCCGCCTGGGGCGGACCAGCCTTTGGCTGGAATTAAACCGACCTTTACTCCCTATACCTTTATGGTTTAGGGTTTACCGCAACAGATCCCTTGATCTGTTTTTGACAGACTAGTTTGACGTTGCGAATTGTGATTAGTATACACTATCTTATGTTTTCTGTCAACCCCATCACCATTCTGGCAATAATAATGGGCAAAAAAAAGTCAAAGCCGCAAGGCGACTTCGTCTTTACGCTTTGTTAAACGAGATATGTTTTCAGAAAGGTGACGGGGTCAAGACCTTGACAAAAGCTCATTTTTATGCTATACTTTCCCTCGAGTTGTTCAAGGTTCCGCATGCGGCGGGGCCAACAAACTTTATCCCTGGAGGGGGAAAAAGAATGTCTGGTAAGACGAAAAAAGAAACTCATCGGGACCAATTGTACCTCGACACCCGCAGGCCAAGGCGAATCCTCGAAGGAAGTTTCGAGCTGGCCATGGACGGCATGGACGAGGACGAGACGACTCTCGACACCGCCCGTCCGGAGGGGATTCTGTCCTGTCTGGAAAGGGAGGCCTCCAGGTCTCAAGACTAACAACTCACCGGCTGTCCCCTCGCTTCTACAGCGAGGGGACGCCACAACTTTTTTAAACATTTATCCACACTATTGACTTAGTGTGTTTTTTGTACTATAATATGCCCCGTGTTGTTCAAGACCTTGCATTCAGCAAGGTTAAAGACCTCAAACGCCCAAGGGGGGCTATGACGACTGAAAAAGAGAACAAGAGGAACACGGAAATCGTCGCCATGACGGCGATAATGAACGACCTCATGGACCGGTCAAACAACCGTCCAAAGAGGCCGGTGACTATCGTCCCGGGCGGAGAGGTGGAAACCTTCATTCTCCCGGATGGGAGCAAGGGGCAGTACATCTCGTACATGCCCAAGTAGGACAGAGCAACACCATGGCGCCCCCTGACTTAGTGTCAGGGAGGCGCCATATTTTTTATCCAGCACCACCCCGTTGTACAACGGGGTGGTGCTGGATTTATTCTTATTTTTTCTCCAATTTAGTATATGTCCGGTCGTATTCAAATCCAGCGTAAATACTCAACAATAATATTTCCGCGTATTCCACATACATCATCCAATCGCCAAAAAATACGGAATATGATTTAACAAACAACGGCACGGTTATTACCGCGTCCAACGCAATTAAAACCGCCAGCAATATCACTCCCAACATCAGACCTTTTTTCAGACTCGGTGGATCAGCCCGAAAATACCACTTATTCAACAATAAAACCGCCGGAATCAACAATACCCAGAAAATAGCAAACTGAATTAATGTCTTATCCAACAAAAACGGCAAAAACATCAAAACCGACACCGTCACAAAAATAATCATCCATAACATTACTCCGGTGACCAACGCTCTTTTGTAATTCATATGATTAAATTAATAATTATACAATTAATTCCGCGAAAGTATTGCCCAGTTCTTCCACCAAATCCTCGGCGCTGTAAAAAGTATTTTTTCTTTTATATAAATTGTCCCCTGCTCGGCCGTTCAAATAAGCGCCGGCCAACGCGGCGGTCAACGCGTCATTGCCGGAATAAAAACC
>MFQY01000005.1:4705-11050 GCA_001783185.1 Candidatus Magasanikbacteria bacterium RIFOXYC2_FULL_40_16 | reverse complement strand
CGCCACAATTCCCGCCAGCGCGTCTCCGGTTCCCCCTTTAGTCATTCCCTCGTTCCCTGTCTTATTTTCATAAATTTCTTCACCGTCGGATATATAGTCGCTCTGCCCTTTCAATAATACCACGCAATGGTATTTAGATGCCATTTTCAAAACATTCTGCGGAATCGGCTTGGCGCCGAACACTTTTTCAAATTCTTTTTTGTGCGGAGTCACAATACAATTCTCATTCAGCCACTCCGGATTCAATTGCCACAAAGAGGTGGCATCCAACACAACTTTTTTATTTTTATAACCGGTCAAAATCTTTTTCAACAAATCGGAATTCTTTTTTGATTCTTCCAAACCCGGCCCCATTAAAACCACATCCGCCCTTTTTATCGTTTCTTCCAATTCCGAATCTTTTACGGAAATAAAAGTCGCGATTTCACTTTTTAATTTTTTTATAATTTTAAGATTTCCGGCCACTGAATGAACAAAAACCATATCCGCAATTCTGGATAGCGCCTCCACCGACAAAAGCAAAGCGCCGTGATATTTGTTTGAACCGGCAATCACTAAAACCACCCCGTTGTCCCCTTTCCGGCTGGCGGGCTGATATCTTCTTATTTTTTTGAATATTTCAGCGCCTGCTAATTGCATATATTTTAAACAAAGAACTCATAGTAAGTTTCTTATTTTACCAATAATTATCCTTTGAGCGGATTTGTTTGCCACAATAGGCAAACACCTCGCAACCCGCAGGTGAGAATGAGCGAAAAGGATAATTATTGGTAAAATAATTAAAACTTAACCACTTCATCTTCTTCCAAAACATTCGGCTGGCTGTTGTTGGCGTTGTCGGTTTTTTCTTCAACCGGTTTAACCACTGGCGGTTCAACAAACTTTCTTTCCTCCGGCCTTGCTACCGGCGCCGGCGCGGACGGAAAAACATTATTCATTCCGCCGGAAGGCACCTGGCTATTAAAATCATTAAACTTTTTCTTCTTTTTTCTCTTTCTCTTTTTTTTACTCTGCGATTCAAATTCAACTAAATTGGTCGGCGCGTTATTATTCGGCTTCAATTGCGACAAAATAATCGGCGCCACTTTCGGACTGATGTTTTGAACAGCCACCGACGCTGGCCGGCTCTCTTCCTTCCTTGGCTCCGGCATTTTCTTCTCAAACCCGCCTCCATCTCTTGGCTTCATATCTGGCTTCCCGCCATAATTTTTCTTTTCATCTTTCTTTTTTTCACCCTTATCTTCATCATCTTGGTCGCTGATATCCAAACCGCTCCAACGGGTAATCTTGTCCTCTATTTCTTCCTTCTGCTGAGAATATCTCTCGCGCGAAACTTTAATTACTTTTTCTTTACTGCCGGTCGGCGAACCGATCGGAGGCATAGTCAAGGCGCTGAAAGGACGCGACGCCACCCCATCAATCATCAATTTCAAAAAAACCTGAAACTTCGGCAAGTTGACAATATCTTCTTCCGTAAAAGTAGGCGTGAATTCCTTTACCAATTCTATGGAATCAGGGCCACCAACGCGAAAAGTAACCATTGTGCCAACATTGCCAAATACCGCGTCCGCCACCAGCTCATCAATTTGTTTTACATACTGGTGCGCCAAAATCAAACTCAAACGGTATTTGCGGGCTTCTGACAAAATATTGGTAAAACTCGGATTGGCAAAATTCTGAAACTCATCAATATACAAAAAGAAATCTTTTCTGTCTTCTTCCGCAATATCAACTCTTTCCATCGCCGCCAACTGCAATTTGGTTATAAGCATACCGCCCAATAACCGGCTGTTATCTTCTCCAATTCTGCCTTTTGACAAGTTCATTATGAATATTTTTTGCGTGTCCATTATTTGCCTGATATTGATGGTGGATTTAACTTGCGCCACCATATTGCGGATAACGCTCGCGGATAAAAATTGACCGATTTTATTTTGAATCGGCGCGACCGCTTCAGTCATATATCTGTCGGAATAATTGGCAAATTCAGTTTGCCAAAAAGCTTTTACCACCGGATCGGTTAACTGCGCGACTACTCTCTTGCGGTATTTTTTGTCCGCCAACAATCTATTGATGCCCAAAAGGGTTGAACCTTGATAATCCAGCAACGCCAGCAAAGTATTATTTAAAATATATTCCATTCTGGAACTCCACGCGTCCGGCCAAATCTTTTTAAATATCGCCATCAGGCCGGCGGCGACCAAATGTTTTTGTTTCTCGTCTTTAACTTCCAAAATATTAAAACCAATCGGATTGTCCGTATCCGCCGGATTAAAATATATCACGTCATTTATACGGCGGGACGGGATATAATTGATTATCTTTTCCGCGAAATCACCATGCGGGTCAACAATGCCAACGCCATGGCCTTTATAAATATCATGCAAAACCATATTTTCCATCATCGTGGTTTTGCCCATACCGGTTTTCCCGATAATATACATATGGCGGCGTCTGTCATCAGTCTTAATGCCAAATCTTATCAATTGATTTCTAAAATTAGTCTGCCCAAAAAGACAGATATCCTGTTCTATCTCCTTGCCTTTATTCAATTGTTTAAGCTGGGGGGCGGTCATATTCACTTTATCACCTTATCACTTTATCACTATGATTATATCACAAACTTTATTGTTTTGCTATTTTTATAACATTTAAAAACCCCTCAACAGAGGGGTTTATAGTCAATTCATCAAGTAGTCAAGTGGTTAGGTGTTTAGGTGATTAAGTGGTCGGGTGTATTACTGCATCATTGACTCAATCGCTGATTTCAAATTGGCGTATGGTTGCGCGCCGTTTACAGTAGTCGCGCTGCCGTCAGCGCCGATAACAAATGTATGCGGGGTGCCTCCTACTCCGGCTGCTGAACCGCTTGAAAACTGTTGCTGGACTTTAGCCGCGTACTTGTTAGTGTCCACACAATCATTAAATTTGTTCAAATTCAAGCCAAGTTCTCCGGCAAGAGTTTCGTATAAATCCGCGCTCAAGCTATCCTGATTCTCAAACAACTTATCATGAAACTCCCAAAATTTGCCCTGTTCACTCGCGCATTCGGATGCTTCAGCCGCCGGTTGCGCGTTTGGATGGAAAGACAACGGGAAATGTCTGAAAATCACACGGATATCGTCGCCATATTCATCAACCGCCTGTTGAACTGTGGGCGCGAATTTTCCGCAATATGGACACTCAAAATCAGAATACACCATAAGAGTCACTTTTGCGTCTTTTCCTCCTAATATATGATCATTTGCCTCGTCAACTGTCGGAGCGACTACCGGCTGTTCAGCATCAGCGCCCGTTGGCTGATCGGCAGCATCCTCAAGCGCTAAATTAGTATCGGCTTTAGCCGTATCAATACATCCTCCATTTAAGAATATACCCAGCATTATAAAAAAGCCGATTGTGCACAAGACTAAAACGCCGGCTACAATCCCCAAAACAAATGTTTTTATCTGCGAGGTATTCATAGAATTATTTTCCATACATGAATTGAATTAAATTAATAAATAATATATCCCTATTAGGGTTTGATTTTATAGGTTAAGAAATTATATCAGCTATACCGACTGACAGCAAGTGGATATCTCATTAGGAAACTCTAGCTTGGAAAAAGTCATTCGCTTCCAAAATACTACCCATCTTTTGTCTAGTCAAAAGTCCGGCCTGCGAGCCTATTTTTGACAAAACGCTGGCAGCGTTCACCGCTCCCCACCTCATTGATTCCGCGACGGTTTTCTTGCTGATAAAAGCGGAAAGGAATCCACTGGCATAAGCGTCCCCGCAACCGGTGCTCTCCACCGCTTTGGTTTTAATTATGCCGATTTTATAAAAATTCTTGCCATTATAACAATATGACCCTTTTTTACCTTCTGTTATAACCGCCATCTTCATTCCCAGTTTAAAAAAATTATTTGCCAATTTTTTTATATTTGAAGCCTTACCGACTAACGCTTCCACTTCCTGTCTGTTCACAAAAACAATTTCGCTGACCGCGAATATCTTTTTTAAAGCATCCGCGCCCAATTCCAACTGCCGGCTCCCCGGATTGAAAGCCAGCTTAACTGAATTATTTTTTACATAATCAAACAATTGCTCATTAAACTCTTCCTGATTGCCGTGAATTGAGGAAAAATATATCCATTTGGTTTTATCAAATTTTGGCATTTGATAAGTCCGCTTGGCATGGTAGCTCAAAACCGTCCTCTCCTCGTTGTAATTTATAATTGTGGACAAATTAGTTCCATTATTTGTATCATGATAAACATATTTGTCGGAAACCCCTTCCCGTTTTATCTTGTGGCGGAACGCGTCGCCGGCGTCGTCGCGCCCGCCTATGGTATATATGGCCGTTTTTAAGCCCAATCTTGACGCGCCGATGGCATGATTGGAAGCGTTGCCCCCGCCAATGACGCGGTGTATGCCGGCAACCGGAATTTTACCGGTAAACTTAAGCTTCAATTCCTGTGTTTTTTTATCCACCCGACAAAGATTGCTTTTTTCATCCATATCCAAAAGAATATCCGTAGTCACATCCCCTATTGTTATGATGTCGTACATATGAAAGATTATAGATTAAAGATTTTAGGTTAAAGTTTTTAATTGGTTTGACCTTGTATTTTTTTTAGTATATCATACTATAGATTAAAATTGAAAGATTTAAGATAAAAATAAGATGTTGGTTGAAGATCTAAAAGTTTATCAAAAATTGTTTAAACTCGCTTTAGAAGTAAATGACCTAACATTAAATTTCCCAAAATTTGAGATGTTTGAGTTAGGGTCACAACTTAGACGGTCATCTAATTCGCCTCCGGCCAATTTAGCTGAGGGATTCAGCAATAAACATACTAATATATATTTAGAAAGTATTTGCAGAGCCCAAGGAGAAATGAGGGAAACAAGACATCATCTGAAAATGGCTTATCATAAAAAATATATCACAAAAAATAAATTAGATTATTTTTTGAATGAGTATGAAGAATGCGCCAAGATGCTCTATGGTTTGGAAAAATCTCTTTTAAAAAATCATAAAAAATAATCACCACTAAAACTTTAATCTTAAATCTTTAATCTATAATCTAAATAAGTATGTATAAAGAAACTAACTTCAACCACTTATTGGGCGCTCCGGGGTTCAGCGACAATTTGCTAAACACCCATTTTGGCCTTTATCAGGGCTATGTAAAAAATACCAATATGCTCGCCGACAGACTAAAAGAACTGACGGAAAAAGCCGGCCCGGGCGAATACGCCGAACTTAAACGCCGTTTCGGCTGGGAATTTAATGGCATGCGTTTGCATGAATTATATTTTGAAAACCTATCTCCGAAAAGCGACTCTGTCGCCTCGGAGCAAGCAAACTTAATAGAAAAAATAAATAAAGACTTCGGCTCATTTGAAAATTGGCGCAAAGATTTTATTGCCACCGGCGCGCTTCGCGGAATCGGCTGGGCGATATTGGCTTACGACAAACGCGACGAGAGATTATTTAATATATGGATAAATGAACACGATGCCGGACATTTGGCCGGCGCTGTCCCGTTGTTGGTTATGGATGTGTTTGAACACGCGTTTATTTTGGATTATGGAATGAAACGCGCCGATTATATTGAAGCCTTTATGAAAGCGACTGACTGGAAAACCGTTGCCGGACGATTTGACCCTGTCACCTTTCTGGCAAAGATTGAAAATTAAACAAAAATAAAGCCGTGAGGCGACTTCGTCTTCATGTGTTGGTGAATTCATAAACATTTTCAGAATGGTAACGGGGTTGACTTATAAACAATCCATGCTACCATAAATTAAACCTTTGTTGATGGTTATCAAACTGAACGCCGGAGGGGTAAAATGAATAAAAAGGCTAAACCGTTTCCGCCCAAAAAAACATTTCGACGGCAACCGGCCGAATATTGGGAAGAAATCATTTTGACTTCTTTTTTAGTATTGGCTTTGCTCGGTCTAATATACTGGGTAATGCTGGCCGTAAAATTAATCTGATTATCATCAACAAAACAAGGGAGGAAAAATGCCCAGTTTAAATCCTGTTAACAAAAACAAGAAAAAAAACTGCCGAAAAGGAAAAAAATACGGCCTTAATTGGCTGGTGCCTGACAATTTCAGTTATTGGTTTTTCTTGTCCAAACAGGGCGACAGCGAGGTGGACGACAGTGGCCAGTGCGCAAAAAACTGGTAATCAATCCAGGCTCGGATAACCTTTGCGTTATCCGAGCCTTTCTGTTTTTGACAAAAATATGATCCGGTGTTATTGTGATAAGACTGGGTCGATGTGTTCTCAAACAACATGGGAAAGGAAAACTTATGAACGTCATGAGCGGAGGAAAAGGCGGTTGC
>MFQY01000005.1:0-4684 GCA_001783185.1 Candidatus Magasanikbacteria bacterium RIFOXYC2_FULL_40_16 | reverse complement strand
TGCGGCGGATGCAAGCACGGTGGCACCAAGCAGCCCCCCAAGGTGGAACCCCCACCACCCCCACCCAAGAAGGACGACAAGTAGTCGTCGGACATCACCGGCTCGGCCCTGGATGCACATCGCGTCCAGGGCCTCTTTTTTTACAAAAACAATTCAGTCCCGACTAAGTCGGGACTGAATTAAATGCTTACTCTGTCCCGATTTTGCGCGACGCAAAATCGAGGATCCTCGATGGCTTTGCCATCGGGACTTAATCTATTGGCTCTGAACTATTCACTATGAACTATTTAATAGTCTCTCAACTTCCCGATAATATCCATTGATTGAATTTTCTCCAAAGACTTGGCTTCAATCTGGCGGATACGTTCGCGCGTCACATCAAATTCCTTACCCACTTCTTCCAAAGTATGTGTAACCCCATCGCCCAAACCAAAACGCATCTCTAAAATCTTTTGTTCGCGCGGAGACAAATCTTTAATTGCCTCTTTAATATAATCGCGCAACAACTGAACTCCGGCCACATGGGATGGACTGGGATTTTTAATATCTTCAATAAAGTCCGACAAGTGCGAATCATCATCGTCGTCGCCAACCGATGTTTCCAATGATATTGTATCCTGCGATATTTTTATTATCTGTTTTATCTTCGGTAATTCTTCTCCCATTTCCGCGGCCAATTCTTCCGGCAAAGGATCGCGTCCCAAATCCTGCAACAACCGTCTTTGAATTTGTTTGAAACGGTTGATCGTCTCCACCATATGAACCGGAATACGAATAGTTCTGCTCTGGTCGGCTAAAGCGCGGGTTATCGCCTGCCTTATCCACCAAGTCGCGTAAGTGGAAAACTTATAACCTCTTCTGTAATCAAATTTTTTAACGGCGCGGAATAAACCGATATTCCCTTCTTGAATCAAATCCAACAACCCCAACTGTTTGCCGACGAATTTTTTGGCAATAGAAACAACTAAGCGCAAATTCGCCTCTATCATTTTTCTTTCCGCTTCTTTATCGCCTCTTTCCTTGCGTTTTGCCAACGAAACTTCTTCATCCGCGTTTAACAACGGAATCTTGCCGATCTCGCGCAAATACATCTGAATTGAATCTTGCGAAATGGTACCCAAATCAAAACTGCCCTTCATATCAGGCTGTTCGCCTTGAAAAGACGACAACATCTCTTTATTATTGACGCCCATCCCCAGCATGCTCCCGCTCATCTCTATCATGGATACGCCATTTTTATCCATTATTTCCAAAAAAGATTCAAAAAGTGGAATATGATGTTCCAAATTAGGAAAAGATTTCAAAATCTCGCTCTCGGTCAAGAATCCTCTGCCTCTACCCTTTTTAATTAAATTCCAAAGTTCCGGAGCGCCCGGCTCCACAATCTGAAAATCGACTGCCTTTGCCGGCACCCCTCTTTTCTTCTTATTTTTTCCCTTAAACGGAAAGCGCTTCGCCCCTATTGATGACTTTGGGGCTTTGACGGCGCGCTTATGGGCCGCATTTTTTTTGTTCGCGGTTTTCTTTTCAGAAACCGCTTTTTTCTTATTAACAGCCTTCTGGGCTGTTTTTGTTTTCCTCAACTTATTTTTTGTCCCGGCAGAGCTCTTTTTTCCGGAGCCGCCCGCCTTTTTACGAGGCATGTATTAGTAATTAATTATTTAATTTTTGTAATTCCAGTAATAATTTATCTGATAATTCTCTGTCCTTATTTTTTTCCGCCTCGTTCAACTGCATAATAATTTCACTTCTTCTTTTCTTTGTCCAAGTTTCTTCTATTTGTTGCAATAATTGCTTCATCTCATTTTTAACTTCGTCAAGAGAAAAACTTGTAAACTCCAAATCCCCTTTCATTAAAAGGAGATCCAAAACTTCTTTTGAATTGTTATCCGCGATAGAATCACGTAATTGATTAATATCGATTGAACTGCTTTCATTATACAGTCTATTCCAGCTTTCGTAAAGGCCGACATACTTCGGTGTGGATAATATCGCGCTGTTCAACGCGCCATCGTCCTTTTTATAATTTTCCGGAAGCTTCAATATCAACATAAAAAACCTTTCCAGTAAAATATCCAACTTGGTGTTCTCGGGCAATTTTGTTTCCATTTTTATTTCTCCCGCATCTTTCTGATCCAATCTTTTCTTTAGACTCTCTTTAATTTGTTTCATATTCTCGCGAAGGACGGCAACATCAACATTAATTTTAGACCCCAACTCGCGCAACCAATGATCCTGCTCCACCGCAAACGGAATCCGCATAATTTCTTTCAACAGTTCATCGGCCACGAATTGTTTTTGTTTCGGGTCGGACAGATTTTTATTATTCAACGCTTTATTAAAATACCAATCCATAATTCCTTGCGCATTGGTCACCGCGTCAAACCAAATTTGCTTATTCTTCTTTATGCACTCATCAGGGTCTTTTCCATTGCCTTCCGATATTTTTATAACCTTCACATCCATCCCCTCTTCCAGCGCCAAATCTATGCCTCGCTTGGCAGCGGCTTGTCCGGCATTATCAGCGTCAAACGCGATATTCATTTTATTTGAATATCTTTTTAAAAGTTTTACCTGTTGTTCCGTCATCGCAGTCCCGCTGGTCGCGACCACATTTTTCATATCCGCCTGATGGCAAGCGATTACATCCATCTGCCCTTCCACCATCACGATTAAATCCTTGCTTTTGATTTCTTGTTTGGCTTTATTCAAACCGAAAACCACGCGAGATTTGTCATAAACAACCGTCTGTGGAGTATTCACATATTTGCCACCGGACTTTTCCGTTTCCACCAATACGCGTCCGGTAAAACCGATTACCGTGTCATGGACATCCCAAATCGGAAACATAATCCGTCCGCGAAACCGATCATAAAAACCGCGCTGGCTTTTGGAATCCGAGCCTTCCCTTTTGATGGTAAGACCGGAATCGACCAAATCATCAACACTATAACCTTTTTTCAACAAATAACCGGTCAAAAGGTCCCATTGATCCGGCACAAAACCAATCTGCCAGTTCTCTATTGTGTCTTGAGTCAGTCCGCGTTCTTCCAAATACTTCATCGCCGGTTTGGAAGCCGGCATTTTAAGAAGAAAATTATGAAAAAATCTGGCCGCTTCTTTGTTTATTTCTTTTATTCGGTTTTTTTGACTACTATTAACTTCGCCGGCGCGAAACTCCAACGGCACTCCCGCTCTATCCGCCAAAAACTTCAACGCTTCCACAAATTCCATCCCCTCTATTTCTTGCAAGAAACTAAAAATATCTCCACCTTTACTGCAATTTCCTACCGCAAAATTTTGAGTGACATAGGAATGATCTTGAAAAACAGTTAGATTATACACTTTGCCCTTAAAATTATATTTTTTAATTTTCTTTATAGGATATACCGCGTAAACAGTGCCATTCTCTTCACACCAATCAGTATAATTTGAATATACTCTCTCATACCAAAAGATAGTATATGATTTTCTATGTCGCACTCCATTTTTGTCAATTTTTGGTTCAGTATGATTACAACTTGGCATGATTCCTAAACGTAATAAAATATTTTTTAACTGAAACGCTAAAATTGGAGAGATCGTGGTAATACTGCGGTATCCGGCTCTAGATTTTATTCCTTTTTTGCTTGTAGTTCCATCTCCTCGAAATATCGCTTCAAGTAATATGCGCTGTTTTTCAAGAGGCAAACATTCCCAATTATAAGGTATATGCTTATTGGCCGCGCCCTTTCCACATAAATTTTCAAAAATATTAGACAGATTTGAATTGCAACATGTAATTTCTAATCCACTTTTTTTACTCTTTCGTTTATGCTGTTTTGACTCAATGCCAAAAACCTTTTTGGTCAGTTTAATTATATCATTCGCAAAATTATTTTCATGCCCGCCAAGACTAAACCTTATATAAGCGCGATGACTGCTTCCCTCCGCTATCCAATAGCCAATAATCTTTAAAAAATTACTGTTTATTTTTATATTATCAGGCAATTCTCCTATTTTAGGGCCATACTTATACTCTCTGCGATTCAAATAATCAGTAGGTCTTAATTCGCCAATATCTTTAATTTCCTGATTAACTGGATACAACAAATAGTCATCTCGTTTTAAAGTTTCTGTGCGAACCAATTCAATAGTATAATCTTTAAAAAATTTATCCGGACAATTTTGCTTGCACCTCTTCTGACATAAACGCGTCTTTCTTCCTTTCTGCTTGCAATTCTTTGTGCGAATAACATAGACCTTATGATCCGAAGTTAATCTGACAGGATGACTTGATTTACGTGTATACAGTTCAACCATGCTTCCATTATAATCTCGTCCCAATATACGGCTGACTTTACGTAATCTGCCTCTATGCGTCATTACCCTCTCGCCTACTTCTATTTTATTTATTTCTTTCAAACCTTTATCCGTTTGTACCAAACTACCCTTTGGAAAGCAACCAAAACAATGCCAGCTCTGGCGTTCGCGGTTTACCATAAAAGAAGGCGTTTTCTCGTGATGAAACGGGCAACAGCCTTTATGGTTAACTCCCGCCGGCTTCAGCTGGACATATTCGTTGATAAAATCAACGATGTCTAGTTTATCTTTAATTAATTGGGTGTCAGACATAACACTAAAAACTTTATTAAACCCTATATAACTTTGCTAACTCCAGTCCCGCCCCGTAGTGAAGCAAAGC
>MFQY01000004.1 GCA_001783185.1 Candidatus Magasanikbacteria bacterium RIFOXYC2_FULL_40_16 | reverse complement strand
GGATAACTTTTTTACTTTCTCCACCTCAACCGTTTTCATTGTCAAATCATGGCCGATTTCTTCCGCGGTCAAACCTTTTGGCAATTCAATAAAATCTTGCAACCAATTTTTGCTTATTAACATATGGGTTCTAAATGTTCTAATTGCTTAAACTGTTCTAATTGTTATGATTAAATTGACTATTTTGATAAATATTTAGATAATCCTATCAGTTTAAAATATAATTCTTTTATTATTGGCTCAATTTCATTGTATTGATCCTGTCCTAAATAATTTAATTCAATTGCCATTTTTATGGCGCAATCCACCTCCACCAACGAACCAATGGAAATTCTGACAAAACGGTTATAATCTTTCTTACTCTTCTTGTTGCCGCCTTCTGCTATATTCAATAAGATCGATACGGAGGCTCTTCGTGTTTGGCTTGTCAATCCGTATATTTCATCTCTGGGAAAATTTTTAGTTAATATATAAACTTTTTTAATAATATCCTTTGATAATTTCGTTACTTCCAATTTCTCATATCCAAATTCCATAATATATAAACAATTAGAACAAGCAAAGCGATTAAACAATTATAACACTAGAACTGGGTCAAAAATCTAATGTCTCCTCCTTGAAAATGTCTGATATCTTCCACGCCGTATTTAAGCATCACCAATCTGTCCAAACCAAAACCGAACGCAAAACCTTGATATTTTTTACTGTCAATTGCGCCCGCCTCAAGCACATTCGGATGAATCATCCCGGCGCCAAAAATTTCCAACCAGCCGGTATGTTTACAAACTCGGCAACCTTTACTTTTACACAAAAAACAAGCTACCTCGCCGTTCACGCCCGGCTCCACAAACGGATAAAACTTCGGACGAAGCCTGACGCGCGTATCCGGCCCATATAAATTCTTCGCCACCAATTCCAAAATCCCTTTCATATTGGCAAGAGAAATTTTTTCATCTATAACAAAGCCTTCCAGCTGAAAAAAAGTATGTTCATGTCTGGCATCAGTCGCTTCGTTGCGGTAGCATCGCCCCGGCATTATAACTTTCATCGGCGGTTTATTGTCCTGCATTGTCCGCACTTGCATTGATGAAGTATGTGTTCGCATTACCCAGCCCGGGTGGTTTTTGATATAAAAAGTATCCTGCATATCGCGCGCCGGATGAGATTCGGGGATATTCAAAGCGGTAAAATTATAATATTCACTTTCCAATTCCGGACCGTCCTCTATTTGAAATCCCATTGAGGTAAATAAATCTTCCAGTTGATTCTGGACGATTGTAATCGGATGCAAATGCCCTGATTTATGCGCCGGCAAATTGGGTTGAGTCACGTCAATTCTTTCCGCTTCTACTGTTTCTTTATATTCTTTCTTTTTCAAATCGCTTCTTTTCATCTCAAATTGCTGAAGCATTTCGTCTTTCAATTCATTTATCAACTGGCCTTTGGCTTTTTTCTGTTCATCCGGAACATCTTTCAAACCCTGCATAAGTTCGGTAATTTTGCCCGACTTGCGAGAAAAATATATCTGCTCCACCACTTCCAACTCCTTCAGATTTTGCGCGCCAAAAAGCTGACTCTTAAATTTTTCCTTTATTTGTGAAATTACATCTTCCATAAAAAACTAACTCCATATTATAAATAATTTTAACACAGCAAAAACGCAAAAACAATCTACTTAAAAATATTCAATACATCTTTTACCGTCACCACCACCACCAAAACCATCAACAGAACAAAACCGGCCGTGTGCGCCAGCTGTTCATATTTAATCGGCACCGGTCTTCTAATTATTTTCTCCACTATTATAAACACTGCCCGCCCGCCATCAAGAGCCGGAAACGGCACGATATTAATTACCGCGAGAGTGATGGACAACATCGCAGCCGTGCTTATCAAATAATTGATTCCCATTCTGGCGCTGTCTCCCACCATAGACGCGATCCCCACCGGTCCGGATACTTCATAAATCAAACCCTGTCCCATTATCAAATTTTTTATCACAATAATAAACATACCGTAAACCGCTATAAAACCATAAATGGCCGACAAAAACCCTTTGTAAAGCGCGATATACCACGGATAACTGACTATGGCCGCGTCAGACATCATTAAGCCAAGACGCGGTATACCATCTTCTTCATGTTCCAGTAAAACCGGACTCATCATAAATTCTTTTTGTTCATTTTCTCGCTTCACAACCAATTTCATTTCCAATTCCGGATTTGTTCTGACATAATTTAAAAATTGTTCAGCGCTTAAAATTGACTCGCCGTTGATTGACAAAACTTGATCGCCAAACTTAACTCCGGCTTCTTTGGCCGGCGAACCTTCGGAAACTTGCTGAACCAAAACCATTTCATTTTTCACAATTGCTTTATCATCCACCCCGCCCGTAATATCTCCAGGAATGCCAATCATATATCCGACGCACAATAAAACCCCGGCCAAAAGCACATTCATTGTCACACCGGCGACTATCACAATAAATCTTTTCCAGGCTTTTTGACTTCCAAAACTGTCCGGGTCATTCGGCGCTTCGCCGTTTTCTCCTTTTATTTTTACAAACCCGCCCAACGGTAGCCAGTTTACACTATATATAGTATTAGGGAACTCTTCTTGCGCTCCTTCACCGCCGACTGTTTCCTTCAGACTGCTCTTACCTTTCCCTTTTACAAAAATCCACTTCCCTGTTTGAGTGTCTTTATAAAAACCAAAAGCTCTGGGAGGAAACCCCAGACCGAATTCGTAAACCCTCATCCCTGACTTACGCGCAGTTATAAAATGCCCGAACTCGTGGGCGACAACCAAAACGCTTAAAATTAAGACAAATATGATTATTGTAAGCATAAATCATTGACTATAAGGTGAGTAAAGTAGTATTATAATAACATAATAATTAGCAATTAGCAATTAGATTATATAGAATATTTAGAATAGTTAGATTATATAGGGATTAGGAATTAGAGTATATAGAAATTATATATTTGTCTGTTAAAGCAAGCAAATTCGTGAAAAGAACAATTACTAAATAATCTATTGCCTAAATAATCTAACTAATCTAACACATAAATAATCTACTGCCTAAATAATCTAACAAATTAATTTTTAATTTAAAAATATATGACTATACTTTATATAGTATTGGGCGCCGTAGCGGTGCTGGCGTTGTGGGTGGTCTTTTTATATAACTCATTAATCAGGTTGAGAAATCGGACTCAAGAGGGTTGGAGCGACATAGATGTCCAATTAAAACGCCGCCACGACTTAATACCAAATCTTGTTTCCAGCGTTAAAGGTTATATGACTCACGAGAAAGAACTGTTGGAAAAAATAACTCAATACCGTTCACAGGCGATTGACGCACAAGCCTCCGGCAACACGGCCGCTTTGGCAGGCGCGGAAGGAATGCTGGGAAATGCTCTCGGCAAACTGCAAATCGCGGTTGAGGCTTATCCGGATTTAAAAGCCAATCAAAATGTGGCGCAATTGATGGATGAACTGTCCGACACGGAAAATAAAATCCAGGCATCGCGCCGATTTTACAACGGCCAAGTCCGCGACTTCAATATAAAAATTGAAATGTTCCCAAACAGTTTTTTCGCGAAAATGCTGAAATTCGCAAAATTTGATTTCTTTGAAATTGAAGACGCGAAAGAAAGAGAGAATGTAAAAGTTAGTTTGTAGATTAGAGATTAGAGATTAAAGATTATAGATTGCTAATTGTTAAATGCTACATGCTAAATAATATATGTACTCCGAAATAGACAGTAACAAAAGAAAAACCTATCTTCTTATAAGTATTTTTATTGCCGTCATCGCCGGCATCGGCTGGTTTTTGGATTACTATATGGACGCGGGCTACGGCATTTTGGTTCTGGCGTTGATTTTATCCGTCTTAATGTCTTTAACAAGCTTTTATCAATCGGATAAAATAGCGCTTTGGTCCACCGGCGCCAAAGAAATAAAAAAAGAAGATAATCCGTACGCGTACAGAATGGTGGAAAATCTTTGCATTACCGCCGGCCTGCCGATGCCTAAAGTGCACATTATAAACTCCAAGGCGTTGAACGCTTTCGCGACCGGACGCGATCCGGAACACGCTTCAATCGCGCTGACCACCGGCATAATAGAAAGGCTGGAAAACGAAGAACTGGAAGGGGTAATCGCGCACGAACTTTCTCATATTAAAAATTATGATATCCGCCTGATGACTGTGGTAGTGGTTTTAGTCGGAGTAATCGCGCTTATCGGCGATTTGTTTTTCCGGATGAGGCTCCATGGCGGAGGCCGGTCCGACAACAGAAGCGGGGGCAACGGGATAATAATTTTAATCGGCATTATTTTTATTTTGTTATCGCCGATAGTGGCGGAGATAATCAAACTGGCGATTTCCCGAAAAAGAGAATATATGGCCGACGCCTCCGGCGCCCTTTTGACCCGCTATCCGGAAGGGCTGGCGCGCGCTTTGGAAAAAATCAGCCAAAGCCCGGATGAATTGAAAACCGCCAATTCCGCGACCGCGCATTTGTTTATTTCCAATCCGCTGAAGAAAAAAAACTTTTCCAAATTATTTTCCACTCACCCGCCGGTTGAAGATCGGATACTGAAATTGAGAGAGATGTAATTATGTGCGAAATTGCGAACAGTACGAAAATACGAACATTGTATTTTTCACTCTCGTAGCGACACTTGATTATTATAAATCAACAAAACCACGCGGAAATGTTTAGAAATAAATTTTTCCATTCTCTCCTCGCTAGCCTCTTAATAAATCACACCCAATCTCTCCCACTACTAGGGGGAGTTGGAGGGGGTCAATATCAAAACAAACATTTTCTTAAATCAGACCCCACCTTAATCCTCCTCTAATAGGGGAGGAGAACTATTCAACAAATTTCTTAATAATTTAAGCTTATTTATATTCAAGCCTTTTACCTGTTTTATCAATAAAAAATGTTTCTTCACCTTTCACTACCTCAGCAAAACCGTTGTGAAAATCATCCACCTGATCATACACTTTTGAATCAATCGCTTGACCTGTTTTATTAATAAAAAACCATTTCCCATCTATTTCTACCCTGGCCAACCCTTCGGAAAAATCTCCCACATCATCATAATAGTTTGCAATAATCCTTCGGCCTGTTCTATCAATAAAATACTTTCCATCACCCCCCACTGGTTGAACCCAAGCCAAATCTTCAAAAAATTTTCCCATTGACCTATACCTTTCATTGTAATCAACATACACGCCTCTTTGATCAACTTGGTAAAATCCTCTGCCATCTTTTACCCAAGCCCGACCGTTGGAATAATCTTCCGCTTTTTCATATTTTTGTAAAAAATCAATATCTTCACTTGTTGTGTTTCTTTTAATATAAAAATATTTCCCATCTTTTTTAGCCACAGCCAGGCCTTCATTCTCTGAAAAAACACCAATAAAATCCAGTCCACATTCTTTCATAAGCCTATCCCTAAGACCTTGCTCATTTGTATCTATAACTACTGTTTCCATTCCTTCATCTGTTATTTTTGATGTTTCCACATCCCCAATCCCTTCCGGTGTATTTTTTTCTCTTTCCATATTTTTAAATTTATAAATAAATTAAACCACTTATATTCTACCCCCCCCCGACGGCTTCTGACAAACAAGTTATCCCCAATTAACATGATCCATGAGACACGCGACATAAAACATAAATAATTGAATCATGATGTGTGAATCATGTATTATGGTAAAGCCTTGTCCGCTAAAATAAAAAGTGGTATTATAATGAAAAGATTATGACTGAATCTAAAGACCAAAATCATCATATCGCCATATTTAAAGGAAAAACAATTAGAAAAACTATCTTTAATAAAGAATGGTATTTTTCAGTTATAGATGTAGTTGCCGCCTTAACTGACAGCCCGGCACCAAGACAATATTGGGGAAAAGTAAAACAAAGAGAATTTCTTGATCAGCAGTTGTCCCCAATTTGGGTACAACTGAAATCTAAATAATCTAATAATTAAACCCATGAAAAAAATAATTATACTGGCAGGCCTGTTTTTACTCATCGGCGCCGGTTGTGGAAAAACGCAAACCGACAGCCTTCTCGGCCAAGAAAACAACGCGCAAAATAAACAAACCGAACAAAAACAAGAAGTTAAAAAACTGACATTTGAAGAAGAGCGTGTCGGCTTCAATATTCATTACCCGACTTTCATCCCTGATGGTTTAGCGTTAAATAAAGAAGAACTGACATCTTTTATGGCCGGAAATTATAAAACTTCCCAATACCGACTGATTGATCCAACCGACCCGGTAAAATATATCGCCATTCAGGAACGACAGGAAGACCTTTCCGAAGAAGAAAAAAAGATGATTGACGATGATATGAAATTAAAGGAGTTTGATAGCGGATACTTCACGACCCAAAAACTTGAATCCGGAGAAGAAATAAAAAGCGTATTTTTCTCAGCCAAAAACGGCCATTTTGTGCGCCTGGTATCGGAATATTTTGATATAGAGACACTGGCCGAGGTGGCGAAATCAATGAACAATTAGGCTATGACTAAAAACAACCTCATAAATCCCGGCGTACTGGAAGTCATCTGCGGACCGATGTTCAGCGGAAAAACTTTTGAATTAATCCATCGGGTGGAAAAATTAAAATATTTGGAAGGCAGCAAATATTTATTCTTCAAACCGGCCAGAGACACGCGGACAAAAAAAGTGAAAACCAGATTCAATGGAATTGAAGCCGGATGTATTTCAGTAAAAAAAGCGGATGAAATATTGGATAATATTGACGGCTGTGATTTGATCGCCATAGATGAAACTCAATTTTTCCAAAAAAATATAGTTGAGGTGATTGAAAAATTATTAAAAAGCGATATCAATGTGATTGTGGCCGGGCTTGATCTTGACTACCGAGGAGAACCTTTCGGCGTGATGTCAAATCTGCTGGCAATGGCCGACCATGTGGAAAAATTATTCGCAACTTGTTTTCATCCGCGCTGTAACCGAAAAGCGACCAGAACGCAACGGCTTATAAATAACAAACCGGCGCATTACAACGATCCTATTTTTATCGTTGAAGGATCAGGCAAAGAAATTTACGAAGCCAGGTGCATCAGACACCATATTGTTCCGGGGAAATATTAAACACGGATATAATTTATGAAAAAAATGCCAAAAGTCGGAGTAGCAGTGATAATAATCAAAAACGGTAAAGTATTAATGCATAAAAGAAAAAATTCGCACGGTGACGGAACATGGTCATTACCCGGCGGACATCTTGAGTTTAATGAGAGTTTGGAAGAATGCGCCCAACGCGAAACTTTTGAAGAAACCGGCATGAAAATAAAAAATATAAGATTTGCCGATATAACAAACGATATTTTTGAAAAAGAAAAAAAGCATTATATCACCATATTTATGATTGCCGATCGCGAATCCGGCGAACCGATTGTCAAGGAACCGAAAAAATGCGAATGTTGGGAATGGCACGATTGGAATAATTTGCCGAAGCCTTTATTTTTACCGATTGAAAATCTGCTTAAAAAAGGATTTCATCCCTTAAAATAAATCACCGCGCAACATCATGCCCAAGACAGTTCCCTTCCGGAGGCGGTCACGCCCCGCTGTACAGCAGGGAGGCATACAGTTGTCATTCCGGACGTTCCGCCAAAGGCGGACAAGGATCCGGAATCCAGTATCTAGATTCCCGTTGGAATTTATCCCAACTTCATCCCGATGTCCCGATGTTTGACGATACGGGATCCCGACTTTACGTCGGGATAAAATCGGGACAGGCAGTCGGGACGAAAATGACAGTGGCAATCTCAAAGCAAACTTTAAGAAGTTACTAGACTAAAAGTATCTAATTAAAAAAAATCAGCAGCCAAACATCAGTTATTTTCCAAACACGACCGAGAGGCGGAACCCCCTACCGTTCCACCTGTTCTCGCGAGGAACGTAGTAGACAAAACCGGCACCGCCATCCTCCGAGAAGCCAGCCACCAAACGGTAGCCGCTGTCTGTTCCGTCTTGTTTAAGAAGTATGGTTGATGTCCATTCACTAGTATTGGTTTGCGAGTTTTCCGGGTGATTTAGCGTTGTTTGTAAATTACTGACAATCGCCGGGGTCAAAATCACTTCAAAATCAGGAATAGTTGCGCATCTGCCGGCAAATTCATCTTTAATTTTTTCTTTTACTTTTGGCAGTAATTCATTGGTTATTTGATCCCAGGTTAAATTAAAACGATTGGCTTTTTTACCAAAAACTTTTTGGATAATGGGCAACAGCGGGTCTTTGTCCGGCTCGGTTCCTTCGATTGTGCCGTATTGTTGTTTTCCGTCTTTGTATTTTGGTTTTTGGATTGATTCGGTGAAAATAACGCTTTCCTTGAATTGTTCGGCTTCGGCTCTCATTGAGCGCTCAAAAGCTTGACCCCAAGTTTCTTTGTCCGGTCCTGTTATTTCTTTATTTGAGGATTCATTCCACCAGTTTGGACGGTAAGAAGTAAGACCGCGCGTTGTGTCTTCTGCGCGCTGTTTAACCGGATACATCTTGTCAAAATACTCATCCGTAAGTTCTTCCTCTTTCGGCATTGCCGTTAAATCAAGTTTTTCGCCTTTAAACACTTCGGACAGCGCTTCAATATACTCGGGCGGGAATGTCTCAACGCCATTTTTCCGTTTGCTTTGATTATAAAAAATCCATTCATCGCCCTTTCTGATTATCACGCCTTCCGGGTAAGACGACCAGCTGCTAAATCCTCCTTTATACAACAATTCCTTGCCATTCAAGAGAAGTTCAGCGCCTTTTTGGATTATCACGCCTTCCGAACGATTAGACCCCCAGTCGTCAAATTTTCCTTTATACAACAATTCTTTGCCATTCAAGAGAAATTCATCGCCCTTTCTGATTATCACACCTTCCGGGTGAGACCCCCAGCCGTCAAATGCTCCTTTATACAACAATTCCTTGCCATTCAAGAGAAGTTCATCGCCTTTTTGGATTATCACGCCTTCCGGGTGAAGCCCCCATCTGTCGGATTTTCCTTTATACAACAATTCCTTGCCATTCAAGAGAAGTTCATCGCCTTTTTGGATTATCACGCCTTCCGGGCAAGGTATCCAGTCGTCAAATGCTCCTTTATACAACAATTCCTTGCCATTCAAGAGAAGTTCATCGCCTTTTTGGATTATCACGCCTTCCGGGTGAGACCCCCATTTGTCAAATATCCCTTTAAAACGCAAAATAACCTCCTCGTTTTCATAATGTTTCCAATTGGGGTAGACATTCTCTTTTTTATTATCTTTCCCCAGCTTTTTTTCATCTTCCAAATAATAACCCTTTTCCTTCCTCACATCGCGCAGGTCGCGCAAACCGGTTTCTAATTCTTTTTGATCTTCGGGCGGAAGTTGGATAATCAATTTATTCCGATCTTCAAGAAGCGCGTCTATTTCCTCCATTGTCTGCTCCAACGCTTCCTTAAAATAAGCAGGGTCATTTGGATTTTCCGCCGACGGAATATCTTCTTCAATTTTTTTATTTTTATTTTTCCGCCAAAAACGCTCCTTCTTATTTCCTTCTATGGCGGACACTTTCGCTTTATTCCTTTTTTCCACAACAGTACTTTTAATAGCGTCATTTAACCAATTCAATTCCTCTTCCTTTCCGGCGACTAATTTATCAATTTCAAAAATTTCCCTCAAAACTTCTTTCTTTTTTTCCGAATCAAGCGCCGCCGGCGCCTTTTCAGAAACCGGAAATTGGATAATTTTCGCGCCTAAATTTTCCGGACTTGGTCTGCGTTCTGACATAAAATTAGTTTTTAAAAGAGTAAATGAACTCACTGATTTCATCAAATTTTTGTCCCATAAGAAAATCACTCTTTGCTTCCAAATTTAAGCGCAATACTGGATCATTTGCCGAAGGGCGAACATTAAAATGCCAATCCTCAAATTCTACCGCCAATCCGTCTATCTTATTAATCTTCCCATTTTTATACTTTTCTTCAAGTCTTTGTAAAACTTTATCAATATTTTCTACAGTAAAATTTACTTCCCCATATATATAATATTCCCCAAGCGATTTAATTATTTCCGAAAGCGGCTTTTTTTCTTTTGATATCATCTCCATCAATATCATCTCCGGAATAAAACCATTGTCCATATAGGCGTTGTCGGCAAAATAATAATGGCCGCTGACCTCTCCGCCAAAAATGGAATCAGTCTTACGCATTGCGCTTTTTATATACGCGTGTCCCACCCGTTCTGTGTGGGGAACGCCATTCATCTTTTTTATCCAATCATGAACTGCCCAAGACGAACGCAGATCATAAACAATTCCTGATCCTTCCTTTTTCTTTAAAAAATATATTGATAAAAGCGCGGTAATAAGATCCCCATGTATATATTCCCCTTTTTCATCTATAAAATAAACACGATCGCAATCAGCATCCCAAGCTATGCCTAAATCCGCCCCCACCTTTTTCACTTTGGCCACTATTTCCTTTCTATTTTCCTCTACAAAAGGATTCGGTTCATGGTTAGGGTATGCGCCATCCGGTTCAAAATACATTGGAATAATTTCTAAATCCATACCTTTAAATAATTTCTCAGCCACTAAACCGCCCATACCATTCCCGGCATCCATCACAACCTTAAGAGGCCCAATTTTTGAAATATCAACAAAATCACGGACAAACTTCACATAATCTCCCCATATATCATAATGATCAATGGAACCACCGGCCTCTACTCCGCTATCTTTCATTTCATTAACAATCTTCTCCATTTCATCCATACCAAGTCCTCTGCCGATCGGTTCAAGCATACCCTCATCATTTAACCGCAAAAATTTCATACCATTGAATTGTTTTGGCATGTGCGAAGCTGTTATCATAATTCCGCCGTCATACTTACCATGCCAAGTCGCAAAATACACAACATCAGTCGCCACAAGGCCAATATCAACGACTTCTACCCCGCTTTCAACTAATCCGCTTATAACCGCCGCTTTTAAGTCAGGCGAAGAAAGCCTCGTATCAGCTCCAACCACTACCCGCTTAGCCTTGGAAAAAATCACATAAGCCTTGGCAATTTTATATGCAATAAGAGGATTAAGCTCCTTGCCGTACTCCCCCCTTATATCATAATTTTTAAAAATTGTATTTGAAGCCATATTTTTTGATATATTTTACTTTACTTAGGAGTAAAACCAGTATATAATATCTACAAAAATAAGGCAAAAAATTATCATAAATTCAAACAGATTAAAAAAGGATTTAAACTGAAAAAAATTGATTCTCAACAAACAATCTGTCTAAATTGATAAATAATCTGTATAAATCAATGAGTATGCAACCGGAAAAACTTATAGAAAACTTCTCAACCCACATGAAAAGCATTATCGCGCGGTCAATTTCTCTTGCCAGCAGTTTAAACTACGATAATGTTTCCCCTCTCCATATATTATACACGATAACCGAAGAAACCGGATCAATCGCCGGCGAAATTTTGTACCGGACGCGTTTGGAACCGAAAACGATTTTGGAGTATCTGCAGGCCGGCGCGCCTAAATTCAAATCCAACAAAACCTTTCCTGAATTGGACGCCGGTTCAAAATCGGCTCTGGAAAAAGCCATGTTGATTTCTTATGAAAAAGGCCATACATACATCGGGTCTGAACATCTGTTATATGGCCTGCTTAAAATAAACGACAAACCGATAAACGACATCCTGAAACAAAACGGCATAAAACTTAAATTATTATTTCAAGAAATTGATACTATCCTGCAGAGCACAACCCATTTTCCAAATATGGAAAGCGTCCAAGACGCGATTGAAGAAATCCAGGATCTTGGCGCCGAACCGTTGCCGAATTTCCCGCCAATGCCCGGCGGAGGCCTGCTCCGAAACAAAAAAGAAAAAAACTCCGGCGCGCTTTTTATGTTCACCACAAACCTAACCGACAAAAAAGAAGCGGAGAAATTTGACCCGATTATCGGACGAGAAAAAGAAATAGACCGACTGATTAATATTCTTTCCAGACGGACAAAAAACAATCCCGTGCTGGTCGGCGAACCGGGCGTCGGCAAAACCGCCATCGTGGAAGGGTTGGCAAAGAAAATCTCCCTGGGCGATGTGCCGGATATTTTAAAAAATAAAAAAATCCTGTCGCTGGATTTGACTCTGCTGATAGCCGGCACGATTTACCGCGGAGAATTTGAATCCCGCCTCAAACAAATCATTGATGAAATTTCCGGCCGTCCGGACTATATTCTTTTTATTGACGAAATCCACAATATAATCGGCGCGGGCTCAAACCAAGGCACAATGGATGCCGCCAACATATTGAAGCCGGCTTTATCGCGCGGATTGTTGCGTTGCATCGGCGCCACCACGATTGATGAATACAAAAAACACATTACCTCTGATCCGGCGCTGGAAAGAAGATTCCAATCAATCAACGTGGAAGAACCCAGTCCGGAGGAAACGGTCGGCATTCTTAAAGGAATTAAAAAATATTATGAAGATTTTCACAATGTTAATTTAACCGACGAAGCGATAAACTCCGCCGTAGAATTAAGCGCGCGGTTTGTGCATGATAATTTTCTGCCGGACAAAGCGATTGATTTGATTGATGAGGCTTCCGCGCAAGTGCGGGCAACGAGAAAAACCTCCCCTCTGCAAAAAAAATTGGAGAAATTGGAATCGGATTCGCAAAAAACCCGCGCTGACAAAGAAAACGCGATTAAAAAAGAAAAATTTGATTTGGCGTGCGAGCTGAAAGACAAAGAAAAAAAGATCGCGGAAAAAATCAGTCTTTTGCAAAAACAAATGGAACGGGAAAAACGGCCGGCCAGAAAAAAAGTGGACGCGGCCGATATCGCGAAAGTTTTGAGCAATAAGGTGAATATCCCCGTTGATTTCTTGTTGAGTAATGAATGGGACCGCCTGCAAAAACTAAAAAATAATCTTAAACAGCATATCATCGGGCAAGACCATGTGGTGGAAGAATTGGCACAGTCTTTAAGCAAATCATATATCCGCCTGACCGAAACGAAAAAACCGTTTGCCTCGTTTTTGTTCGCCGGCCCGAGCGGAGTCGGCAAAACCGAAATGGCCAAGGCGCTGGCGCGGGAATTATTTATGGACGAAAAAGCCCTGATTCGGCTGGATATGAGCGAATACGCGGAACAGCACAGTATCTCCCGCCTGCTTGGCTCCCCTGCCGGATATGTCGGCTATAAAGAACGAAACCGCTTTACGGACGAACTTAAAAATAAACCCTACGCGATTTTATTGTTTGATGAATTTGATAAGGCCCACGCCGATGTGCAAAAACTTCTTCTGCAAATTCTGGACGAAGGCGAACTGACCGACGGCCAAGGCAAAAAAATCCATTTACGCCACAGCATAATAATTTTGACCACCAATTTGGGCGCTGATTTGTATAAATCGGCCGGAATCGGTTTTGGCAATGAAGCGCAAAATAAAGAATCAACATTAAACAACGAGGTGCGCTTGTCTGTCACAAATAAACTAAAGGAAGAACTGGGCAATTCTTTATTCAGCCGAATTCAAACCACTTGTCTATTTTCTCCGCTAAATAAAGAAAACGTCAAAAAAATAATTGCCAAAAATCTTAAAACCCTTAGTGATGGACTGCAGTCCAGACAATCAATAAAAATAACTCCTGACGATATGGCTTTATCCGAACTGGCTTCTGTCGTGCATTCGAACGATACCGGCGCGCGCAACGCGGAAAAAATCATTCAGGATTGCGTGTATGATTTAATCATTGACATTATTAAAAACCACCAGCCAAAGGCTGGTCAGCCTCGGGCTGAAAAAAAAGAATATATTCTGACAAAACAAAATAACGAATACAGATTGATATGATTCACATGATTCACATGATACATGATTCACACAACACGACACATAAATAATTGAATCATGTTGCGTGTCTCATGAGTTATGTCACTTAATTTATGCCTGATGATAAAGGAGAGGAAAAATTAAATTCCGGCGCCGAGGGACAAATAGCCAACGCTTCCAGCCAGACAAGCGAAGATTTGGGTTTTTCAGGAGAAAACCGAGATGAAGTTGAAAAAAAGATAGCAGAATTATTAGGAAAAGCAACTCTTCAAGCGCAAAGAGAGGCGCTCGCCAAACAGCAGGCCAATATTGCTGAAAATA
>MFQY01000003.1:360-15071 GCA_001783185.1 Candidatus Magasanikbacteria bacterium RIFOXYC2_FULL_40_16 | reverse complement strand
ATTGCGACGGTCCCCGCCGACTCGGCGGGTCCCTCGCAATGACAGAAAAATGCATAACACCCTCTTTCCTCGCAATGACAAACTAGAACAATGGTCGCTATTTAATAAGTCGTTTAAATTCTTCCACCATCGGCACTTGTTCCGACTCCAATCCATAATGTTTTGCGATATGAACCGCAGTCCAGTCGGCAATCACCAACGAGGTGAAGATTTTTTCCAGCTTATTTTTTCCCGCCAGTTCCAGCATCTCGGTTTTTAAGCCTCTCTTTTTGTATAATTTCGCCAACATGTCCATTCTTTTTTGGATTTTTTTATGGTCGGATTTGTCTTTGAGAATTATAAAGTGGAATAATTTATTAAGGGATTTTATTTTTTCGTCCCCGCCAAAGGCGGGTCCGCCTCCGGCGGAGAAGCCGGTCATTTCATTATGGTTTAATTCCGGAAGCACATTATAAAAGGCGGGGATTTTTCCGGTTTCGTTTAATTTTATTTTCCAATTATAAGCGATGGCTTTGTTCGCTCGTGAGGAATAAATAACCGGAATTTTATTTTTTATTTTTTGCGCGATTAGTTTGCCTTTGGTTTCCAACGTGTTTGGTTTTAAAACTTTGGCAAGTTTATAACAATCCTCAAGCGCGTCTTCTCTCCCCATTATTTTAAATAAAGCATTCAGATTAAAACCGAGCGCGGAGCGAGGCTGGATGCCGGTGTTGGGTATTTGAATATATGGTAAATTATTTTTTTGCGCGATAGCAATCAGTTTTCCGCCCACCGCGATTACGGCGGAAGGGATTTTTTCTTTCAGGGCCTGATTGAGCGCGTCTATGACTTCTTCGGTATTGCCGGAATATGAATTGGCGATGAATAAACTGTCTTTATGCTCATGCGCGAGCATTTCCGGCAGGCCGTAATCCGAACGGATTACAAGAGGCAGGGACGGATCATAAATTCGCGCCAAATCAGCGGACAAATGCGACCCGCCCATTCCCGATAGAATATATTTCTTATATTTCTTTAGATTTTTTGAGTTTTCAATTGTTGGTTTGTAGCCAAACTGATTGGCGAAGTTTTTAATTGCGTCTGACATCATAAGAAAAGCTTAAAAGGCCTGAAAGGCTTAAAATGCTTACGAGGCTTAGTTAATTTATGACAGTATTATATAACAATTGAAAGAGATTGACAAAATCAATAATCTATGATAGAGTCGTTTGTTCCAATGAACCTGGCCAAGATTATCTTGGTCTGTAACTAAACAGGAGCTAAGCAATGTCAAATCAATCATTGGCAACTATTCCGGAAGCCAGACTTGTTAACTCTACTGACAAGAAAGGAATCTGGAAGAGTATTCTAACCTTTGTCATTCGGCTTTTCAAGCGGACTCCAAAAGAGGCGCAAGAGTTGGAAAAAATAGAAAACATTAGCCTAAAAAAGGAAAAGTATAGCTACGAGGCTTATCAGCTTTTCGCGAAAAGTCTGGCCGCCGCCGGTTCAACGGCTCAACTCTTTGACCTTTGCGAAAGCAAGGGGATGGTGCTTACGGACAGCCTATTGGACGCATTGTTGAATAGGTTATCAAAGTCATATACACCCGATATGGCAGACGGTCTGAATGAGCTGGTCAAAGCGCTAAAACTCAAGCATATTACTCTGGAAGAGAATGTATTAAGAAGAGTGGTAAATATGTTGGCGGAGGTTATTAATGACCCTGACCATAGTACAGCCAACTATTTGATGGATACTATAGAAAATATGATGTATTGTTGTGAGCTTATTGAAGATGATAAGGTGTTTGAGCACATTTCTGGAATTTTGTTGAAGTTTTTGAAATCTAAGTATGACTGGTATTCTTCTCGTACTTTTATTGCGGATTGCGCGATAATGGGGACAATACGCTGTCACGAGATTCTCAAAGACGAGAAAGCGCTCATGGAGTTTTCTACTTTCTGTATAGACAAACAAAGACCTGGTATGGCGCTTGAATGTTGTGAGGCGATCGTGAGATTGCGCGCGTAGGTCTCTAAGTGAGAGGGGGGACAAGAGACAGCGAAGCCCGTCGATTCAGACGGGCTTCTTTAATTTTTAATACGCCAGCCACCAGACAAGCGCGATTTGCAACGCCAGGATTCCGACAAAGACAATCTGAAAAGAAGTTTTTTTGGTTTTGTGGCGGAAAAAATGCATCCCGAACAGACAGCCGGCCGATCCGCCGATAAACGCCAAAAACCACAACGCCTTTTCGCTGATACGGCGAGAGTTTAACTGCGATTTTAATTTGTCCACGCCGAAAAAGAAAAAGGCGATAATATTAATGACAATTATATATAGTAAAAATAGTTGAGTGGCGAAATTAAGCGAGAGAAACCATTGCATAAAAGACTTAAGACGTAAGACGTAAGGTGTAAGGTGAAAGGTATAAGAGTTGTTGATTTCTTCCGTCTTATATCTTCTGTCTTCTACCTTAGGCCTTCCGTCTTTTACGGTTGACTGTGGTATTTAAAATCTTCGTGGGCCAGATTAAGCAGGTCGCGGCGGATTTCATTCGGGTCGGGCACATTTCTGAAAACCAGGCTCAAATTTGTGGAAGCGGTTTTTACTGTTACATTTCCATATTTGAAAATAGTCGCAAAAAATCCGTGCGTGTCGGTGGTCACATCTTGAATGCGGAATAAATCCAGTTCGGAAATCGTTCGGGAAAACAATCCGAATTGTTCAATATCCACGATGCGGTCATTGGTGACTATCCAGACATCCAAATAAAAATCAATAAAATTTCCATAGCCGAGCAATAGCACGCTCAAATAATAAATGCTGGCGGACAGCACTCCGGCGGTGTAAAGCGCTTCGTTGCTGAAAAGTCCGGGATAAATATTTTTTATCATTAAATAAACCAAAGCCGGCACGACCAAGGCGGCAATAAATATAAGAATATAAGGGACAAAAGTAAACGGGTGTCTTCTTAAAACATATTTTACTTTTTCATAAGATTTTTGTTTTATGATGTAGGCAACATTCATATTGTTAGAAGACCGACGGTCTGAAAAAATTGCTTATTTCGGAGAAATTGATTAAAGTTTGTTGCCAGTTTATTTCCTGTAATAAATACCAGGTTAGGTAAAGGATTAAAAAAGAGGCGAAGAACATAAAAAAAGACACAAAAAAACTGACGATGCCGACCGACCCCGTCATTATTATATGGTAGAGATTAATCAGCATAAAAACGGAAAAAACAGTCAAAAACAGGATATAGACGAATAGCATTATATATAGTGGAATCTCCATAAACTTTATTTCCAATTACATTTTCCAGCCTTTGAAGTTTAATGGCTGTTTTTTATTGCCCGGCTCCAGATTCAAATGTTCATAAGCCAAACGGGTGGCGCATCGGCCTCTTGGCGTTCTCTCAATCATCCCGATTTGCAATAAATATGGTTCATAAATAGTTTCAATCGTGTCCATATCTTCCGCGGCCGCGGCTGAGAGCGTATTCAGGCCGACCGGCCCGCCCTCAAATTTTTCAATGATGCAGGCCAGGATTTTTCTGTCCACTTGGTCCAAACCATACTGGTCTATGTTAAGCATTCCCAAAGCGTTGGCCGTGGATTCTTCCGATATTATACCATTATGTTTGACTTCAGCATAATCTCTTACACGGCGCAATAATCGATTGGCAACGCGGGGAGTGCGTCTGGCTCGTGCGGAAATAATATCCGAAGCGATGTCGTGAATATCTATTTCCAGTATTTTTGCGCTCCTTTCCACAATTTTTTTGATATCCTCGGTTTCATAGAAGTTCAAGTGAAAAACATGGCCGAAGCGGTCGCGCAATGGACCGGATAACAGATTCAGTTTGGTGGTGGCGCCGATTAGGGTAAATTTTTCCAACGGCATTCTTAAAGTGCGCGCGGCCGGGCCTTTCCCCACGATAATATCCAACGCGTAATCTTCCATCGCGCTGTATAAAACTTCTTCAATGGTTTTGTTCATGCGGTGGATTTCATCAATAAAAAGCACGTCGCCTTCCGTCAGGTTGGATAAAATCGCGGCCAAGTCGCCGACTCGTTCCAGCGCCGGCCCGGCTGTCACTCTTATATGGGAGTCCATTTCATTGGCAATGATATTGGCGAGTGTGGTTTTGCCCAAACCCGGGTTTCCGTACAATAAAACATGCTCAATCGGCTCTTTACGTTTTTTTGACGCTTCTATTGAGATGGAGAGAGGCTCTTTTATTTGCCTTTGGCCGACAAATTCGGATAATTTTTGCGGGCGGAGGTTGATTTCAATCTTTTGCTCCTCGGGGTCTTCTTTAGGGTCGGTTAAGCGAGACTCTTCTTTACTTTGAGCTTCGTCGGATGACTCTTCTAAATTGTAGATTTCTTCTTCTTCCATATATTAATAACCGTATTTTACTTCTTTAAAATTTTGAAGTCAATCAGAAATTTCACCGCCACTCTGTTGATTGTACATACTATTGATAAAAGGTTAGAAATATGATAGATTTATTAATCTCAATAACCTTGCGGGCTTAGATGGTTTGTATAAAAAAAGAAGGAGGGTGAGATGAAACTTGAGATATGGCCAGTCACAGA
This sequence comes from Candidatus Magasanikbacteria bacterium RIFOXYC2_FULL_40_16, assembly GCA_001783185.1. Taxonomy (GTDB): domain Bacteria; phylum Patescibacteriota; class Patescibacteriia; order Magasanikbacterales; family UBA922; genus XYB1-40-15. Next base: position 10,485 of record MFQY01000003.1, on the reverse strand, counting down.
AGAAGAGTATTGGGGCGCTATCGAAGACCTCGGTGGGTTCATATTCTATATGAGCCATTGTTGGTTCCACGGTCGCATAGAGAGAAGCCAAGGGGTTGAGAAAGACATCAATGACGCGCGACAGATATCAGAACAGCTCGTTGGTGAGTTGTTTGTGAACTTCGGCGTCGTGGCGCCGAAAGATTGTCCTCAGCCAAGGCGCGAACCGCCAGATGGGTTTAGGTGGTACTGGGACTGGTACCAAGAGATGAAGGAAAGAATGAGTGCAAACTGGCACTGTTCTTCCTTGGTTAGTCCATTAGCCTCACGCTGTAAGCCCAATTGGCAAGCGTGAGGTGTTTTTTAATTTATTTATTTATTTAATTCTTCAAATTGCTCTCTTTTTCTGATTGCCTCGTCAAATGTGATTTTTTCGTCTCCAAAATTATAGGGTTCAACTTTTGATTCGTCTATGGCCCTATCCAACCATTCTCTGTCGCCTTTATCCGGTAACATATTTCGCGCTTGTACAGCGCTATCAAATCCGCTCAGGAGAGCGGCCTCGCCTTGTTTTAAGTCAATTCCAACGGCTTTGTATTTTTCAACCAGAGCTAAATCTTGTGAAACAAAGATGGGGACAACTTTTCGTATTGATAAAACTTTTTTTCGCCCTTGTCTGCCGGCTAATGAGCGCATGTCCGCCGCTAATAATGTTTCTGAAACACTATCTCCTTTTTCCGGGAAAGGGTGCTCAATTTGGCCGGCGCCCATTTTTGCCAATTCTTTGTTGACTCCGGCCAAAACGAAGTCCATAAATCCGGGGTGTGGACCCATGTGTGATCGTATGGCATTTTTGATTACATCGGTTGCAATTGCCGCTTCTTTTTCGGAATAATTATCACCCAGGACATGTTTTAGAATTTCCGGATTTTTTTTCAACAGAGTATCCGTTTCATCCGTTGCCAAGTTATGGTGCATGGCTAAAACCAGATTACTAACAGATTCAGATCCTTTAGGGAGATTTTTTCTTTTTACCACACTTTCGGGAGTATCTGCCTTTGCAATATCGTGAAGGATTGCAGAAATTTCCAGCAGACGCAAATCTTTTTCACTCATTCCTTTTTCAATCCCCCTTTTTATACAAAGATCTATTATTTCTTCATTGTGAAGCAGGTATTCTCTCAGCTGTTCGGGGTTTTTTGCTAAAGTTGATGCCGGGCTTGTATATCTCTCTTTTACGGCTTCAATTAATTTTGAAAACGTCTTTTCCGCAAATTCTTTTTCTTCAATTATTGAAGTGTCTAGGCTGTCTAGGCGGACCTCATCCGTTAATTCATCTTTAAAATCGCTGGTTTTTTGACCCGTAGCCTCATTAGGGGTAAATTCTTTTACTTCCATATTTTTTAAAATTTAATTTAATAATTTTTTAGAGCTTGGTCTAGTTTTTTGCTACCATTCCCACGTCTGTCTCGTCTCCGGAGCGGTTCTGCCTTAAGCGCGATATCGCGAGGGAATTTAATATTCGTATTTTACGTTGAAGCGGGTATAAAGTCAAAAAAATTGAGTAACTTGTAATCCGTAATCCGTAATCCGTAATTTGATTGGGGTGTTGGGGTTTATAAATATTACGAGTTACTAGTTACGAGTTACGGATTACTTTTTACTTGTGGATAACTAAAATATTTTGCGACTCCTATTGAAAATTAAAGGCTTGTTTAAGACAAAAAAGACAGGGAAGGCGGATATTTTGCTAGCTATTTTTTTGTGTGATATAATACTCTTGCCTGTAAAAAAATACGATATATTGTGGTGAAAATCAATTTATACCACAATATGTAGTAAAAGATAGAACGCCATGGTCAGGCGTTTTTATAACCCCTTCTATGCTCTATAAACTGTGGAAGGCTGGCAAATACTTAATACCAAATACTAAATACTCCCGATTCCGTTTTGTCGGAATCGAGGATCCGCGATTTGCTCCGAGCAAATCGGGATAAATTCTAATTTATGGGACCTGTCGACTCAAAATTCATCCAAGGGCTTCATCTTGGACAAAAAGAGGGAGAAAATATTTTCGTTTATAGAGAAAATGGGATGCGTTTTCAACGCCGATTCAGTGTTGAAGGCAAAAACCCTTTTGACCTGGTGGAATATGAGAAAAGAAGCTCTGTTATCCGTGAACCGGATGGCACGGTTGTTTTTGAAATGACGGATATTGAAGTACCAAAACAATGGTCGCAAGTGGCGACTGATATTATCGCGCAAAAATATTTCCGGAAAGCCGGCGTGCCTCAACATAATAGTGATGGTTCGCCTAAATTGCTTGATGACGGGTCCCCCATGCTTGGACCTGAAACAAGCGTTAAGCAGCCAATTCACAGGCTCGTCGGCACTTGGAGATATTGGGGAGAAAAATACGGTTATTTTGCCAGTCCGCAGGACGCGCAGGTTTTTTATGATGAGTTGGTGGTGATGTTGCTGAAGCAAATGGTCGCGCCAAATTCTCCGCAGTGGTTTAATACCGGTTTGCATTGGGCTTATGGAATAAACGGCCCGGCGCAAGGTCACTATTATATTGATCCGGACACAAGCGTGCTGACAAAATCAACCGATGCTTATACTCATCCGCAACCTCACGCGTGTTTTATTCAGTCAATCAAAGATGATTTGGTTAATGAAGGCGGAATTATGGATTTATGGGTGCGCGAGGCGCGTTTGTTTAAATACGGTTCGGGAACGGGTACGAATTTTTCCAATCTTCGTGGTAACGGCGAGCCGTTGAGCGGTGGCGGGAGATCCAGCGGGTTGATGAGTTTTTTGAAAATCGGCGATCGATCGGCCGGCGCCATTAAATCAGGCGGAACAACCAGACGGGCGGCCAAGATGGTGATTTTGGATTTGGACCATCCGGATATTGAACTGTTTGTTAATTGGAAAGTGGAAGAAGAAAGAAAAGTGGCGGCGTTAATCGCGGCCGGGTACACTTCGGATTATGAAGGGGATGCTTATCAGACGGTTTCCGGTCAGAATTCAAACAATTCGGTTCGTGTTCCGCACAAGTTTATGGAAGCGTTGGAACGCGACGGTTCTTGGAATTTGATTTTTAGAACTGATGGAACAATCGGAAAAACCTTAAAGGCGAGAGAACTATGGGATCAGGTAGCTTATGCCGCTTGGGCTTGCGCCGACCCGGGAGTGCAATATGACGGCACCATTAATGAATGGCACACTTGTCCGGAGTCAGGACACATTAACGCGTCAAATCCGTGCAGTGAATATATGTTTTTGGATAACACCGCTTGTAATTTGGCCTCTTTAAACTTGGCGCACTTTTTTAATGTGGAAAGACAGGAGTTTTTGGTGGATAGTTTTAAACACGCCACCAGATTATGGACAGTAGTGTTGGAAATCAGCGTGCTGATGGCGCAGTTCCCCAGCAAAGAAATAGCGCAGATGAGTTATGATTTCAGAACGATTGGATTGGGTTATGCTAATTTGGGCAGTGTTTTATTGACCTTAGGTATTCCTTATCAGTCGGAAGAAGCGTATGGTTTTGCCGGCTCTGTGACCGCGATTATGACCGGTGAATCATACCGAACCAGCGCCGAACTGTCCAAGTTTTTGGGTACATTTCCAAAATTTGATTACAACCGCGAGGAAATGCTTCGTGTAGTTCGCAATCACAGACGCGCGGCTTTTAACGCGCCTGAAAGTGAATACGAAAAATTGACAATCACACCGGTCGGTATCAATCCGGAATTTGCGCCGGCGTATTTGGTGGCGGCAGCTCGCGAAAGTTGGAATGAAGCGCTTTCTTGGGGGGAAAAATACGGCTACCGCAACGCGCAAACCACTTTGCTTGCGCCAACCGGAACAATCGGTTTGTTGATGGATTGCGCGACTACTGGGGTTGAGCCGGATTTCGCGCTGGTGAAATTTAAAAAATTAGCGGGTGGGGGATATTTCAAAATTGTGAACGAAGCTATATCCACTGCGCTTAAAAATTTGAAATACACGGATGAACAAATCAAAGGGATTATTGAGTATATGAAAGGCAAGGCCGATATCACCGACGCGCCTCATGTAAATACGAAATCATTAAAGGAAAAAGGATTCACAGACGCGGATTTGGAGAAACTGAAAGGCGCGTTGAAGAGCGCGTTTGAAATTCAATTTGCTTTTAATGTTTGGACTCTAGGCGAAGATTGTATGAAGAGAGTCGGCATCGCGCCGGAACAATATAATGATTCCAATTTTCAGATGTTGAAAGCGCTTGGGTTTTCTCAACAGCAAATTGACGAGGCTAATGATTATGTGTGCGGGACGATGACCATAGAAGGCGCGCCTTATTTGAAAGAGGAACATTATCCGGTATTTGATTGCGCCAATCGTTGTGGAAAAAAGGGCATCAGGTGCATTGATTATATGGGACACATAAAAATGATGGCCACCGTGCAACCGTTTTTATCAGGCGCGATTTCCAAGACAATTAATATGCCGAATGAAGTGACGGTGGATAATATAAAACATGCGTATGCCGAGTCATGGCGTCTGGGTTTGAAATCGGTCGCTTTATATCGCGACGGGTGCAAATTGAGTCAGCCCTTATCTTCTTCCTCAAAAAAGAAGGAAGAAAAAGAAGAAGTGAAAGAAGAAGTTGTTTCCGTAATTGAAACTACTGCGACTCTCAAACATGAGCTTGAAGAAGAAGGTTTTGCGGCAAATGATTCTGAAATCGGTCGGGCGATTTTTGAGGCGAGCCGGATTTTACATCAGCATATTCCGGATTCTCATGCTATGCCGACTTATAAAAATGATGGCACAATTAAAGATCACAGGATTTATTTGCATGGAGAAAAAAGAAAATTGCCGGCTAAAAGAAGCGGTATCACCGTATCTGCTAAAATTGGTAATCAGCAGATTTGGCTTCGCACCGGCGAATATCCTGATGGCAGACTGGCGGAGATATTTATTGATATGTATAAAGAAGGCGCGGCTTTCCGCAGTATCTTGAATATGTTTGCGATTTCCGTGTCTATGGGATTGCAATATGGCGTGCCGTTGGAAAAATATGTGAACAATTTTATCTTTACCAGATTTGAACCGTCGGGAATGACTGACCATCCGAATGTAAAGATTTGCACTTCGGTATTGGATTTTGTTTTTCGAGTTTTAGGTATGGAATATTTGGGACGGACGGATTTTGTTCAGGTAAAACCGAATGGCATTCAGAAAAATCGGTTTGAAAAAATGGCCAAACTTCTTGAAAACAGCGTGATGCAGGAAACAATGGAATTAAAATCGGAATTCGCAGGCGCGATAGTGGAGAAGGTCGCTGATGACCAAGAAGTTTTGCCGATGATGGCAAAACAATCGCATGATATGGCGGATCAGGCGCTTAGCAGTATGGACGGAGACGCGCCGGCTTGCCCGACTTGTGGACATATTACAGTTAGAAATGGCGCTTGTTATAAATGTTTGAACTGTGGAGATTCGTTGGGGTGCTCGTAAGTTAGTAAGTAGCCAATAGTTCATAGCCAATAGTTTTGAGTAATTGGTAATTGATTTGTAAGGTGGCAGACAGAAGAATTATGATAAAAAAGCCCGGCTGGATTTCCAGACCGGGCTTTGGTTTTTGAAAAACCAAGTGCGACGTGTTAATTCATCTGATTACATGACGTATCCGTCATGTCTAGTTGCCCATTTCGGTGGGCAAAGAGCATATACGTCTGCTCATCGCTCAGATTGAAGATCAGCGTGTCTTCTTGGACTTCCCTCAAGATTTTGCCGACGATGTCTTCAAGCTCGCAGAACCAATCTTCCAGTTCTCCGCGCGCATCCTCGTTTTCGGGGAGATTGAGCATCTCGTAGGAAAGGTTCAGCGGAATAACCCAACGATATCTTTCCACTTCGGGGTTATCATCTTCGCTTTCCAACTGTTCGGAAATGCCGGTTTGAATTAAAGCTTTGATCTTAAAGCCGTTTCCGAAGTAGAACTTTATCTCATCAGTGATAGTTTCTCCGGTATCTTCCGGCAATGAGACCTGGTGCGGAATCGGCAGATCCTCGCCCAGAATATACTCTAGCGCGCTGATGGTTTGCCAGACAACTTCCGGAATAATTAATCTCGCCATTTATCACCTCCAAGTGATAGTGTTTTCTTGACTGGAGTCAAGAAACGGTTTTGATTAGTATTGGAGCGCCTTTACGAGAAGGCTTTTTGTCTCGGCCGCTGATGACTCATCAGGAACCAGCGCGTCCACGAACTCGTCTCTCTTTTGAAAGACCTGGTGGATAACCTCTGGGCTAACCCGCGATCTGATGAAGAACAGCCAGATTGCCTTGTTGAACAAGGCGACGATTCCGAGCGGGTCTTTGCTTGAATAGCCATGTTCCAGAAAGACCGGATAGAATCCGTGTACCAGTTGGCCATCATTGCTGACGGCGCACAAGCGTTTCAGCATAGTTGCCGGGTCTGATAGAGTGATGGTATTGTTAGTCATTGTTTTTTCCTTGTTGTGATTACAAAACACTACTTTTTGCTTCCTTTTTTCTCTGGGGATTCTGTTTTGTTTGGCCACGCGTAAATGATTGCGGCCACCCCACACAGTACCATAACAGTTGTGTTAAAGGGGTCGGGGAAATAGAGAAAATTGATTATCGCCAGCACAATGGCTATGGCTGACAGTCTAATGTCTTGTTTTCTTTTTTTTAGTTTCATTTTTTACCGCCTTTTCTGGTTTGAAACTGCTTAGTTTGTACTATAAAAAAGGATTTTTGTCAAGCGCAATAAAAGCAAAGCCCGTTCAAGAATCTGAACGGGCGGGGTTGTCGTTTCGCGGTGTTCTGCGATATTAGAGGGGACAAAGGACGCGTACGCCCTTATCCTCCTCAAGGAACTTTTTCAGCTCATCGCTGAAAAAAACCTTGAGGTAGATGCAACCTTCCAGCCGGAAGGTTGGCAGATGGCTGAGCGCCCCTATGAGCTCGCTTGTTGGCGCTGTCACTGTGTCGGACAGGTCAATCAGGTAACGGCTCGGGCCACCAGGCCAGTCGATTACGATTTCTCGCCCTTCCAATTCTTTTCCTCCTTGAGGTTGAGAAATATAGAAAAAATCAACTACAAACGACTGGAAATTATAGCACAAAAAAACATTTTTGTAAAGAGTGGATAAATCCTAAGTCGGTCTTAACCGTTCCACCCTGCCAATCTGGCCATCATATGCCAGAAAGCTCTAGCTTTAAGATTACAGTTTAAAGGTTCAGAATGGTCGCAAACATTAGTTAAGCATAAGCTGTTTCCTGGATTAGCCGCGCACCATTCTTGCGCCCAGTTTCTGGTCCAGCCGGCATAGTTGTTTCCGTCATCAGCGTCAGCGTAATAATTACCGCTCGGGTCATAGCTTTCAATATCGGCAAAATCATATAATACTTTATCATTGTTAATCGCGTATTGTCTGATTATTTGATTCATCTGTTTAAGATTGCCCGAATCGCCGGTGCCATCCAAATGTCCGGTCATATACACAAAAGTAATTTCTGGGTAATCAAGTTCCAATTGGTTCATTACGCTTAGATAATGATTGATGCCGGCGGAATTACTACTGGAAACATCTCCGCACCAAGACCACATAACTAAATTAATATTTTCCCAACTGCCGTTATTGAGCAAAGAACGGGTGGTATTCGCCCAAACATCGCTGTCAGTTTCAAGTTCGCCATACCATGGCCAATCATCAACATAAAATAATGCTCCGCCGGTTCCGGTTTCATTAAAACTGTATAAAGAAGCGTTAATACTTTGTTGTAAAACAGTCATACCGACAGTGATTTGTCCGCCATGAGAAAGATGTCCGAAACCGATATCAAAGCTGGCTTTGGCCGCTTCAATATAACTGCTCGGAATCGCGCTAAGATTGGTGCTGGTGTGGTCAATAATTATCGCGGAAGTGGAAACAGGACATGTTTGAGTATTGCAAGCCTGCGATTCAGAAGTACTGCCGATGCAATCCGCTCCGCCATTGGCCGGCGCCGGATTAGTGCAAGTTCTGGTTCTTGATTGAGTGCCTCCACCGCAAGTCGCGGAGCAAGTTGACCAAGCTGACCACGCGCTCCAACCGCCGTCAACAGGAACTAAACACGCTTGAGTATTGCAAGCCTGTGATTCAGAAGTGCTACCGACACAGTCCGCTCCGCCGTTAGCCGGCGCCGGATTAGTACAGGTTCTGGTTCTTGATTGTGTGCCTCCACCGCAAGTCAATGAACATGAACCCCAAACACTCCAAGCGCTCCAACCGCCATTAACCGGAGTTGGCACAACAGCAGCGCTGGTGACTCCCGGAATAACCGCGCCAGCGCTGAAACCGAATCCGGTATAGACCAAAGAATAATTTCTGCTTACAGAATCTATGAAGAGTTGAGACAGTGTGGCGGTTCTGGAATTTTGTTCATCAGTGTGTGAGCCTTGCCAGGCGGATAGCGCTGATGATGAGTAAGGGCTATCTATTCCGATGGTGGCTGTTCCTCCAAAAATATTATAATTACTGCTGACATTGGTTACATCAGCGCTGTTGCTGTGGTTTAATCCGCCATTGGAAGCGCTTCGGTTATACAAAATATTTCTTCTGGCCGTTACCGCGCCGGATGTGTCAAAAATATGCAAAGCCCATCGGCCGTCCGAGGCCATATCAATCGTGTTGTCTTCGATGGTGACATTGCTACCGCCTTGCGCGCCGTCAATTCTATATAGGGTAATACCGGAAGCATGATTGTCGTATAACAAATTATTTTTAATGGTGGAGTTTTGCACGCCGTCCATATTTATTCCGCCACCCCCGCCTTCACCATTGCCGTAAATCACATTATATTCTATCAACGCTCCGCTGATTATGCCATCGCCCGTAACTCCGGCATAACCGCCGGCGCTTAAATCTCCGTTCATGTGGATTCCATTGGCGTAGTTATCATATATTCGGTTACTGCGTATGGTCGGGTTGTCCGCGCTGTTGCTGAAGTATATTCCATGTTCTTCTCCACTGCCGTAAAGTGTATTGTTTTCAATCAAAACATTATTTGAATGATTGGTAAAAATTCCCCAAGTTCCGTTATTGCCAAACACGCCGTTTTTTACAGTACAATAATGACAGCCGTCCAAACGCAAGCCGGCGCGGGGCGCGCTATATGTTTTTAAACCGTCAATAATTATATGGGAACTGAGCGAGACATAAATATTATCGCGGTCATCTGTGCCTCTGTCGGTGGTAGCGGTGATAATCGCGTTGCTACCGGTAGCTTTGATGGTAATCGGTTCGGTGGCGGTTCCGTTTAAATTGGACAGAGTAAAACCCAGATAACTGCCATCAGCCACATTGATTGTGTCGCCGACGCCGGCTAACTGCAAAGCGCGTCTTATTTGACGGCAGGGGCCGGCTGATGAGCAAGAATTGGCGTCATTTCCTGAAGTTGAGACATAAAAATTATCTCCGGAACCGGTTTGCGTACAGCTTTGAGTGTTGCAGGTTTGGTTTTCAGAAGTACTGCCGGAACAATTGGCGCCGCCGTTTGATGGCGCCGGATTAGTGCAGGTTCTGGCGCGGGTTTGTGTTCCACTTCCGCAAGTTAATGAACACGTTCCCCACGATGACCAGGCCGACCAACCGCCATTAATCGGTTGAGTGCAACTTGAAGTACTGCAAGTTCTGGTTTCAGAAGCGTTGCCTGAACAGCTGACTCCGCCATTGGCCGGTGTTGGATTATTGCAGGCTCTGGTTCGGGATTGTGTGCCGGTGCAAGCCGCTGAACAAGTTGTCCACGATGACCATACGCCCCATCCGCCGTTGACCGGAATGCCGGTTTGGTCAGTGACGGTCGGAGTGGTTGTATCTATGAAAGTGGTTCCATCCTGGACCGGTTGATTGTAAATATTGTTCAAAGAAACCGTTTGGTTTTGAATGGCGAGTTGGGAAAATACTTGGTCGCTTACCACTCGGATGTCTTCTGTGGGAGTGGTGCCGGTTCTTTTTAATAAATTATCCTCCACATAATAAGTAGTGGCGTCATCAGCTTTTTTAATAAACATTCCGTTATGCGGGATGGCTTGAGTTATTTCATCGCCCCTGTTCACATAATTGGGCCAAAAAGAATCCT
>MFQY01000003.1:0-309 GCA_001783185.1 Candidatus Magasanikbacteria bacterium RIFOXYC2_FULL_40_16 | reverse complement strand
AATTGTCATACCAGGTATAAAATATTTCCGAGTGAGGAAAATACAACCGTTTTAAATTACTATCTACCAAATAGACCGCGCTGTTGTTCGCGACTTTAAATAATTCTCCCGACTGCAAGGATGGGCAAGTTTCGGCTTGAGCGGATTTAAGAGTAAATAAAAAAAATCCCAACACCAAAAAGGCGGGGATATACAATAAAGCGGTTTTCTTTGACATATTTTTAGATGTTTAAAAAAATATATTATATATAGTGTATGCGGTTGTGTCAACCCCGTCACCTTTCTGAAAATATTTTTGAATTTTCCAAA
>MFQY01000002.1:35371-36953 GCA_001783185.1 Candidatus Magasanikbacteria bacterium RIFOXYC2_FULL_40_16 | reverse complement strand
ACTAGCTGAGCGAACCAACATGGCTCAAGACGACGAATTGAGTTGAATTGTTTGAAGTTAAAAAAAATAACTGTTAGAATATATCCATAATAATCAAACCATATGACCAAAGAATTAAAAACTGCGATTTCAATAATCAAAAAAACCAACCGGATTTTAAAAAGAAAATTCCAGCGCAACGGAACCGCTGTTTTGAAATACAAAGACCAAACCGAAATTGTCACCAAAGTGGATATGGAAATAAACGAATATATAATTAAAGAAATAAAAAAAGTTTTCCCCGACCACAATATAATCAGCGAGGAAGCCGATAAAATAGACAATCACAGCGACTCCACCTGGTATATTGACCCGATTGACGGCACCAGCAATTTTTCTTACGGCTTTCCGGAATTCGCCACCTGTCTTGGCTTCGCCAAAAATAATAATCTCCAACTCGGAGTAATCGGCCTTCCGCAAATTGGCGATGTCTGTTACGCGGAAAAAACCGCCGGCGCAAAATGCAACGGCAAAAAAATAAAAGTATCCGGCGTTTCCAGCTTGGACAAATCCATGCTGTTGGTCTGCCGAGGGCACGCGGAAAAAAGCCGTCTGATGTTTGTGGAATTTTTTGAAAAAATCAAAATGCGCCGTTGCCGTTTGCGTATGTTCAACTCGGCCGGGATAGAATTGAGCGCTGTCGCCAACGGACAAGCCGATGGCTGTGTACTAGCCGGAATTAAAGATTGGGATGTGGCAGCCGGGGTTGTTTTAATTCGCGAAGCCGGTGGAAAGGCCACCAATTTCAAAGGTGAAGATTGGAAACAAGGGGATGACACTATTGTCGCCAGCAACGGCTTAATCCACAATGAACTTATTGAACTGACAAAAAATATTTCCTAGCTATGGGCAAAAAAATAAATCCAGCACCTTCCTCTGGAGTATTAAACCCAACAGGAAAAATAATCTCTATGCCTACCTACCACCGCAACAAACTATGTGGTACTTTGGGAAGGTGCTGGATAAGGCTAAAAATAATCCCCCGCTCTTCGGAAAATAAAATCGTTGGCGAATCTGAAGATGGCGTCTTGAAAATAAAATTAACCGCCCCGCCGGTTGAGGGCGAGGCGAATAAAAAACTGATTGGGTTTTTAAGCAAAGAATGGGGAATTCCTAAATCGGAAATAAAAATTGTAAGCGGATTAAAAAGTAAGAATAAGATTGTTGAGATAGAAAAAAGATAAAAATTTCTAATTGACCTAATTTCTAATTTCTAATAAAATACCCAATTCAAAATTTTTAAATATTATAAACAAATTTTTTCCAATTAAATTATATTCCTTGGACATTTATCATTTTATACGCGTTCCGGTATAAACTTCACTCGCTCACAAGAGTTTGGGCGAGCCCAACTCTTGGCTCACTCGTTCGTTTATTAGGTGAATTAGAATAATTAGGAATTAGGTGAATTTTAATTATAATTAATCGAATCCGTTTTAATAACAAACAAACCTCTCCCATTCCCTTTGGTCTTAGGCCTCATCAACCCCTCCTTTGCTCCAAGGATTACAGCGCAAAATCCGCCAAGCCGTTTTAATACCGC
>MFQY01000002.1:0-35356 GCA_001783185.1 Candidatus Magasanikbacteria bacterium RIFOXYC2_FULL_40_16 | reverse complement strand
ATTTTTTTATCGCTTCTTTGCCATACATACTGCATGACGGCTTGAATCGACAAAAACCTTCCGGATAAAGATGCTTCGCCCAAAAACTATGGTCCGGAGAAAATAATCTCTGGTAAATATCAATCGCAATTATCGCCGGAATTCTGGCGTAATAAATAAACTGCCTGGTTCTTCTAATCACGCCCATATCAAATAAAAAGTTTCGCTTTCCTAAAAATTTCCACAATTCCTTTTTCAATTTCCGCGTAATCTTTCCCCAAAGCGGACGGCTTGGCGATTATCGCCAGCATAAATCCTTTCTTTAATTTTCCGTCTTTCAATTCCAATCGGACAACCTCGCGCATCTGCCTTTTCAAACGATTTCTTTTTACCGCGCTCTTGCTTACTTTCAAACCAACTACCAACCCAATCTTCAAGTCGTCTTCCAAATACTTGCGGCGCGGATATTTTTTCTCGTCTATTTTCCAAACTTTGGCGGTAAAAATTCCCCCGTCAAAAAACCGTCCTTCTTTAAAAAGGATTTCAAAGTCTTTCATTTTTTTTAAACGATAATCTTGCGGAATCATAAATTTAAACAGATTAGTTATTATAAATTTAAACAGATTAGTTATTATAAATTTAAACAGATTAAATTCTTTTTAAATCCGTCTTAATTTATGTGTATCTGTCTAAATTTATGAGTATTATACCAAAAAAGTTCCTTTTTGGGGAACTTTTGGTTATCTAGTCTTTTTTGTTCGCTTGCCGGTCTTTTCGTCGCTGACCGTAAGCTTTTTTCTGCCTTTATTGCGGCGTCTTTTCAAAACAGTTCTTCCGTTTTTTGTCTCCATTCTGGAACGGAAGCCGTGAGATTTTGCTCTCTTACGCTTTTTAGGCTGATAAGTTCTTTTAGTTGCCATAAAATATTTTGCTTGGCCTTGAGGCTTAAACAGCCTAAAGGCGATTTGAATATGAGAAGTATAATATAAAGTTATAAATTTGTCAAGGGTAAAAAAACTGCCCGGCGAATCCGACGGGCAGCTTATTCTGACACACAATGATCGACTAAGAAAACGACAACGCCCCCTTCATCTTAGCCGTCTCCCCCACTCCATTTCCTGATCTTGTCAGCGAACCTTTCGGCAGACAAACCTCTGTTATCAAACATGCTTTTCGGTAAGTTCTCACAGAAAAAGGCCCCGCCGTCGTCATACTCCAAGATTAGAGTGTTGACCGCGTGCGCCACGCCTTCGGGCTGATTCTCGCCAAATGTGCTAAAAAGAATTTCCAGTTGGGGTTTACTGGTGAACTCGGTTACCACTTTTGCCTGAACGATGCGCATCAGGAGTTGTTTCGGGCAATACACCAGCTCCATGCCCTCCCCGTCTGCCAAGTAGAATATGGAGAAAGAAAAGTATTCCCCGAGAACCATACGTTCAAGAAAGTCCTCGACATCACAATCGGGCTGAAGATCCACAGGATTCAGAGAAATACCCTTATAAAGGTCAGACCACTTTTTTTCTTCGTTCATCGTGTCCTCCTTGTTGGACAAAATAAAAATAACATAAAAATACACCGCTGTCAATATTTGATGTTTTATAAAACTGCCATCAAAATTAATTTTGGCAAAAAACCCTTATTTTACACAATATTTTCAAATATTATCCCCATTATCCCCAGTTTATCCCCACCTTACTCACTTTTTGGCTATTTTAAGCCATTTTTTGTTTTACAGAACTGTGCTAAAATGGAATTATTCTCTAAAAATAGTGCTATTTTCTCAAATTTTGGGCTATTTTCCCTAAATTCTATAAATAAATCTTCTATGACAAATAACGAGGTTTGGCAGGCTGTACTCGCGGAATTTGAATTAAAAGTCTCAAAAGCTAACTTTACCACCTGGTTTCATAATACCGGCGTCGCCAGTTTTGATGATGGGCACGTCATAATTTGCGTCCCCAACACTTTTACCAAAAGTTGGATGGAAAAAAAATATAATACCGATATTATCAGGTCATTGGAGCGGGTTACGGGCAAACCGGTCAAAAAAATAGATTACAAGGTGGAAAATGTTAAAAGTATTGAGGAATATGAGTGTACTTCCAAGTCTCAACCAATAATTTCCAGCCTAAGAAACCCGGTTTATTCACCCAGACCGGCACAAATGATAAGTCAATTCGGCTTAAACCCAAAATATACCTTTGAATCTTTCATTGTTGGTAAAGGAAATGAGCTGGCGCACGCCGCCGCTCAAGCAGTAGCGGAAAAACCTGGTGAAGCCTATAATCCTCTATTTATATATGGCGGAGTCGGACTGGGGAAAACCCACCTTTTACAAGCAGTCGGACACGCCATGGTTAAAAACAACCCCAATCTGAAAATCTTGTATGTAAGTTCGGAAAAATTCACCAATGAATTCGTTTCTGCTGTAAAAGAAGGCCGGGCCAAAGAGTTTAAAGAGCGATACCGTGGGGTTGATCTGCTTTTGATTGATGATATTCAGTTTATCGGGGGGAAAGAACAAACCCAAGAAGAATTTTTTCATACTTTCAACGAATTACACCAACAAGGCAAACAAGTGGTGCTAACCAGCGACCGCCCACCCAAAGCCATTCCTTCTCTTGAGGACAGGCTGCGAAGCCGATTTGAATGGGGAATGATCGCCGACATTTCTTTTCCTGACATGGAAACCCGCGTCGCCATCTTACAGACCAAATGCCAAGAAAAAAGATTCGTTCTTGACCTTAATCTAACACAGTTAATCGCCGAGGCGATAGAAAGCAATATCCGCGAGCTTGAGGGCGCTCTTAATAAAATTATCGCTTATCACCAGCTCAAAAATTTTGCCCCAACCAAAGAATCAATCAAATCCGTGCTTGCCACCTTTGAAAACAAAAGTATCAAAAAGACAAAAACCCCGCGCGAAGTCATCGCCGATGTAGCCGATTTCTATGGCATATCCAACGAAGATATAATGGGCAAGAGTCGAGAGAAAAAATTATCCGGCCCCAGGCAAATCATTATGTATATTCTCCGCCAAGAATTAAAGATGTCTTACCCGGCAATCGGCTCCGAGCTCGGCGGACGCGACCATACCACCGCAATGCACGCGCACACAAAAGTCAGCACTGAGTTGGAAAAAGACCCAAAACTAAAACAAGAGTTGGACGCAATTAAACAACGGCTTTATGAGGAAAGAAGTGTATAACTCGCTGAATATACTGTTAATAAATAAGGTATAAGCGGTTATTAAGTAGAAAAAAAATTGTTGATAAGTTAGAGGTTATGCACAGCAAAAATCAACAATCAATCTTATACACAATTACACAACATTTCATGCACCAACAAAAAGTGAATAAAAAAACAAAAATTTTTTCTCAACCCAGCCCAAAAAAAATCTTATCAACAGAACTCACCGCTCTACTACTACAACTAAATATAAATATATATAAATAATGTATTGTTAAACATTTAATTGTGCATAAATAATCATATGAAATTTACTTGTACAAAGGAGAATATAAGCCGAGTATTAAATCTTACTTGTCCGCTTGCCAGTCGACAAGGACATTTGCCAATTTTAATGAATGTGCTTATTAACGCCAGTGATTCCGGAGTGGAAATCGTCGCGACCAATTTAGAAATGGCGATTAAGGCGAATTTGCGCGCCAAGGTTGATAAACCAGGCTCTTTTACTGTTCCGGCAAAAACTCTTCTTGATTATGTTAATTTATTATCTGATTCCCAAATTGAATTTTTCTTAGAAGAAAATGAATTGGTGGTTAAATGCATTGGTTCCAGCACAAAAATAAAGGGTATGCCTGCGGAAGAGTTTCCTGTTGTTCCGGAAATAGATGAAAAAAATGTTTATACGATTTTGGCGGCTGATTTTAAGAACGCGCTTTCCAAAACCGTGGTCGCGGCTTCAAAAAATGAAATCAGGCCAGAGTTGTCCGGTGTTCATATGGAATTCTTCGGAGCGAGACACAAAGGCCTCGTGTTGGCCTCTACAGACTCGTACAGGCTCGCGGAAGCCAGAGTTGGAGTGGAACAAGGTGAAAATGAAATAAAAGCGATTGCTCCCGCCAGAACGATTTATGAAATTATTCGTTTATTAAGTTTATCAAAAGATTCAGAAAGTGAAAAAAATGTTCGGGTTTGGGTTAGTGAGAGCCAAATCGCCATTCGTTACAATGGTTTTGAAATGACTTCTCGGTTGGTAGAAGGAAATTATCCGGATTACGCGCAGATTATTCCGGAAAGTTTTAAAACAGTGGCTGTGTTCCCTTCCGAAGTAATGGTCAAAGCGATAAAAGCGGCCAGTCTGTTCACATCGGCCGGCATCAATGCGGTTTCATTTGATTTGAGCGTTGATACCAAGACCGTGGCAGTGTCTTCCACCAATACGCAAACCGGCGAATATAACTCGGAAGTTGACGCGGATATCACGGGTGAGGAAAATTCAATTTTACTAAACCATCGGTATGTATTGGATGGTTTGCAACAAATTAGCGGGGAAATAGAATTCGGGGTGAACAGTTCTGACGCGCCGTGTATTTTAAAAGAAAAAGGCAAAAAAGATTATTTGTATATTGTTATGCCGATTAGGCAGTAAAAATCTATTAAAAAAATGAAACCCCAGCTACGGCTGGGGTTTTTTCTCCTTTTTGCGTTGTTTTTGTTTTTTACCGGCAGATTACCGTGGTGGTGTATCTCCCAAATTTGTAACAGGAAGAATAATTTTTACTGCCAAGACAACGGCCCCCGTCGTCGTCGCAGAAACTGTCGTGGTTATTGTCCAAACATAGGGTCACTCGTTGCCCGGGGTAGACGTGACAACCGCCAAGATTGTCATTAGCTACTTCTTCCGGTTGTTTGGGCGTCACTTCTTCTGTGAGAGAAGCGGAGTTGATATGGTGCAGCATGTGGCTTGTTGTGTCAAGGGAGTGTATAAGCACCCCGCCGGACAGGTAACCAATGACGAAGCCGGCGACCACCAACATGAAGAGTCTATTATCGGACTTGTCAGACTGGTGGGGCGTTTCACGCGTAAGTTTGTCCATCTCTTTGCCTTTCTTTAGCAACGGCCGTGTTGTTGGTTGATAACAATATTGATCTGGCGGGGGTTTCCTGTTTCCGCCGGAACGATTTTGACCATACCGATTCCCAAGCCGAGCATACAGAGTTCTTCCACATAGGAAAAAAGGATTGTCCAGAGGCGACCATTTTTGTCTATCGTCGCTTTACTGATTGGGGCACCTTTTTCGTCTATGGTTTCCAGAAACGACTCAGGCAGTTGGAGGAGCATATCCCTGATGATGGGGGTATTGATGCGAAGCCGGAACTCCGACATCGCCACTCTTTTTTTATTCAACTCAACTGTCTTACACGATTTTGTGTCATCAAAACCGTTTGACAAACAGGCGCGGTAAATACCATGGACTTTTTCGTGGGTGAGGAACGGGGTACTCATTTTAGCGCTCCATTGTTTGGGTTGCGAAAAACAAAAACCGTTTTTAGACTAACCTAAAAACGGAAAAAAGTCAACCCCGTCACCTTTCTGAATAAGTTTTTGAATTTACCAAAGCGCGGAGACGAAGTCGCCCCGCTGTCCAGCGGGGCAGGCTCTTACGGCTTTATTTTTGTTTAATTTCCAACCCCTGCCAGAATGGTGATGGGGTCAAGCTCCACACTATAATTTTTTAATTTACTGTTATTGAAGCGAAATCGCTGTCTCGCCGACTGCCGTTTTTTAATACCACTTCCGCGACGATTTGCCAGTAGCCGGAATCCAAAGGTTCGTTGAGGCTAAAAGTTATTTGGTTGTTAAATAAATTGGAAAAATTATCAATTGAACCGATAAGTGTTCGCCCACCCTCAACCATTTGTTGTTTGTAGATTCTCACTTCCTTAATTTCGCTGAGTTTGAACGGGTTTAAGAAAAGAGTGCGCGGGAAGTCGCTTTTTTGCAGGAATATACTTTTTTCCGCCCAAAAAACTCCCGCCGGTTCAGTCCCCGCTTGAAGAGTAAATGGCACGCTGGTTTGGAGTTGATTGCCGACATCATCTTCCACAACAATATACAAAGTATGATCGCCGTTTTGTAAATCGCGCGCGTAATAATTTAAATTGAAAGGATGGCTGGTGATTGTGCCAACGAATTTTTCATCAATTTTGTATTGGACTTTGGTAACGCCTCGCGGGGCTGATACACGGATGTCAGTATCAATTTGTCTGGTGGAGAGTGTACTGCTTGGTGTCGGGGAAACGACCATAAGAGTTGGAACCATTTCCAAAGAATGAGTATCATCGTATTCGCTGGGCGGTTCTTCAAAACTGATTTCCCAGTTGGGATTGGCTTCTTTGTTTCTTCTTATCCAATCTTGGATCGCTTCTTCCCAAATTGTGTATTGGGGGTCTTGCGCCGGGTCTTCAGGCACCGGTCCGCGCGGATCGTCCTTGTTTACATAATGTAAAATACAATGCGGAGGAACATAAGTTCTCTCAATAATATATGATGGCGGAGTGGAACTGGTGGCGAGTTTATTGGTAACTTTATCAATCAGCAAGGTGATTCCGGATCCTCCTGAACTGCGCAGAACCGGTTTTTCCGCGTCATTTGGCGGGGGCGCGGGGAATTGTTCCGCCGGAGTGCCGGCCAAGGCTTCGCGCATAAATCTGTTCCAAATTGGCGCGGCTACATTACTTCCCCCGTGTCCTTGTTTCATCGGGGTATTGTCGGTGTTGCCGGCCCAAACTCCGGCGACAAGACTGGGTGTATAGCCGATTGTCCAAGCATCAATATAGCTGTTTGTAGTTCCGGTTTTAGCTGCCACTGGTCTGCCGGGCAAAGTCAACACGCCACCGGCGCCGAAAACATAGGCGCGCGAGGCGTCATCGCTCAATACATCGGAAAGAGTCGCGGCGATTTCTTTTTCCACCACCCTTTCCCCTTTTTCTTTTTTCCATTCATAAAGTATTTCTCCATTATTATCTTCCACGCGCAAAATACTTTCCGGAGGGTAGCGTTCACCCTCGTTCGCGAATACGCCATAAGCGCTGACATGGTCAAGCAGTTTTACTTCTCCCCCGCCAAGCACGAGCGATAAACCAAAATCGCCTTCGCTCAAAGTGGTATAGCCGAGTCTTTCCGCGAACTCCACTCCTTTTTGGTCACCGACTAAATATAAAGTTTTAACCGCCGGGATATTTAAAGAACCTTGTAAAGCGTTTCTCATTGTAACTAAACCATGTTCTTGCAGGTCATAATTTTTTGGTTCATAAGCATCTCCGGAAACTGCAAAGTTTGTTTCCACATCAAATAAAACCGTGCCGGGCGTGTAGCCTTTTTCAAAAGCCGCGGCATAAACTATCGGTTTGAAAGATGAGCCGGGCTGGCGCAGGCCGAGCGTGGCGACATTGAATTGGCCGTCTATTTCATCATCAAAAAAATCTCGCGAGCCAATCATCGCCAAAATGTGGCCGGTCTTTGGGTCAATGGCAACTAGCGAGGTATTGTTGACGCCCGCGTCTTCAAATAATCTTTCGCTTTCTTCTTTAACAATAGTTTCCGCCATTTGTTGTTTTTCCCAATCAAGAGAAGTTATGACTTTTAACCCGCCCGTATCCACCAATTGTTCGCCGTATTTTTCCACCAGTTTTTCTTTTACATACAAAACAAAATGGGGGGCTTTGATTGAGCCAAGATCTTGAGCCAGTTCAATTTCTCTGGCTTGATTTTCATCCGCTTCTTCGCGCGTGATATAACCTTCCTCAAACATTCTTTCCAAAACAAAATTACGGCGGAGTTTGAGCGCGTAATGGTCGGTAAGGTATTTGGATGGCGCTTTTGGCAGGCCGGCGAGAATGGCGATTTCGTTTAAGTTGAGGTCGGAAACGGTTTTATTAAAATAACTTTGCGCGGCGGATTCAATTCCATAATTGGTTGAGCCGTAAGGAATCTCATTAAAATATATTTTTAGAATTTGATTTTTGGAATATTTTTGTTCAAGACGGACCGACAAAATAATTTCTTTTATTTTTCTGGTGTAAGTTCTTTCATTTGTCAAAATAGCATTCTTTACCAGCTGTTGAGTCAGAGTTGACGCGCCAGAGCCCAAACGGCTTTTTCCAATAACTCCATAAACAACGGAACGCAAAATACTCAAAGGGCGGATTCCATTGTGTTCGTAAAAGGCGGTGTCTTCAGTCGCGATGACCGCTTTGACCAGTAAGTCCGGGATTTGTTCCAAATCAACCATGGTTCTTTTTTGGTCGGTAAAGATTTCATAAAGCAAGTGTTTGCCGGTGCGGTCGTATATTTTTGTACTTTCGGCGACTTGGCGGTCGGTAAGGCGGTCCGGGTCAGGCAAATCTCGGCTCGCCCACGCCACTAATACTGTTATGCCGAGCATACCAAAAATTGCCAGGGATACAAAAAAAATAATGATTTTTCGTTGAAGTTCTTTTTTTGCTTCTTCTGTCATTTGCGGTAATTTTTTCCATAAACGGAAAAAGGCGCGTAAAATCCACCAAACTATTTTGAAAGGTAATAAAATCAACCAAACCAATGCCCGGATAATAGGATTTGGTAAAAAATCTTTCATCCGATTGCGTCGGGCGTTTTTGGTGGGCTTTTCGCCGTGAGTGATGGTTTTTCTCTCTGATTTTTCGTCTATATAACCGTAAGTCCGTCTTTTGAGTGGTGGAATAGGCATAAGTATTTAGGTTCTTTCTAAAATTAGTTTCATAACTGCTATTTTATCACAGTCTTCCCTTTTTTTAAATCCCGATAAGCTCCAACAGGGGCTGTGGAAGAATCGCTTGCAAGCATTGACAAATGCGTTATAATATGCTATACTATTTTGTTTTAAAGTCAAGTCTTAATCTCCTAGGTATATCCTAGGATTTTGATTTAAGACGGAAAGATTTGGCTAAATCCAGCACCACTTTTTGCTAAAGCTAGCCAAAAGTGGTGCTGGATAAATAAAGCAAAATTATATGAAAATAGAAAACATTATCAAAGGGAAAGCCAAAGGTATGATTAAAAAAGTAGCTAAGATTAGCAAAAAATTCAACAAGAAGGCTTTTATCCATTGTCTAAAGGGCAGATTGGTGATGTCTTCTATAGCTTTATTGGTTTTTCCGTTTTGGACAAATATGGCGGAAATTGAAAAAGCTTCTTTTCCGGTTGCCCAAGACCGCGCGCCTTTGCAGACTATTTGGGTAGTGGCCACCGCTTATTCCAGCGACCCGGCCCAGACTGACAGCACTCCGTGTATTCCGGCCGATGGTTATGACTTGTGCGCTCACTATGAGAGATTTGGCGAAGGCAATACCATTGCTGCCAACTTTCTTCCTTTGGGGGCTCAAATCAAGATTCCGGAATTGTATGGCGAAAAAATCTTTGTTGTTCATGATAGAATGAACAGGAGATATGGCTACGGCCGAATTGATATCTGGATGCCAACCAAAGAAGAAGCAAAAATCTTTGGTGTGAAATACTTGAAACTGGAGTATTACGGCGGAAGCAAATGGAAAATCGCTTCAAACTAAATAATAAAAACCCTTGGCTGATTGCCGGGGGTTTTTGTTTTAAATGAAAAGGCCGCCTCGTTATTCAACGGGCGGCCTATCCCCTATGCTCCTAGTTATTTTTTTTGTAAAACAGTTCTTCATGACTGTTTCTAACTTCTTTTGACAAAGCGCGATAACGCCTTTCACTCTCTTCTTTATTCAAGGCGATGTCTTCCATCATTACTTCTTTCAGAAGAACGGCCGCTTGGCCGGTGGAAAAACGGAGACGCCCGACAAAGTGATTGATGGTGTCAATCGCGTTGTAAAAAGTCAGAATGTCTTCGCCAAGATATTGCTTGGCGGAATTGTCAAAGATGGCGCCGTGTTTGAGCGGAGTGCAACCGGGGTTGCCCTCGCAGATTTTGAAAGTGTAGTCGTTTAGGTCATACTGACCTTTGGCTTCTTCGGCCAGTTCAACGACGCGCTTGAACAATTCCAGCCTGTTTTCAAACAAGCCAAGATTAGACATCATCTGCCGGATTTTGTCCGCTTCTTCAAGCGAAGCATCTCCGGTTGTGGTTAGTGTTTCCAAAATGGTCTCGCCTTCCTCGATTGTCAGAAAACAATCGGTCGCGATCCTTCTGGACTGGCTGATGATGATGGCGGTGGGTATCTCCCACGCGTCCAAGAGATTGTTCAAAACAACTTTTTTCAGCTCAATTGGCATCAAACTCTCCTTAAATTGTAAATAACTATTCAGGCATTGCGGGGAATTTGACATCCAATATTATTACTTTTAGGATTGCGCCGGTTGTTTTTGTTTTGGTGCCCATACTGCTACCGAGTTCTCCAGCCGATCTTATCTCAAATCGGTAGCCGATTTTTGGGCCGAAAGAGACCTTGAGTTTTTCCATGGTTTTGTAATCAATATTAAGATTGATGTTTTCCACGGTGGGGAGGATATCAAAGGAAACAGTTTTAGCGTTCCAATCTTCGGAGAGATTTTGCGCTTCCGGAAAAAAGCGTCTGATAACTTTTTCCCAATAAATTGTAACCATGGCGACCTTCCTTGTTTAAAGTAATGATTTGTCAAAATTTACCTGTATAGTCAACCTTAACATAGAAAGTTTTTTTTGTCCATAATATATAGGCGGAAGTCTTGATTGGAGGTACGGGCGGGAATTGAACCCGCGTATAAGGGTTTTGCAGACCCTCGCCTTACCGCTTGGCTACCGTACCATGTTAGGAAGATAATATCATAATTACATCTTTTTTTCAACCCCTTAGTGTGATAAGATGTAAAGTATATAATATCAATATGAGCAACAAAAAACGATTTATAATCATTGATGGCAATGCCATTGTCCACCGGGCGTATTATGCCCTACCCCCAATGACTGCCAAGGACGGTAGTATGGTGAACGCGGTGTATGGTTTTACTTCAATGTTACTTAAAGTAATCAATGATTTAAAGCCGGATTATCTTACAGTCAGTTTTGATGTGGGCGGAGGGACTTTCCGCGACAAAGTTTATGCCGACTATAAAGGTAAACGCGTGAAAGCGGATCAGGATTTGTATGACCAAATCCCAATTTGCTATAAAGTTGTGGAAGCGTTTGATATCCCAATCTATACACAGAAGGGCTACGAGGCGGATGATGTCATCGGTACGGTTGTTAAAAAACTGGAAAAAGAAGATTTGGAGACAATTATCGTGACCGGCGATATGGATATGCTCCAGTTGGTTGATGATAAAGTCAAAGTTTTTCAGTTGCGAAAAGGAATTACGGATACGGTTTTGTTTGATGCCAAAGGCGTTAAAGAAAAATACGGTTTTGGTCCGGAAAGAGTGGTGGATTATAAATCATTGCGCGGGGACAGTTCGGATAATATCCCGGGGATAAAAGGCATCGGCGAGAAGACCGCCAAATTGTTGATAGCCAAAATCGGCGGGGTTGAAGAAATATATAAAGATATTAAAAAGAAGAATTCTGTTTTGTTGAGCGAATTTAAGCCGGGGGTGATTGAAAAAGTAAAATCAGGGGAAAAAGACGCGCTGATGAGCCGAGAGCTGGCCACAATTTGTACCGATATCAAGGATTTGAAATTCAGTTTGAAAGATTGCGCTGTCAATCCTTTTGACGAAGCGAAAATAAAAGACCTGTTTCACAAATTGGAATTTTTTTCTTTGCTAAAGCGAGTGCCGGGGTTTGGCAAAGCCGTCAGTTTCCCGGAAAAAGCGGAAAAAAATAGCGCTGGCAAAAAAGTCAGGTTGATTGATAAAAATAATTTCGCGGATTTTTTGGAAAAAGCGGAGAAGGAAGGAAAAATTATTTGCGCGGAATCGTTGGCCGGCCAGGATGTGATGAAAGATGAGTTTTTGGGGCTGGTGTTTTTGTTCGGGGGCAATTCATATTATGTTGACTGGAAAAAAATAGACGAGAAAAATAAAAAAGAGCTGGGCAAGATTTTTGGCGATAAAAACAAGACGCTTGTCGGACACAATTTGAAACAAATTATAAAGGTTTTACTGTTGAAGGGTATTGAAGTGGAAAATAAATTATTTGACATAATGATTGCTTCTTATCTGATTAATTCAAGCACCCGTTCGCACGGGTTGAGAGGGTTGGTAATCAGGGAATTAAATAAAGAATTGCCCGAGGTTGACACGCAAGTCAGTTTATTCGGGATTGACCCGCAGATTCTCGCCGACCAGCTTGGGTATGTTGACTTGTTGGAAAAAAAGTTTACAGTTGGCCTTAAAGAGGTGGAAGATTTGGGTTTATTTGAAAAAGTGGAAATGAGATTGATTAGGGTTTTGGCGAAGATGGAATTGAACGGAGTGGCCGTGGACGACGAAAGGTTGGGGGCGCTTTCCAAAGAAGCAGGCAGTCGTCTGAAAAAACTGGTTTCCGCTATTCACAAGGAAGCGGGAGAGGATTTTAATGTCGCTTCGTCCACCCAGCTTAGGGAAGTGTTGTTTGAGAAAATGGATTTGCCGGCTGAAGGGATTAAAAAAGGGAAAACCGGTTATTCCACCGCCGCCGCCGAATTGGAAAAATTAAGAGGCGCGCATCCGATTATTGCTTTGATTGAGGAGTTTCGCGAGATAGAAAAATTACGCAATACATATATTGATGTCTTGCCCGGGCTGGTAAATAAAACTACCGGACGAATACATACCACTTTTAATCAGGCGGTCACGACGACGGGACGGCTCTCCAGTTCGGACCCGAATTTACAGAATATTCCTATCAGAACGGAGATGGGGCGCGAAATCCGCAAAGCGTTTGTGGCTGACAAGGGCAATATTTTGGTGTCGGCCGATTATTCGCAGATTGAATTGCGGACAGTGGCTTCTCTGGCAAAGGATAAAAAATTAATTGAGATTTTTGAGAAAGGCGAGGACGTCCACAAAGCGACCGCGGCCATAATAAACAATGTGAAACTTAAAGATGTGACTCGCGAAATGCGTTACGCGGCTAAGGAAGTCAATTTTGGCGTGCTTTACGGTATGGGCGCGTATGGTTTGTCTTGGCGCGCCGGCATACCGCAATGGCAGGCGAAGAAATTTATTGAAGAATATTTTAAACAGTTTTCTGGCGTAAAAAAATATATTGACCAAACACTAAAGTTTGCCAAAGAAGAAGGCTATGTGGAAACTTTATTTGGCCGTCGCCGTTATATTCCGGAATTGATGTCGGAAAATTTTCAGTTGCGCAATGCCGGCGAGAGAATGGCGATAAATATGCCGATTCAAGGCACGGCGGCCGATTTAATGAAAATGGCGATGATTGATGTGGACGAAAAACTGGAAAAACACAAGAAAAAAGACGATATAAAAATGATACTTCAAGTCCACGATGAAATTGTCCTGGAAGTTAAAAAAGGTTTAGAAGAAGAAGTGGCTGAATTGGTAAAAAAGGCAATGGAGTCGGTGGCAAAATTAAATGTGCCGATTGCGGTTGAAGTGGGGATAAATAAAAGCTGGGGTGAAATCAAATAAAAAAGAGGATGCCGAGGCACCCTCTTTGTTGACCGTCGCCGGTCTAGTAGCAAAACCCGAAGGCCCTGCTTTGGTAGTCGGCCTTCTTCAGGCGCGGTTTTAGGTTGGCTCGCGCCCTTTCCCTCTTTTCCTCTTCAGTTAGGGGACTGGCATTGGCTTGCGCCCTCTTTTTTTCGGCCTTTGCCCGTTCCCGCATTCTTTTTCTTCTCGCTCTGTCTTTCTTTTTTGCGATAGAATCCTTCTTTTTTGGTTTGCCCGAAGGCAGGTTTGAGTTCACTCGCATTGAGAAAGATGGCCGGCTGGAAGAAAGACGAATTTTCCTCATGAAAAGTTATCCTCCAAGTGGTTTAAAAACTGTGTTTATCATAGCACAAGTAAAAAAAATGGGCGACTGCGCATGTGCACAGCCGCCCGGAAAGCGTTGGTGGGATCGAGAGAGGAGGGGCTCTCAAACCCTGGCTTTCCTTCCTCCACACTAGTAGCGGAGGGTCTTAAGACGAGGGATATAGTATCATAAACAAAAAGGTTTGTCAACCCCGTTTACAATTTTTTTATAAAAATGATAGAATAACGGTTAATCATGTAACATTTTCCGCCAAAGGCGGATCAGCCTTTGGCTGGAACAGATAATAAGCAGTTTCAGGTTTCAGGTTTCAGGTTTTAAGTCATATTATGTATATTTTTATCTACGGAAAAGACACGTTCAGGAGCCGGAAATATCTGTCTGACAATATCAAAAGATTTATCAAAGAAAGAGACCCGCAGAAATTAAATACGGTTGTTTTGGATTGCCAAGATAACGAAAGGGTTGATGTTATGGGACAGATAATGGCCCAGCCGTTTTTGGCGGAAAAACGAATGACTGTTCTTAAAAATCTTCTTGTCAGTAAAAATGAAGGTTTGCAAAATGAAATAATGAAAAAAATAAAAGAGAACAGCCTGCCGGAAGCAAGCGTGGTAATTTTTTGGGAAGGCATTGACGCTTTTAAAACAAAAATGGGCAAGGATTTATTGGCTTTGTTTAAAAAAGGCAAGTTCTGCGTTCAATTTGACGAGCTGAAAGGGGTGCATTTGAATAATTGGATAAAAGAAGAGGTTGAAGCCGGGGGCGGTAAAATTGATAATAACGCCATTTTATATTTAGCAACCGAGAGCAAGGGCGATACTTGGTATTTGAATTCTTTAATTAATCAATTGATTTCTTATTGCGAGGGCAAGGAAATAACCGCGGGCGATGCTCAGCTTTTTTTGGACGAAAGAGCCGATGACAGTATTTTTAATTTGGTTGACGCGATAGTTGGCAAAAGAGAAAAACAGGTTTTTAAAATGATTCAGGAACAATATAAAATAGGCGAAGATGTGCAGTTTATTTTTTCCATGATTTTACGGCAGTTCAGAATAATGTTGGAAATCAGGGATTTGTTTGAACGCCAGAGCGATACCAACAGCAATGATTTGGCTAAGAAATTAAACCTGCATCCGTTTGTGGTAAAAAAGACTTTGCCGTTGATCCGGCATTATAATATGGAGAAATTAAAAGAGGTGTACGCCGGGTTGCTTGAGCTGGATATTCAGATTAAGACCAGTCAAGGAGACGAAGAAACACTTTTGGATATTTTTGCCGCTAAAGTTTGTGTTTGAAATAGGTTTTGAAAAAAAAGAAAAAGAGTGTATTATATTAGTAGTGAGTTTTTAGCATATATACAAAAATATGGGCAAAAAAATGGAACAATTTATTAGTAATTTGAACAATGCGCCCGAGGGCGAATTAATGGAAGCAGGGGGAAAGTTGTCCGTACCCAGATCTATTAGAAAAAAGACGGGGGAAAGGATTGGTGATAAAATGCGTAATTTGTCTTCCGTTTCAAGAAGTGAAGATGAAGAAACAAAAGGACAGGCAGATTTGATAGAAGATGAAATTAGGATGCTTGAGAATCAAAAGGAAGCTGTGGGGGAGAAAATATATGCCGATATAATACTTCCTGCGATTGAGGAAAAGAAAAAGCAATTTGCAAAGATGAAAGAAGACGCAGAGGAAGAAAAAAATAAACCCGGAGAGAGATTGCCTGAGAAGAAAAAAAAGACAAAAGAAATTCTTCTTAATATCGCGGAAAAAGAAAATGTTGAAGCGCAAAAAATTGAGGCCGCGCTTGTTTATCTTCCGGAGAAAGTTATTGATTATACGGCGGATTATTGCTTTTTGGCGCTGGGAGGCGAGGAAAAAGTTAAAGAACAAGTAATAGCTGATTATTTATCCGGTAAAATTTTGCCGGTAGAATTTTCTCAACAGATACAAGAAGCGGAGAGGGTTGTAAAATCTGCGAAAATCAAAAAGCTTGGTACTGTGAAAGATACCGCGCTTAGACAAAAATTATCAGATGCGGTTGCCAATGTGCCTATAACCCAGGCAGAGTTAGCGCAAGCGTTAAATTTCAAAGGTAAGGATATTTCTCTTGCGGTGATAACCATGGCGATGGATGAGGCTATTGTTGCCAGTAGAGATTTAGAGACGGTGATAAGCGTTGCGACAGTGGCTGAAGGCAAAAGAAGGGATGAACTTGTTTTGTGGTTTACGGAGGAACGGTTGAGACGCGCTAAATTAAAAACTAAGTATTCAAGAAAGAATGAATTACCCCCCAAAGAATTGTCGGAACTTTTGGAATTGGATGAAAAAGAAAGGGAGATGAATGACAAGGAAGACCGAAGAACGGGGAAGAAAGAAAAAGATATGGTATGGGCTTTTTTAGAAGAATTTGAGGGTTTAAAAAAGTCGGCCTTTCAGTTAGATAATCTTTCAGACGAAGCTGAAAAATTAATTAATGGTTTGGAAGCTGACTTTGAACTTGCGTTTACAAATAAACTGGACCAATCTAGGGCAGAAACAGAAAAACTCTATGCGGATTATATCAAGAAAAAACAGGAATTGGCGGAGTTTGAGAGAGAAGTGGGGCAAATCATGGTTGACCCCGACAGTTTAGATTTAGATAATAAAAAATTAAAAAATATTGTTGATCGTTTGGGAGAAATTGAAAAAGAAATTAATAAAATTCAAAAAAATATTTTACGTATAGCGCGGGATGCTAAAGATGCGTCTGTCAGCTATGATCGGGTATTGGAGCAAGTTTTAAACGATCGAAAAAATAATATCCGACAGCTTTCAATTAAAATAGAAAGTCTCTCTCCTCCGAAAAAATGGAAATATGAATTTGGAGAGAAAAAGACAGAAGTAGAGAAAAAATTAAAAGAAACTGAAAATAGAGGCGACAGGGAAAAATCAAGGAGCGGGTCTTTTGAAAAAAATATTAATTTTTCCCAGAAAGTTGCTGTGTTAAATGGAGATCGCGATAAAATTTTGGAACTAACAAAGAAAGATTATCGCGACCAACAACCCAATTCCGCCAGGGAAGCTCTTAATTATATTTATATAGTTGTTAGCGCGGGGGTAGAAAAAAAAGAGAAAGAAAAAACACAGCTGGCTTTTGATTTGGATAAAATAGATAGAGAAATTGACATAATCGCGGAAGAAATTGAAAAATTAAAAGGTAAATCATTGGTTTGGGATAAAAAAGGAAAGTTAAAGGCGCTTGAAGATAAAATGGAAGAAAGAAATAATGAGGCAGTGAGATTAAGGACAGAGCTTGATAACACGCAAAACGAGATCCGAAAAGCGAATAGTTTAGTATTGGAAATAAATAAGTTAAAGAAAGGTAATGATTTATAATAATTTTTATATTTTAGGTGGCATAAACTAAAACATCCCGACTGAATCGGGATGTTTTTTTTGGTGGACCTACAGGGAGTCGCCCCCCGACTAAGTCGGGGGATAAGGTGCCCTTAAACCCTTCCGTCTCACTTTCTGCTAAATTTATACAGTTTTGGATTTTGTTGGTGGACCTACAGGGAGTCGAACCCTGGACTCGGCAATGCGAATGCCGCGTAATACCACTTTACTATAGGCCCGTATTTAGCTTGTTATAAGTTAAAGTTTTTCGTGGTGCCCTCGAAGGGAATTGAACCCCTATCTCACCCTTAGGACGGGTTTGCTCTATCCGTTGAGCTACAAGGGCTTTTCATTCAAAGGTTTCTCCTCCCGCTTTGTTTTGCCAGAAATTGACCGTTGCCCCGCCATACGGCGGGATAAGGTACCCTTAAACTACGAGGGCTTTTGGTTTACGAGGGGTTGAACAAGCCGTTTTTTATGATATAATACCACCAATTCTACACTATTTTAAATAAAAAATCAAGTATGCAAACATACCTATTAATCTTCTTATCGGTCGGCCTGATTGGGGCGCTTATTTTAAGTTATCTGATGTATAAGAAAATTACCGAGCAAAACAAGCCAAAAGAGGGGGAACAAAACCTTTTTATGATGCTTCAAAACCAGATGCAGGAGCTAAATCGCGCTTTTGAACAAAAAATGTCTGAAACCAACAAGACGATGTTTGAGACTCAACAGGATATAAGCAAGACTCTTCGTGAACAGCACGGACAGAGCTCAAAAATAATAACAGAGATCACGGAAAAATTAACCAGTTTGGACAAGACCAATCAGCAGGTAATCGGTTTTTCCGAGCAGTTGAGCAATTTGGAAAAAGTTTTAAAAAGCCAAAAACAGCGCGGTAATCTGGGCGAGGCCGGGTTGCGGTTGGTATTGGAAAATATTCTTCCGCCCAATGCGTTTCGTTTGCAATATTCTTTCAAAGATGGAGACACGGTTGACGCGGTTATATTCACGAAAGACGGAATTATTCCGGTTGACGCCAAGTTTTCTTTGGAAAATTATCAGAAAATAAATGAGGAGAAAGATGACAACGCCCGCGTCTTGCTGGAAAAGGAGTTTAGAAACGATTTGAAAAAAAGGATTGATGAAACATCCAAATATATAAAACCAAAAGAGGGCACGCTGGATTTCGCTTTTATGTTTATTCCGTCCGAAGCGATTTATTATGATTTGTTGGTTAATGAAGTCGGAGCCGTGAAAGTGAACACCAGGGATTTGATTGATTATGCTTTTATTCAGAAAAAGGTAGTGATTGTTTCGCCGACAACTTTTGCCGCTTATTTACAGACCGTTTTACAGGGTCTGCGCGCGCTTAAAATTGAAGAAGGCGCGAAAAGCATTCGCAAAGATGTAGAATCGCTTGGCAAACATATCCGGGCGTATGAAGAGTTTATGAAAAAACTGGGGGGCAGTCTGGGCACCACTGTGAACCATTACAATACCGCTTATAAAGAACTGGCGAAGGTGGATAAGGATGTGGAAAAAATCACGGAGGGCGAAAGAGCCGGTATTGAGCCGTTGAAGATTGAGGGGCCGGAGGCGGATTGACCCCGTCACTATTCTGGCATAGGTAATGGGTAGCACAAAAACAAAGCCGTGAGGCGACTTCGTCTTTATACTTTGGAAAATTCAAAACTTTTTCAGAAAGGTGACGGGGTTGACAAAAAAATAAATATAAGATATACTTTACAAGCTCTCAAAAATTTTAATATTTAAAATTATTTCGGATTTCGTGCTTCGAATTTCGGATTTAAAAACTTTATGCCTATTAAACAAAGCGCCAAGAAAGCTTTAAGACAAGCCAGAAAACACGCATTGGCCAATAAAACGGTAAGAGATGCCGCTAAGAAAGCCATTAAAGAAGTTGTTAAAAAATTGGAAGCTAAAAAAGATGTGAAAGAGGAATTGCGTTTAGCTCAGAAGAAACTTGATAAAGCCGCCAAAAAAGGCGTTATCAAAGCGAAAACCGCCAGCCGGAAACTTTCCCGTTTGGCAAAAAGAGCCTCCAAAGCAAAATAAATCCAGCACCTTCCTGTGAGGTATTTTAGTAAGGTGCTGGATAAATAAAAAACCCGCTCAAGAATCTGAGCGGGTTTTTTTGTCTTTATTTTTTTTGTAAATCGTCTCTAACCTTACGCAGTTCCCCTATCAGATTTAATACTTTTAATTCCACTTTTGATTCATGGATTGCTTTTTCTAGTTCTTTGATTAATTCATTAAGGGATATTTCTTCGTTTGACATTTTTAATCTTTCCACGGTTTCATTTTTTAACAATTCTCCCCAGCCTTGAAGCTTAACAAAAGTAAACCAGTCCTCCAATCTTTTCGGATTTTTTGGGTTCATATCTAAAAATACTACCTTTTCTTTTTTTGGGGGATTTAGAGGAATATCTCTAATATCGATTTGTTGAGTTAATTCTTTGTCAGGAGAAAGTTTTTTATTTATTTCTCCGGACACGCTGGAATCTTCTCGGCCAAAACTTGTTGACCAATCTCCGGTTTTTTTGGTGTCATCTTCTTCGGGAGTTCTCGGGGCTTTAAAATCAAAGTAGTCTCCCCTATTTTCCGCGTGGCTCATATTTATTTAAGATTAAAATTATAATTAAAATATTTAGATTGTAAGAATCATGAGCGTTGTTTATACTTTTCTGGAAACCATCCAATACGTCATTCCGAGCTTGTCGAGGAATCTCAGCGCCGTATTTCGCGCTATAGAGCATTTTATAATGAGATCCCTCCAAGTCGAAGACTTGGTCGGGATGACAAAATAAAATTTCAGAATTATATATAACGCTGTTAATTCTTACATTTAAATAATTATGATTCTGTCGTCAGGCCATCAAACTCCGCTTCATTGGCTTCAGCCTCGGCTTTGGTGGCGCGGACAATTCCGTCTTTGTGGTGGGCCGGTGAATAAATCGTGTAGAGTTTTAAATCTTCCGAATCCGACACATTTATAATATTGTGTTCCGCCCCGGCCGGTACTACAATAACCGACCCGTCTGCCAATTCATACTCGTTCCCGTCTATTATACATTTTCCCTGCCCTTTTTCAAATCGGAAAAATTGGTCATTGTCCGGGTGGACTTCCATCCCGATTTCTTCGTTCGGTCGCAAACTCATCAATACCAGCTGACTGTGTTTTGAGGTGTATAGCACTTTGCGGAAATTTTCGTTTTCCAAAGTTTCTTTCTCTATATTGGCGTTGAATCCTTTCATATATTTATGATTACTTAATAAGTCTTTTTATTTTAGCATGTAAACAATTTTTTGCCAAAAAAAAGGGGGTTGACAAAAATTTGTTTTTGGATTATATTATTTAGTCGTCTGGAAGATGTAAACTTTAACACAACAAGGAAGGATAGATATGGCCGAAAAGACGAAGAAAGAAGTGTTGGTTTTGGCGGAGGATGGCTGGTGTACCTTTACCGTTGATATGGGGGAAACTGTAACGGTTCCCGTGAGCGAGTATATCGGGGATCTCCAGAATTCCCCCACTTTCCTACGTGAAGGCTGTGTCTACCTCAAGGCCAGCTTCTGTCGGGAGCTGAGGGACAGCTTCCATGAGACAGAGGCGGTGCGCGTCCTCAACTGTGTCCGTGTGAATGCCCGTCATTCTTGCGGATAAGGAGAATACGCACGACAAACGGCGGCAACCCATCAGGGGAGCCGCCGTCTTTTTTTTAAATAGAAAAACCGGGCAAATTATCTCGGTTTTTCGTATGTTATAACATATTTTCCACCAATTCTCTGGAAATTTGAGATGCGAGCGCCATCTAGACAATCATGGTCAACCCGGCAAAGGTGGTTGTGGTTGCCCGGCAACTCAATCAGTTCATGGCAACCGGTGCAGACTATCATTTTTACCAGTTTATCCTGGAAAGGACACCGGCTTTCGCACGGAATTGGCGAGTTTGTGTCCCAAAACAGAACACATCGTCTTTCCGGACACAGCAGATAGGTTGTATCGGTTCTCATCTCTGTTTTTTTCATTTTCCCCTCCTGTATTGCTCAAAATAATTTGCCCGATTATCTTTACCATAGCCGTTTTTAGGCGAAATGTCAATAAGGGCAGTTTTTACCTTGCGAGAGTTAGATGCTGTTTTTTCGTAACATAATCATTAATTATTTAAGAGTCATCAGTATTTCTATTTTATTTATTTCTCCAGATTTTACTTCAACCGGTTGCAGTTCGGGACTTTTTACATTTTTAGGAAAATTATTGTCATTGAAGAAAACAAAGTACTTGCCCGGTTTTACATTAAAAACCGCCAATCCGTTTTGGTCGGTTATAGCGACTCCGCCGGCGGGTGGCGCGCCGGGTTGATCGGCCAAATCCACCTCCACATTTTCTAAGGGCAGGCCATTGTCCATAATTAAAGTCACTTCCAATATGGCATCCCCTTTGATTCCCGGGTCAAGTTTTGTAAAGAGATTAAACCCCAGTTGATTTAGAGGAACAAAATTTCCTAAAACATAACCGATGATTAAACATATTGTGGCGGCGACGATTGATATTGTTTTTTTCATAGAAGTATATTAAATATTTATATAACAAGTATATTAAATATCTCAGGTTTAGGCAATTTTTTTGTGGGTGAACACGTGATTAGAAATTTTTACCCCCTATTCTTCAACTGATCCCGTATTTCCCGCAGGAGCAAGATTTCTTCGGTCGGTTCAACCGGTTTGTCTTCCTCTTTTTTCTTCATTCTGTTTAATTGTTTAATCACGATAAAAATCACGAACGCGACAATGATAAAATCAATTACCGTATTGATGAACAGACCGTAATTCAGGGTGATAGCCTCGCTTGTTTCCGTCGCTTTTTTCAGAGTGATGACAAATTTGGAAAAATTAATTCCGCCCAGTAAAAACCCGATGGGGGGCATAATCACGTCATTAACCAGCGAAGTGACTATTTTACCGAATCCGGCGCCGATAATTATACCAACCGCCATGTCCGTGACATTACCTTTGAGGGCAAACTCTTTGAATTCTTTAAACATAATTTTATATTTTAATTGAACTTGTGGTGAGTTTATGTAAATTCTTAACTAAATTTAGCTAAAAATAAACTTTATTTATGCCTGTCATTACGAGTCCCGACTCAAGTCGGGATGTAGTAATCTCGTTGTTTTGGGGATTGTAAGGGAACACTTATCCCCCGACTTAGTCGGGGGGCGATGGCCTAAAGGCCTCGCAATGACAGAGTAGAAGTTTAATATGAGTTAATTTTTAACGGGAAGTCCAACCGCCAT
The DNA here is from genome assembly GCA_001783185.1 of Candidatus Magasanikbacteria bacterium RIFOXYC2_FULL_40_16. Taxonomy (GTDB): domain Bacteria; phylum Patescibacteriota; class Patescibacteriia; order Magasanikbacterales; family UBA922; genus XYB1-40-15. The sequence continues at coordinate 12,810 of MFQY01000002.1, read as the reverse complement.
CAACCGCCAATATTTGTCCGGTGATATAGTCCGCTTTGTCCGAAGCCAGAAATACCACGGCTTGGGCGATATCGTCGGGCGTGCCCATGCGTTTCCACGGGATAGACGCAACTGTCCCCTTTTTCATATCTGCGGTCATCGCGCCTGTCGCTCCCGGAGTTTCAATCGCGCCCGGCGCGACTGCATTCACATTGATTTTCTTTCCGGCCAGTTCCAACGCCAAGGCTCTCGTCATGCCGTTCACTCCGCCTTTGGACGCGCAATAATGAACCAACCCCTCAAAACCAACCAAAGACGCGATTGATGAGATACTGACTATTTTCCCGCCCGATTTCATTTCTTTCACCGCCGCCTGCGAGCACAAGAATATGCTTTTTAAGTTTACATCCAGCACTTTGTCCCAGTCCCCTTCTTTCATATCAACAAAAGGAACAAAAGGGAAAATCCCCGCGTTATTGACCAAGATATCCAGTTTGCCGAATTTTTTTACGGTTTTGGCGATTAAATTATCCACCGCTTTTTTTTGCGAGACATCGCAAGCGACCGCCAATGTTTTTACTCCCAGTTTTTCCACTTCGGCGGCAGCGGTTTCACAACCGGCTTGTTCAATATCGCTGATAACGACATTACACCCTTCTTTGGCCAGAGCCATAGCGATGCCCAGTCCGATGCCCTGCTTCGCGCCGGTCACGATTGCCACTTTGTCTTTTAGTTGCATATTTTTTTAAATTATTGAATTATTTGTTTATTGATAAATATCATGATCCCCAACGGAATGGAAGTATACTGTCTTTTTGTCTTTGGTCAATTCAAATATGATCCTGTATTTGTAGGCAATGGAGAAAGATAAAAATCCGGTAAGTTTACCGTTTAGTTTATGGGTTTTCAGTCTTGAATCAAAAGGGTCTTTACGAAATATTTTTTCCTGCTCTTCAGCCAATGTTTTAATATTTTTTGGCAATTTTTTATATTCCCTGGCGAATTTTGAACTATAAATAATGTCCATAAATTATTTTGGACTACCTTAAATCTTTTAATGATTTTAAGACGATTCCTCGGTTGTGGGCTATTTCCAACCGGCTTTCATTTAATTCAGCCAGAAGTTTGCCTTCTTGCCAGTCTCTTAATAGATGGCGGAAAAATTCGCTGGTGGAGGCGTAGTTACCCATTTTAACGGCTTTTTTAACGGTTTTGGCCATGGTGTCGGGTAAGGATATATTTAGTACTTGACGCATATGATTAGATATAAATTGTAATACATTGTATTACAATAATAACATAAGATAAAAACCCTGTCAAACAATTTATATGACGGCTGGCGGTTCGGACGGCGGACTGTCCGTGTCTTTTTTTTTAAACCAGCCGACGAGAAATAAAATACCGATAAAGAAAGCGATTCCGGAGATTTGGACGATCCAAGCCAGGTAATACCACTCAAAACCGGTTTTAATTACATTTGATAAAGTAAGCCCGGTGTACAAAAGCCCGGCGAGAATAAAAGCGATTCCGCCCACGATTTCCCGCTTCCACGATATCCATAAGATAATAGATAGTATGAATACAGGGATATTATGCATAAATAACGCCAATACCGTCCCCCAAAATCCATAATTTCCGTCAAAAACGTCCAACGAAAACAGCGCGAGAAATAATATAAAAACTATTGATAAGATTCTCGGCGTCCAATAAACGAATCTTTTGGCTTTTTGTTCCATAAAATTTTGTTATTTATTTAAAGACGGGCTAAAAATACCAGCAACCCGTGTAAAATCGCCAAAGTTATGGCAACAGCCGCCAAACGCGGGTGCCATTGGAAAGGGATTTTGGTGATACCTTTTTTATTCATAATGGAAACCGAAGCGGCAAACAAGAGAAAAATCAGCGTGAGAATGCCGAGGATTACTGTCAGCGGTTGGCCGAGGATTTGGTAATAAGCGATTGATTTGAGCATATTTTTTTGGTTAAAAATTAATATTTTATTGGGCTTGGGTTATCCGGTGTTTGATTTATTTTTTCTCAAAATCCTCTTCTTTTAAATTTGCTTGGCGTAAAATAGACCTAAAAGTGCCTGGGCGCACTTCATTACCATGGATTGGAATAATAACGGTAAGAACGGGATTTCCTTTTTTTCTATATTTGGCATGCGAACCTGTTTGTGAAACAAAAAAGAAGCCCTTGTTTTTAAGGACCTTTATAATTAACCGCAGGGGGTATGGTTTAGACATATTGAAGAGTAACCGAGGCGATGGCTGGTCTTTTTACTTCAGTTTTTTTAGGAAAAGGAATATCCTCAAAATACAAAGATAACGCGTCTTGAAGCATTGTGAGGGCTTCTTTTTTAGTTTTTCCATAACTGGAAACATCCACTTCCAAACATTGAGAAATGTAATATTTTCCCTCTTTCCACACTACTGATTTTAAATCTATTTTACGCATAAATTTATTTTTTTATGCTTAAATTATATAAAATTTTAAAAATTATGTCAAATTTGGATGAGCAAGCAAATAAAATTATTTTTTAAATTGCGCAACAGTATATCATTTAGCATATTTCCACTAGCTATGGTTATTCCATGATTTTACCATATTAGTGGTTTCAGTTGACTTGAATTCGGTTGTATCTTTTTTTGCGTAGGCTTGACAGGCTTACTGTTTTCTGTTATGCTAATTTGATGCTAATTTTGGCGTCTAGTTACAAAAAAATCGAAAAGGAGAACAGACATGGAAGAATCGCTACTTGAGGAATTTGAGAAATACTACGAGGCAAAACCGACCGACCCTGCCAAAAAAATCCTGTTCGCCGTTCTCGATGATCTGTTTGGTCGCCGTGGACTAGACAACGCATGGGACGATATCGATGATGATGTTAAGGAAGAAATCCTCGCTTCCAATCTCGAGATTGTCAGAAAAAACATCGCCTAGCGTCAGCACTAAGCAGGCCAGTAATCACCGTCGTAAACTCTATGAGTTACGACGGTTTTTTTAAAAAATTTCAAAAAAGGGCCATCAAAAAATAAATTTTAAGGGCAAATAAAATTTCAGATAACGTATGCCGATATGTGATGTCCTGTCGCTTGTGAACGACGGTATATGGGTGAAGCGAAGCGGAACCGCATATATGCTGTCATGTGATGTAAATTTTTTGATTATTTGTTTTGTGTGGCGCCAATTTTCCACACGCCTTTTTCTAAAAAAGCTTCTATTGTTTGGCGAGTAGCTTTGTTGATCAAATTAGAATGTGATATTTTATTCACCTTCGCATATTCCGCGAGTGTCATTATTTGCGCGCCTTTCAAATACGCAAGTCGTTTATAATAACTATTAGTAAGCGCCTTACCGACTATCTCTTCCATTATAACAGTCGTGCCGTTGGCATCAAATTCTCTAAATGCTTCGTAGTATTTGTTTCTGTCAATAAATTTGATGTTTATTGGCACAAATCCTTCTCGAATTAATAAATAATTATTTATAACACGTCCAATACGGCCATTACCGTCGCAAAACGGGTGAGTGTATTCAAAAGCCAAATGTAACTTCGCAATTCTTTTAATTATATTCTCATGACTCGTGGCATTATATTCGGATAGCATTTTTTCCATGCGGCCAACCACTTCGTTGGGGTTGGGAGCAATATGGCTGCCAACACGCACGAATTCATTGTCTTTTCTAAATCTGCCGGCAATATCATCACGAATATTCGCAATCAACATTTTATGAAGCGACAAAATCACTTCAGGAGTAAGTTCCTGCTCTTTGGCCCTTTGATCAATATACGACACCACCCGCGCTAAATTTTTTGCCTCAAACATTTCTCGTTCAGTGATGTATCGGTCCAGATCTATTTGTAAAAGTATTTTTTCGGTTTCTTCCAATGTTAGTGTGCTGTTTTCGATAGCGTTAGAGTTGTATACTTGTTCAGCTACTTCGGATTCACTAAGTAATTTTAAAAGCTCTTGTTTTCCAATAGCCGCAGTATAGAACCTCTCTCTTAATTGTGATATTATATTGAAAATATGTAATGTTTTTGGCATATATTATTAACAGTGAATAATACCTATATTATACACTATTTTTACTATTTTGTCAAGATAACCGTGAAAATCTATGTAAAAAGTGGCTAATTTCACGATTATTAGAGTTAAATTGCATGATATATATAAAAAAATTTATGGAATAATGTCTTTAATATGGTTTGGTGGTTCGTTTGTGGAAAATCATATTATGGAACCTTATCATCTAAAAGCAGTATTTCAGCTAATGGCCGGCGGCTGTGCGATAGTTTTTGTTCTGACTTTTGTCAGAGGAAAAATTTGCTTTCCTTGTTAATATAATTGTGCAAATTTTTTGAACCTCATATTCGGTTTTCTGCGATGTTCCATTTTTTTGAGCCCAAAAGAAATAATTTTTTGTTTTTTGGCTCCTCTTGACATAAGCCCTATTTTCTGCCATACTGTACTGTTGCTATAAATGGGCACAAATACCGTTCAAAAGGAGGAGCTTATGGACATCGAAAGAGCCAAGGATCTTATTGAGGAAAATGATTTCGATTTTTCCGAAAAGAATGTTGTAATGCACGGACTACAAATCCTCGCAAAATACGAGGAAAATATTATGCCACAATTTGGTCACGATATCATTTGGGCAAGCAATTTTGACAAAACAGTCATACAGATGCCCGAAGAAGAAGTGGTTCGGATGGCAAAACTTGGTTGGGTCTACGATGAGGAAAATGATTGCTGGGCACACTACTAACAATCACTTTCAGCAAACACACAGCCTATTCTTCGGAGTAGGCTTTTTTTAATGTCCAAAAAACAAAAAATTATTTCTCCTGTGAAGCGCCTTTGGCTACCAAAACATCCTTCTCCACCAAAAACACCCCATCAATCTTCGCTATTTTTACCATCTCCTCCGTAAATCCACTCTTACTGAATAAAATATAGTATTCTTTTCTGTCGTCTTTATTCCAGTCCACTTCGGCTGCCTTCTTTTTTAGCTCTTCGTAAATATTTGTTCCCACCGGTTTTTCCGACCATTTGCACTCGCCAAAAATTATTTTCTTTTCTGACGTACTAAAGCCCACCACATCAATTTCCAAATCGCTATCCCAATAGCGACCCACTCGTTCAAATGCAAAAATTTTATTTTGCCAAGTAACTAGTAACTCAATCGCGACCCGTTCGTAAACTTGCGCGGTGATACTCTTAAAACCGGAATTTATATTGTCGTCATATTTTAATCCGCTAAACATTTTCTCCAGCACATAATCGTAGTTGTCCATTTCCAAATAACTTTTGTAGGGAAAAATGTATTGAAACCAGAAAACAAAAAAGTTGTCAGAAATTTTATATAAACCCCGGCGCGATTTGTCGGGTTTATCTTCGGTTACCGGTACCTCGCGTTCCACCAGACGCAAATTTATCATTACGGAAATATATTTATTCGTGGTGGCTTTATCCAGCCCAACCTCGTTAACGATTTCACTTAGCTTTCTTTTCCCCAACGCAATCGCGCGCAAAATCGCTAAATAGTTTTTGGTTTCGCGCAGTTCTTCTTTTAGGGTGAATTCCACTTCATTATATAAAAAAGCGGTTTTGTTGAAAATCTTTTTCTTGATTTCTTCGGGCATTTCGCCGCCGCCTTCAAACTGCTTAAGATACGCGGGCATTCCACCGGTAATGGTATAAATATTTAAAAAATCAGAAAAACTCTTTTCCGGGAAAAATTTTCGTGATTGAGAAAAATTTAGTGGATCAACTAAAATTTGACCGGTGCGGCGACCAAACAGGGGCGCGCTTTGATTCAATGTTTCCGATTCCATCATGGCAATGCTTGATCCGGACAAGATTAAAAATATTTTAGTATTTTTTAAATATTCATCCCAGCCCTTTTGAAAAAGAGAGCTGGTTGATTTGTCGTTTTCAGTGAGATATGGATATTCGTCTATCGCCAAAACCAAAGATGTGTCGGTTGTTTTGGTTTTTAAATATGAGAATGCCTCTATCCAGTCGCCAAAGCCGTTCTTGATTAATATCTCATCTTTAAAATAACTACCAACGATTTGGCCCAACTCTCGTAATTGATCCGCGGTCGTGCGTTTGTCAGCCAAAAAGTATATTGCCTGCTTGTCTTTGATGAATTGTTTGATAAGTTCGGTTTTACCAACGCGTCGTTTGCCGTAAATAATAAAAAACTGGGCAAGATTGGATCGCCATTTTTCGTTAAGTGTCTTTAATTCTTGTTGGCGGTTGATAAAAGGCATATATGTAGTACTTAACTTAATTAGTATACTTGTAAGTAGTATACCGTATGAGTATACTATTTGTCAATAGTGCCTTTTTGATTATATATTAGCCCAAAAAATGATCATATTTTGAAATAAATTGGATGATATTTTTTAAAATAAATCGTCCCCCGACTTAGTCGGGGGATACCTAATTCCCCTCAATCACGTCAATCACATTCGTATCCGCCCCCTTCATTATTGTTATCAAAAAGAAAAAAATAAAAGAAAAAAATAATTTATTTCCGATAACGTTTCCGAATATCTGAAGTTGCGCCTGTGTTCATTGGCTAAAACTTTAAACATTCACCTATTTTGATTATATCACCAAACTTTGCTTTATCATAGCGCAATTTGGGTGGAACAGAAAAGAAAATCACAAATATTTTCCTTATTATAAGCCCTTTTTTGAAATTTTTTTGACTCCCGTGCTTGACTTTTTATCTGAAATATGCTATGTTTTATTATCCAGCCAATTGTTGAGCTGAGAAACACAACCACAAAGGAGGAGTATCATGCTTGAACAACTGATCGAAATGATGCGGGAAATGGAACAAAATGATGAGCTCTTTGAGATTGGGGCGCGCCTTATGAAAAAGTCATACGACGCCCTGATGAAGGCAGGCTTTAACGAGGAGCAGGCCACAAAAATTGTAGCTGGACAAGGAGCAGGCGTGAAAGCGTCGTAATTCCATTCCAGATTCACAATGTAGTATTTACGCCCTAGCAATTTTTACGCTGGGGCTTTTTTTAAAAAAATTTCAAAAAAGGGCAATTTAAATTTTCAAATATTTGTGATTTTCTTTTCTGTGTAACCAGATATTCGGTGTTGTGCGATGTGCTGACACCTTTTTTCCTTCAGCATTTCACATAATGGCCGGCGGCTATGCGATAGTTTTTGTTCTGACTTTTGTCAGGGGAAAAATTTCGGTATATCTGATGTCTAGGCTCGCTACAAAATTAGTTGAATATAGAAAGAGCATAGATATGGGTCGAAGAAATATGACAAACAATAAACCTTAAATGCGTCATATTTCTGAGCCAGATATACCGTGTTCTGCGACCCGAAGGGCTTGAGTCGAGTTTTTTAAAGCCCCCACACAGAAGATTGATATTTCTCTTGCTGTGACAAAACATCAATCTGTTTTTGAATCTCTAAAATATCATCATCATTTAATGGCTCAAATTTATCATAAAAGCCTGTTTCGCGGTGAGGAAACTGGCAAGCGTCACCCCACTTTTGAATTGTAGCACTTTTCGCTCTACCATATAAATGAATATGCAAATATGGACCTTCGGGCTTAAAGACGCTCCAGTTTCCGTTGTCTTGATAGTTAATCCTACCAACATCTATACCGCGATTGTTGAGGCCGATTTTCATTGCTTCGCCGACCAACATTGTTAGACGCATCAACTCAATTGCCAGTTTGGGCGAAAGTTGCGTACGATCAACGAGCTTTTCTTTTGGGTAAATCTTTAGGTGGCCACCATCAGTGCGAGTAATGTGTGGTTGTTCGACGGCCTCAACAATGAAGTTTTGGGTTTGATAAATTTGAGCCATAAATATATATAAATGATATTTTTCTTTTTAAGGGCTTTAAAAAACTCGATTTTGCAGAACGTTCGCGTGTATGCGATGTTTCAATATCGTATACTGGCCGGCGGCTATGCGATAGTTTTTGTTCTGACTTTTGTCAGGGGAAAAATTTCGTATAGCCGACTGTTGGGCGAAGTTTCGCTTCGTCCGACAGGCGGTTCCCACCGGCCATTGAGAAAAATTTCGTGAAGCGAAATTTTGCTCAACTAGTGATTATACGCAAACAATACGTTAAATATCCCCTATTTGGTGTATTTAACGTATGTATGGTATAATGTTTTTATCCAGCACCTTCCCAGAATACTCCGTAGCTTACTACTGGGGTTAATGGGCATAAAAATCATTCTTCCTGTGGGGTTTAATACTCCGTAGGAAGGTGCTGGATTTATTAATTAAATACATTATATCATACCCCTATGAACAAGCAAGAATTATTAAATACGACCGAGCGCGAGTTAAAGATCCGCAATTATAGTAGTAAGACTATCAAAACCTACCTCCATTATATATCTGAGTATTTGGACTATAAATCCAGCACCTTCTTACAAGATATTGAACCTCATAGGAATAAAAATTATCAAATCCATTCATCCTCGCAACAAACCATGAGATATTCCGGGAAGGTGCTGGATAAAAAGGAAAATTTGGAAAAAATGGACCCGGAGAGTATAAAAAACTTCATTTTAGCTAAAAAAGAGCGTGATTATTCCCCCCAGACCATTAATTTGAGTATAAACAGCCTAAAGTTCTTCTATAACAACCTAACCGGAGAAAAAATGAGGGCCGATATCCGGATGGCGAAAAGAAACAAAAAGCTTCCGGTTGTTTTGACCCGTGAAGAAGTTGGTCGGATTCTGGAGTTAACCGTTAATAAGAAACATAAACTATTATTATCCCTTGCCTATGGCGCCGGTCTGCGGGTTAGCGAAGTGATTGACTTGCGCGTGAAAGATGTGGATTTAGGCAATTTAACCCTTCATATCAAGGATGCCAAAGGTAAAAAGGACCGGATTACCGTATTCCCCGAGAAGATAAAAATCGAGCTTGAGGAATCAATAAAAGATAAGACCGGGGATTCGGTTGTCTTTGCCAGTGAACGCGGGGGCCCGCTATCTTTGCGATCAGCCCAAAAGATCTTTGAGAATAATCTTCATAGGGCGGGAATTAAGAAAGACGCCTCTTTTCACTCGTTAAGACACAGCTTTGCTACACACCTGTTAGAGAACGGCACAGATATCAGGTATATTCAGGAATTACTGGGCCATGCCAATATTAGAACCACGCAAATATATACCAAAGTGACCAATATGGGGTTAAAAGGGATAAAGAGTCCGTTGCAGTAACGTTTCATGTGGAACATTATTTATAGCTGTTTGTATACACTAGTGTATACAAACAGAGGTAAAATCCAGTTTAGCAACCGGTTAAAAGTTGGGTTTTTATAAAATTGTTTCATATGGAACAGTTTTTATTTTTGTCGTTTTTGAACACCGGACTGTCATTGCGAGTCCCGACTTAGTCGGGGTAACAAAAAACTAGATAATTTCATTTCGTCATCCCGAGCTTGTCGAGGGATCTCCTGAAAAAATGGGATTTTTCACACAAATTGAATAAGGGTTCAAGATGACACAAAAATCATGGACCTGGTAGGTGAATTGTTTCACGTGAAACAATTTTGCTTAAAATTTTAGTATAAATTGATAATATTGATATATTTTAGCACAATTCTTGTGTCGTAAAATATTATAGCTTTGTTATAAAATTGGGGTGATTTTGTTATTTGAAAGATCCCTCCCCGCTGTACCCCGATGTAAAATCGGGGTAAGTGTTCCCTTACAGCGGGGGGATGACAAAAGAAGACCCCCTCTCCCTCCCCATGGTAGGGGGAGAAAATTGCGTGTTCGCAATGACAGGGAACAACATGGGATTGTAAGGGAATAGCCATCTCCAGACTCATTCAGGGTTAATCCAACCAACTTTTCAATTACAAGTTATCCCGATTGTGAACAATCGAGGATCCTCGACTTTAGTCGGGACGATTTACGGATTATAAGGGCACCTTATCCCGATTTCATATCGGGACGGATTACTTCAATAGGGTTGACAAATTCCGAGATTTGTATACACTATACTATACAAACAAGCAAAAAGGGGAGAACGCAATGTTTTGGAAAAAATTTGATTTGAAGAAAGTTAAGGGCGAGGGTGTCATTATCAAAGGGGACCCTTACACACACAAATCCAGATGGTGGAATTACATCTTGCTGGCAACGGTTTTTTGGAGAAAAATCTGGGTGCTGGAAATTCGTACCAATAGGCCGAGTTTTCGCCTGGTTTGCGTTCAAGAGGGCGAGGGGATTTGCCGGATTTATCGTAAATCTATTTACGAGAAAATCATCCGAGTCGGGGTCAGGCGCGAAGACTGTTGCTTTTTCGCGATAGACGATGATGGCGGAGAAATCCCCGTAGTTGTTTTGGAGCGGAACCTTGACCGCAATACCGAGGCTTACAGCGATTTGCTGATTGTTTGAAAGAGAGGGGAATACCAACGGCGTTGTCTTGGACAACGCCGTTTTTTATTGTCGGCCGGTTAAATCCGGTTGCTTCTTCCAAAAAACCGGAAAATATGGTATGCTGATACAAGCACCATAGGGTGCTTTCTTAAATATAATCAAATGAAAAGAATCGGACTAAAGGCTTTGTTATATTTTTTACGCGGTTTGATTTATGTAAAACGCGCTCTTGTGGTTGTTTTGTTTAAGTCAATCAAGTTATTGAGCAAGGTTTACACGCTTTATAGCCGGACAATAGGCTTTTTGTTGTATAAAGGGTTTTTTGTTATAAAAAAGAGGTTGTTTAAACACCTTAATATATCAAAAGAAGTCAGGTTTATTGATTTTTTTGGACAGCGTTGGGCTTTGCAGATTGTAATTTTTGTTATCGCGGTGGTGGTTATGGTTCCGCACAGTAATTTATACACCAAAACCACGGAGAAAATTCACGGTCAAGAGACTTTATTATATACATTGGTCGGTCCGGGCGATCAGGATTTTAGCGTTGAAGAAGTTGAAATTGATTTGCAACAGTTGCCACAAAGAGAAACCAGAAGCTGGAGAGAAGGGTCGGTTGTTTTGGAAACCCCGGGGATAAGCGCCAGCCAGCCAATTGCTGAGGCTCAAGATATTGTTGGCATTAGCGCCGGGGGCACCGCGCTTAATAAGCCAAGCATTTTGCCGGGGTCGGAATTGCCAAGCGCCGGGTCAACCACGCAAAAACGAAACGAAATTATTTATCATACAGTTCAATCCGGAGAAGTGGTGGGACAAATTGCTCAACAGTATGGACTTAATGTCCTTACAGTATTGTGGGCGAATAATTTGACTTCCCGTTCCTATATTCGTCCCGGCGACAAGCTGGCGATTTTGCCGGTTGATGGAGTTTTACACAAAGTTAAATCAGGGGACAATGTTTCTAAAATTGCCGGTCTTTATAGCGCGAAAACGGAAGATGTGGTTAAGTTTAATAAATTACAAGAGGGCGGAGCGGATATTGTCGTGGGAGAAATGCTGGTAATTCCAAATGGGGAAAAACCGGCTCCGGTTTACTCTTCATATAGTTCGTCTTACAGTTCGGTCGCGGCGCCTCCGCCGTCAATTACGGCTCCGGCCGGTTCCCGTTATATTTGGCCGACAACAGTCAGAAGAATTTCCCAGTATTATGGTTGGCGTCATACCGGACTTGATATTGCCGGTCCGGTCGGCACTCCGCTTTACGCTTCTCGCGCGGGGACAGTTACCCGTTCGCAATGTGGTTGGAACGGTGGCTATGGTTGTTATGTTATAATTGACCACGGTGGTGGAGTTTCCACTTTATATGGCCATGCCAGCCAATTATATGTGGATGTTGGTGAGGAAGTGGTACAGGGACAAACAATCGCGGAAATGGGTTCAACCGGCCGATCCACCGGATCGCATATTCACTTTGAAGTCCGGGTTGGCAGTTCACGGGTGAATCCTTTGCAGTATATCAGGTAAGTTGGCAGATTTAAGATTATAGATTAAAGTTAAAATTCCTCCCGATTGGGAGGAATTTTTAGGTTGTACAGGATGTTGACAAGAATACCACAATATGGTATTTTTGTAAGTCCACTAACGATGGAACGATGGTAGTAATTAAACTGCCACGGAATCCTGAGGGTGGAAGGAGACGACATGTCGATATACATCTGGTTGAGGCCTGACGCAGTAGAGAAACTGGAGGATCTCAAGAAGCAGGGGATTCTCAGAGTAGGGGTAGAATTGGACAACCGTACCGGCAAGCCGTATGTCTCACTGTATTGGGATATCATTGACCCGGCGGCGCCAGATCTTTCTGTCCCGCAAGAAATTGTTGAGAGAGTGACGATCCGGGAGACCATCTACAGAGGGTTTCGGACCGAGGGTCTCTACCGTCATTGCGAGGTAGAGCTCATGGTGAAGACAGGGGTCAAATCCAAGGGTCCTGGGGACTGTGTGGAGTGTCAGGAGGTTAGCGCTTCCGCCCCGGATGTGGATCAACTTCGGGGGGCATACTCCCTTCTTCGTCAGGGCAAACTTCAGCCCTGCGAGAGGTGGGAAGATGAGGACCCACCCACACCGCCTGCCAAGACGCAGAAAAACAGAGGCGAAAAGGATGCCTCGTCGGGCGACTCTCCGATTTTCGGGAAGGGGATAGAATTCTAGGGGTAAGCCCTCCAAGAACTGAGCAGACTATCTGCTTTCGTCCGCCATGTTGCAAGACCTCTGGCGGACTTTTTTTATCCAGCACCACCCCGCTGTACAACGGGGTGGTGCTGGATTTACTCCGTCTTCATCCGGTATTGAAGCGCTTCGGCGATGTGCGGAGTTTCAATCTTATCTTTGGCGTTTAAGTCCGCGATGGTGCGCGCCAG
>MFQY01000001.1:610-16268 GCA_001783185.1 Candidatus Magasanikbacteria bacterium RIFOXYC2_FULL_40_16 | reverse complement strand
TGATTACAGTTAATGATTATTTGGCCAAACGCGACGCGGTTTGGATGGGACAGATTTATGATTTTCTGGGAATGACGGTTGGTATTATTCAAAATCAAAGAGTCAGTTATGTGTATGACAGTTCAATTTTAGGGACGAAAGTTGAGGAAAGTGATATTGATGAGGAGAGAGATGAAAGTGGAAGTTATAAAGTGGAGGAAGCTTTTTTGCGACCGGCCAGCCGGCAAGAAACATATCGTTGTGATATCACTTACGGAACCAACAATGAGTTCGGTTTTGATTATCTTCGCGACAATATGGTGCAGGAACTGCGCGAGATGGTAATGCGTCCGGGCAGTGAGATGTCTTACGCGATTATTGATGAGGTTGATTCTATTTTAATTGACGAGGCGCGCACCCCGCTGATTATTTCCGCGCCCGCGGAAAAAGCGGCCGACCAGTATTATCAGTTTGCCAAACTTGTCCGCAATTTAAAAGAAAATGAAGATTATAATATTGACGAAAAAATGCGCGCGGCCACGCTGACCGAAGAAGGCATCGCGAAATTTGAACGTTGGCTGGGAATTGAAAATATTTATGTGGAAGCCGGATTGAGAACGGTTCATCATATTGAACAGGCGCTTAAGGCCGAAGTTTTATTTAAACGCGACCGGGAATATGTGGTGGAAGGGAATGATATCGTGATTATTGACGAGTTCACCGGACGAAAAATGCCCGGACGCCGTTATTCCGAGGGTTTGCATCAGGCGATTGAAGCCAAGGAAGGCGTGGAAATTCAAAGAGAGAGCCAGACTTTGGCAACGGTTACTTTTCAGAATCTTTTTAGAATGTATGATAAATTGGCGGGCATGACCGGTACGGCCGTTACTGAAGCCGAAGAATTTTCCAGCATATATAATTTGGAAGTTATTACTGTTCCGACCAACCGCCACGATGTTAGAATTGACCGCCAGGACCGGATTTATAAAAATGAAAAAGGGAAATATCGGGCAATATTGGAAAAAATAAAAGAATGCCAGGCCAAAGAACAGCCGATTTTGGTGGGCACGATTTCAGTTGAAAAAAATGAAGAGTTGTCCGCGTATCTGGACGGACACGGGATAAAATATGAGGCTTTAAATGCTAAGAATCATGAACGAGAGGGCGAGATTATCGCGCAAGCCGGCCGTCCCGGCGCTGTGACTTTGGCGACTAATATGGCCGGACGCGGGGTGGATATTAAGCTCGGCGGAGCGGGCGCGGATGAAGATACGACAAAAAAAGTTAAAGAGGCTGGCGGTTTGTTTGTTCTCGGCACCGAACGCCATGAAGCTAGACGCATTGATAATCAGTTGCGCGGGCGTTCGGCGCGCCAGGGCGATCCGGGCGAGACGCAGTTTTTTGTATCCACGGAAGATGATTTGATGAGGATTTTTGCCGGCGACAGGTTGAAGTCGGTAATGACTCGGCTCAAAGTCCCGGATGATATGCCGATTGAACAAAAGATGATTACCAAAATGATTGAAACCGCGCAGAAAAAAGTGGAAGGCCATAATTTTGACATCAGAAAACATCTTTTGGAATATGATGATGTGTTAAATAAACAAAGAACGATAATTTATAAAAAGAGAAAAGAAATATTGGAAGCGGCCGATAAAAAAGACAGAAAAAATATTAAGGAATTGGTTTTATCAATGATTGAACAGGAAATTGAATTTGTGGTTTCGTTTCATACGAATGTTGAAGACAGAAAAGATTGGAATATGAAAGAGATTTATGAGACTGTCCGCACTATTTTCAGTTTTTCAGAAAAAGAAAGAGAGGATTTGCTGAAAATCAGTAAAGTTGAAGATAATAAATTGGGTGAAATAAAAACCAGGGAAGAGATTGTTAATTTTTTGCTTGCCAAAGCGAAAGTGGAGTATGAAAATTTGGAGAGAAGTATAACGCAGTCAGTGGTCAGCGAAAATACGAACAAAGACGAGGTGATGCGCGGAATAGAAAAAAGCGTGCTGTTGCGCGCGATTGATTCGTTGTGGGTGGAGCACTTGGTATCCATTGATTATTTGCGCACCGGTATTGGTTTGCGCGGTTATGGCCAACGCGATCCGTTGATTGAATATAAAAAAGAAACTTATGAAATGTTTAATGAATTGCAGTCAGCCATACAAAAAGAAGTGGTTTATTCATTTTTCAAAATCAGCGCCGGTTTACAATTGGCGCCGTCCATTATGGCCAACGACAAAATGACTTTACAAGGCGCGAAAAAAAGTATGATTGCCGATTCAAGCGCGAGAAAACCGAGAAACGAAGAGGGAATTAAGATTGGGCGGAATGATCCTTGTCCATGCGGAAGCGGGAAGAAGTATAAGAAATGCCATGGAGCGTAAAAGTATAAAAAACCTGCCCCGTAGTGAACCGAAGGTTCTACTACTGGGGTGTCATGGGGCATAACAGATATAAGATTTAAGAAATTATAATTAAAAAGCCTAAGCTAATACAGCTTAGGCTTTCTCCTTTTTATATTTTCGACAAAACTTATTCGGGTTTTGGTTTCCAGTCGGGACAGCGTACGACCAGTAGAGCCAAGTTGCCCTTGATGATGGTTTTGTAGAGTTCTTGAGTGATAGAACAGCAGTTTTTTGGGCTGTCCTTGTCTAAAAGAGCGCAGTTGAGGCAGAGACATTCTTCATGGCGGATTGCGTCCGTCGTTTGGTTTACCCAAACTTCTCCGCCGTGGTATTGTTCTCTTACCGGTTTTTGTTTCATGAGGGTTCTCCTTTTTCGGGTTGTGAGAATTGACTTAATGTTATATAGTTTATATACTTTTGTCAATAGCAAATAATTAATAAATTATGGTATTAGAAAAAGAATCACAATATACGCGGCCGGAAAATTTACTTGAGAGTATGGGGATAAATTTTAAAGGTCTCGATGAAGAAGAACGAGAGATGAAGAAATTGCTTATGGAAGAATACAAAAAGAGCGGGAAAAATTTGCTGGCTGAAATAAAAAAATGGCGTGGCAGTCATCCCGAAGCGACATTAGGCGATTCCATTCGCGCTCTTTATGAAGAATTAGAGAGATAAAAAAAGGCCCTTCTCTCGCAAGAGTCGGGCCGGAGTGAAACGCGTAGCGTTGGAGACCGATTTACGTCGGAAGCAAAACCGTCAGCGCGGTGGCCTCCCGATTTCATCGGGCAACACTACGGGATATTAATTCTCTGCGTCGTTGACCTGGTCAATCGCTGATTTGCCTGGGCAACACAGAGGGGTATCACTGTAAAAAGTGTAGCAAATAGTAAGAATATTGTCAAACTATTAGGATTTGCTTTTTAGATGGTTGATGATGTCTCGGGCCATCCGAGGAAGGGGATGCGTCTCGCCACTTAGCCATCGTTTCACTGAAGAAACCGCCACTTCAAACTTGTCAGCGAGCTCGCGTTCACTTCCAGGATTGTTTATCAGATACAATTTCAACGCTTTTTGCAATTCAGTTTCCATTTTTGCCTCCTATGTGATAAAGAACGGTTTTCATCCCCTTAGTTTTTCAATTCAGGATAGATTTGACAAATCGTAAATATATTATTTTTTTCTTCTCTGCAAAAAGTAATTCGGGATATGGCGCTTTTTTGTTTCGGGTCCATGGCGTTTAGTCTTTGTTTGATATTCGCCCGGACTTCACTTTCCAAGTCTTTTACCGACATCGGCGGCGCGCCCGGTTTGGGATTTATCCGATATATCTGCGGATTTTCCGTTTCACCGTCATCCAAGAGTGTGAAGAAAATAACACAATAATTGTTTTTACGAGACATCGTTAACCTCCTTAAATTTTATGAGAAACTATTTTTAGGTTATCTGTTTTTTGTCGGGCTGTCAATCCCGACTGAGTCGGGATAAATTTATTGACAAATCATATTTTTCTTGATTAAATTTAAAAAGGAGGTTCTCATGAGTACAGAAGCCGTTAATGGTAAGATGAAGTTTACTGATTATTTGGCCTGTTGGCTGGGTTTTGTAATCTTTTTCACGCTTATCGGAGGTTTTCTGGGCTTTTTAATCGGCCTGCATTTTGGCTTAACCGATCTTTTATATCTTTGCCTTTTGGTCAGTTCTGTCGCCGGAGCGATAGTCGGTCTGTCGGCTGTCATAGTTTTGGCGGTTTCAAACCGGGAATTGCATCCTGTCCGCTCGTCGGCGGTGAATGCGCAAAAAATCGCGATTGAAACGGCAGTCAAATCAAAAGGCTGGAGCAAGCGCGATTATTATTGCGTTGTGCTGGTCTGTCTGGCAATTGGTCTCGGTATCGGGATATATTTTGGAACGGTTTTCAGCAGGATGATGATTTATCCGGTGGCAAGCTTTAAGGATTATTCGCTTATGGGTTTGGGACTTGGCCTCTTAGCCGGTCTGGCAATAGCGGGTATTCATTATGGCAATGAATCGCAGGATACATTTCGTTTGCCAAAAGCGCGGGCGCGCTTTCGCGCCAATTTTCCAAAATAAAAATAGCCCAGGCTGTTTTTAAACAAAATTCAAATCAGCATGAGATGTTTCCGGCTCCGGCGAAAGCGCGGAGCCTTTTAATTAAAAAACACCATCGGAAAGATGGGGGTTGACCCCGTCACCATTCTGGCATAGGTTATGGATAATACAAAAACAGAGCCGCGAGGCGACTTCGTCTTTACGCTTTGGGAAATTCAAAAACTTCTTCAGAAAGGTGACGGGGTTGACGTTTTTAAGCATATATTGTAGAATATTTGCACTGATAATATCCATGAATGAATATAGAAAATTAAGTAGGGTAATTAAATAAAAAGATCCCTCGCTCGGTCGTCCCGACAAGTCGGGATTCCCGACCGCTTCCCGCCATTCGGTGGGACAGGCAGGGATGACAGATTTTAGATGTATGGCCTTAAAAATAGACGCAAAGAAAAATATTCGCAATAAAATTCGTTGGGGAATAGCCGGAGTTTTCGCGTTGTTGTTAATAACAGCTTCTTATGATGTGCCGGCTTTTTTTAATAGTAAAATAAATTGGATAAACAGCAAGACTTCTATTGGTTTGCCTAATATACCGGAAACAAACTTCGCGCTTGGTCTTGATTTGCAAGGCGGAGCTCATCTTATTTATCAGGCCGATGTGTCTGATATAAAAGAGGATGAGAGAGGGGATTCAGTGGAAGGTGTGCGTGATGTGATTGAAAGACGCGTCAATGGTCTTGGTGTCGGTGAGCCGAATATCCAGACAACCAAAGTCGGTGAAGATTATAGAATAATTGTGGAATTACCGGGTGTAACCGATGTGGACGAAGCGATTAAAATGATCGGCGGAACTCCGATTTTGGAATTTAAAGAATTGAATAAAGAACCGGTCAGAGAATTGACGGCGGAAGAACAGACAGAACTTGATAACTATAATAAAGAAGCGTCGGATAAAGCTTTAAAAGTTATTGAAGAAATAAACAAGGGACTTGATTTTGCCGAAGCGGCCAAACAATATTCAGAAAATGAGGCCAGTAAAAATAATGGCGGGTATATTGGTTTTGTGAATGAATATAGTTATTACGCGCCTCTTTTTGATTGGCTGGAATCAGCGCAAGAGGGGGAGATGTCAAAAGGCGCGATTGAGTCGGCTGATAGTTATAATATTTTAAAAAGAGGCGGAAGCAGGGAAGGCGAAGCGCGCGTTCGCGCCAGTCATATCTTGATTTGTTATTTGGGCGCGACCGGTTGTAATGAACCGATTTATACAAAAGAAGAAGCGCAGGCGAAAGCTCAAGAGTTGTTCAATACTGCCAATGCGGAAAATTTTGCCGAGTTGGCGATTGCTAATTCATCTGATTTGGCAAATGCCGCCAATGGCGGAGATTTGGAATTTTTTGCCAAGAATGAAATGGTTGAACCGTTTGCCAATGCCGTGTATGACGCGCAAGTCGGCCAGATCATAGGGCCGGTTGAAACCGAATTTGGTTATCATATTATTTATAAAACAGAAGAAGAAAAGCCGATGGAATACGAATTTTCCGCGATTGTTATAAACAAGATGACTCCACAAGATGTTTTGCCTCCGCAGGAACAATTTGTTTATACCGGTTTAACCGGTTCACAACTTGATAGAGCGGAAGTGGTAAGTGATTCGCAAACCGGCCAGATTCAGGTTTCATTACAGTTTGATTCTGAAGGGAAGGAATTGTTTGAAAGGATTACTACTGCTAATGTCGGACAGCCGGTGGCGATTTATCTTGATGGTGAATTAATCAGCGCGCCAACGGTGCAACAGCCGATTTTGGATGGACGCGCCGTTATCACGGGAAATTTTGATTTGAATGAGGCCAGATTATTAAGCCAGAGGCTTAACGCAGGCGCTTTGCCGGTTCCGGTTGATTTGATTTCACAACAGACCGTCGGCGCCAGTTTGGGCGCGGAATCATTGTCGCAGAGTTTGAAAGCCGGTATTATCGCTTTAGCTTTGGTGATGATTTTTATGATTTTGTATTACCGATTACCCGGTTTGTTATCTGTAATCGCTTTATTGTCTTATCTTTCTTTGACTCTAGCCTTGTTCAAAATTATCGGAGTGACGCTTTCACTTGCCGGAATCGCCGGTTTTATCTTGTCTATTGGCATGGCGGTTGACGCGAATGTGCTTATTTTTGAACGTTTAAAAGAAGAATTAAAAGAAGGCAAAAGCTTAAAAACGGCGATTGAGGAAGCATTTTTACGCGCTTGGCCGTCAATTCGCGATGGTAATGTTTCAACATTGATTACCTGCGCGCTTTTGATTTGGTTTGGTTCCAGTTTTGTAAAAGGATTTGCTATCACTCTTGCTATTGGTATTTTGATAAGCATGTTTTCCGCCATTACTATAACGCGTGTGTTGTTGAAGTTTATTACACCCTGGTTTGAAAATGGAAGCGGACGATTTTTCAAAGGCGCTAATAATAAAAAGACTATTTAGGCGACTTCATTTATTGATTGAATCATTTATGGAAATAATTAAAAACAGAAAAATACCTTTCGCCGTATCCGGCGTTTTATTCATAGCCAGCGTGGCGGCCTTGCTTTTATTCGGGTTGAAACCAAGTATAGATTTTTCCGGCGGTTCGCTTATGGAAGTCAGATTTGGGACGGAGAGACCGGAAATTTCCGAAATGCAAAGCGCGCTTTCCGAGATGGAAGGTTTGGGAGAAGTTTTGGTTCAGCCGAGCGGAGAAAATAAAATGATTTTAAGAATGAAATTTTTATCCGAAGACGAACACCAACAAGTTTTGGGTTTGTTGAGAGATAAATTCAGTAGAGAAGAGGTTGAAGAATTGCCATCGGTTGAAGTGGAGGAAGAAGTCGGCACGGAGAGTAAGAACGAAGTAAAAAAAGTGGTATCAGGAGAAGAGACTGAATTGGTTTTTGAACTGCCGATTGGAGAAAATGAAAATGCGGAAGAAATTAAAGATGAAGCGTCCGGAGTTAAAGCGCCGGATGTGTCGGAAGATAGATTTGAGACAATCGGCGCGGCCATTAGCGCGCATTTGAGAGATAGGGCGATGTATGCGGCGGTAGCGGTGGTATTGGCTATGGTTTTATATATTGGCTACGCTTTCAGGAAAGTGTCCAAACCGGTACGGTCGTGGAAATATGGAATTACGGCCATAATCGCTTTAATTCATGATGTGACGATTACAATGGGTGTTTTTGCGGTGTTGGGCAGATTTGTCGGAGTGGAAGTTGGAATTTCTTTTGTAGTGGCATTGCTTACGATTATGGGTTATTCAGTCAATGACACGATTATTGTATTTGACCGCATACGCGAGAATTTGATAAAACGAGGCAGTGATGAATTTGACCAGACGGTAAATTTGGGTGTGAATCAATCAATCACCCGTTCCATAAACACTTCTTTCACGACTTTACTTGTGTTGTTCGCCATATTTTTGTTTGGCGGAGAGTCGGTTCGTTATTTTTCTCTGGCGTTGATTATTGGTATCACAGTAGGAACTTATTCTTCAATATTTTTGGCCAGCCCTCTATTGGTTGCTTGGGAGAAATGGAGAAGATAAAACAGACGTAAGATGGAAGACTTAAGACTTAAGATGTAGGGCGTAAGATGAAAGAGTAAAGGGCGTAATTGTTGATTATAAATTATTTTAAAATGGTTGTTTTATCAGCCATTTTTTTATTTTATATTTTATGTCTTCTGTCTTATGTCTTGTGCCTTACACCTGACTTGCTACCCGAAAAGGGTTTTTTGTGATATAATTAAACCACCTGACCACCTGACCACCTGACCACCTGACCACCTGACCACCTTTATTTTTTTAGATAAATACATATTTTGAATGACTTTGCAAAATGATAAAATTATAAATATTAAATTAAAATTTTTCCACCGTCACAGTGGTAGAGTGATTAGGTGGTTAAGTGATTAAGTGAAAAAGTATGTCCGAAAGTATAATGAAGCACCTCATTGCTTTATCCGGCACATTGGTTTGCCTTTTAGTTTACTGGGTGGGCTATGTGGGTGGAAAATCCGGTTTTTGGCTTCCGATGCTGGGTATCGCGGTAATTTATATAGTAATTTACAAACTGCTTGATATGTAGTTTTTGAATATGGATATTGGGTCTGTAAATATTGATTTGTCATACGCGCTGGTTTTTTTTCAGGAAAGAACCGCTTTTGAGATTGTGATGTCCCTTATCGCGAATATAGGCTGGATAGTATTGGCCTATTTTCTTTTGTATTTGATGGTTTATTTTTGGAAAGAGTATAAACAAGAGATATACAAAAAAGACTGGAAATGGGTACTTTTGGCGATTGATGTGCCATCAGTTAATATGCAGACTCCGAAAGCGGTGGAGCAGATGTTTTCTCATCTGGCTGGCGCGTACAGCGAACCGAATATCGCGGATAAATTTAGGGCCGGTTTTAAACAGCGCTGGTTCAGTTTTGAGATTGTCAGTATAGAAGGGTATATTCAGTTTCTGGTACGCACGGAAGAGACTTTCAGGGATTTGGTTGAAGCGGCGATTTACGCGCAATATCCGGAAGCGGAAATTATAGAAGTGGAAGATTATACGCAGGAAGCGCCGGACAGGTTTCCGGATGACGAGTATGATATGTGGTCGGCGGATTTCGGCTTAGCCGAAAATTTTGCCTTTCCGATCAGGACTTATATAGAGTTTGAACATAATATTTCAAAAGATGAGATATTGAAAGACCCGATGGGAACATTTTTGGAGAGTTTTAGTCGTATCGGAGCGGGCGAGCAGGTTTGGTTTCAGATTTTGTTGGAACCGACCGGAAACAGCTGGAAAGAAAAAGTGATAAAAAAAATAAAAGATATGGTGGGGGATATGGTCAGCTTGACCGGCAGTAATAAAAAAGCCGGTGGCGGTATGGCCGGTATCATAACAGATGAACCTAAAAAAGCGTTCGCGGAGTTGGGTAAGCAACTATTCGGCGGAGGGACAGCAGAAGGCGAGACAGCTAAGACTGCTAAAGATACTGTCAAAACGACAAAATTGACTCCAGGACAGTCAAAAATTCTTGAGGCGATGGAGAAGAAGATAACTAAAATCGGTTTTAAAACTAAAATGAGAGCCGTGTATTTGGCGCGCAAAGAAGTTTTTAAACCGGCCAGGAGTGTGAACGCTTTGATTGGCGCGATTGGCCAGTATAATATTCCAAGCGCGAATTCAATCGTGCCAACTTCGTCCGTCAGCACGAATTATTTTATGAAGGAGTCAAGGAATCATAGCAAAAAAACCAAGGCAATGAGCGCTTATAAGAAAAGAAAAATGAATGTCGGGGGCAACTCATTTGTGTTTAATATTGAAGAGCTGGCGACTGTTTGGCATTTTCCGATGTCTTATGTTAAAACGCCTTTGGTGCAGAAAACTCAAGGAAAACGCGCTGAACCGCCATCCGGACTGCCTGTGGAAATTATTTCGTTACATCACGAAGAATATGTCGCGGAAGAAGGCGAAAAAAGAGAACATAAAAAAAATAAGGGGCAAAATAAAACCATTATCACGGACGCGGGTGATGTGGCTTATTTCAGTTCGGATGAAGAGTATGGGTAATTGAGTAGTTTGTAGTTCGGAGCCAATAGCCAATAGCCAATAGTTATTATTTTAGGTTAAAAGAGAGTTTCTATTAGAGAAGCTTTTTTTGATTTTATATAGTAAACAGCTTCAACAGCGCCGACGAGAATAGTTGTGTAGAAAATATCGCCCAGCAGGTTGTTTCGGAAAAAGGGGAGCGCCATATAGTATGATTCCAACAGACCGGAAACGGAATGAGGATACATTGTTCCAAAAGCCCAAACCGAGGCGTTGGTAACAAGAAAAAATATTATTGAGCCAAGCAGAGTGGCGCCGGCGATTTTTCCAAGATTTTTATTTTTCCTCGTCCATAAACCGAGTAGCCCCATTATTATGAAACTTCCATAAACCGCAGCCATAATTTGCCAAGAATATAAGCCGATAAATAAATCGCTGATGATCATGGTGATGATGGGGATTATGATGGCGTATTTTTTGGGCAGATAAAGCGCGCCAAAAATTGCAATCGCGCCGATGGGAGTAAAGTTAGGCTGATGGGGCAGTAGGCGTGTAATCAAACCTAAAATTATTAATATCCCGATTATATAATTTATATTTTTAGTAGATTGATTCTTCATATTTCCATTCTATTGTATCATTTGGTTTAATTAAATAAGTTGAAATTCCGGTTTGGGCTTCTTCGCCGTTAATATAATAAACCCAATATTTTTCATTTGTATTTTGTATTTCGTTTACTTCATTCACAAAAAATCCTAAATCTCCGCCATAGTCAATTCCATTGAATTTAAAATCTGTCTGTTTGGATAATAATACAAGAAAATCATAACCGGTGGCGCCGGCGGGAAATTCGGCGGAATAATTTTGTCCGTTTACTATTATTGATGCTTTGTTTTCCTGTGCTTGCTCAATAATTTTATTTGGATTATTTTGTTTGACTGTGTTTTTTGTAAGCGCGCAGCCGCTTGTAGCGGTAGCGATAATGATGAGGAAGAGCGCGAATATTTTTTTCATAAAATGTCGTTATAAATTAAAAAACTTTCCGGCAGGAAAGATTGAGTGATAAAAAATCAATAGTCCTGCTCGGGATACTCATTTATCTGAAGATCGGACTCGTCCCCCAGGGGTCTGTCGCCGAATGTGCTTTTTGATGAGTTTTCTAATAAATTCGAGTGGCAAAGTTAAAACAAATTTTGAAGTTTAGTTGGGCTATACTGAAAAATTTTTTTAACTTTGACGCCGAATTTTTGGGAAACTGGCAAAAATGACATTTGGTGACAGACCCCTTAGTCGGGGCATTACCGTTGCGGCACAGTGAGGGGATTTTTTTCCCTACTTCCACAGATAAACGGATTAATTGTGCATATAAATTATCATTTATTTTAAATGATGTCAAATTGATGGTATTAGATTTAAGATTAAAGTTGTAAGATTAAAGAGTTTTTGAATTGGTCAAATGATTGCCTGGACAATTGATTTTTGGTCAAATTTAAGGTATAGTTTGACCGTATGCCTGTTCTGTGGGGCGAGAATAGATAATTTATGTGGATAAATAATATATTAAATAAAAATAGAAAGATACTGGCATTATCGCCAATGGCGGACATGACGGATTCGCCGTTTTGTCAAATAGTCCGTGAAATTAGCGGGCCTGATGTTGTTATATTCCGCGAAATGGTAAGTAGCGAGGCGATAGTTCGCAATAGCGCTAAAACGCTAAAAATGACGGAATTTAACCCCAAAGAAAGACCGATTGTTCAACAAATTTTTGGCGCTGATCCTCTGACGATGGCAAAAGCGGCTGAAATTGTTATGAAGCACTCCAACCCTGAAGGAATTGATATAAATATGGGTTGTCCGGTGTATAAGATTACCAGTAATTTTAACGGTTGCGCTTTGATGAAAGACGCGGATTTGGCCGGTAAAATAATAAAAGAAATGAAACAAGCGATAGGTGATACAACGTTATCAGTAAAAATAAGATTAGGCTGGAATGACCCGGATGAATTTAAAAAATTTATTCCGGTGATTGCCAAAGCCGGCGCTGATTTGATTACAATTCATGGACGCACCAAAGAGCAAGGCTATGGTGGAACCAGCGACTGGAAAAGAATCGGCGAAGCTAAAAAAATTGTTGATATTCCGATATTGGCAAACGGCGATATACATGAACCGGAACAGGTAAGCGAGGCGCTTGCCATTACCGGCGCCGATGGCGTAATGATCGCGCGCGGGGCATTGGGCAATCCGTGGTTTTTTAAATTGGCAGAGAATTTTTCCCGTCATCCTGAGCGGAGCATAGCAGAGTCGAAGGATCCCTTACTAGCAATAAGTTTGGAAGAGAGAAAAAGGATTGTGTTAAAACACGCCAAACTTCATACTGAATATTACGACCTGAGAGGGATTACCACATTTCGCAAACATTTAGCTTGGTATTTTAAAACAAATAAAATCGGCGAGAATTTGCCGAATTTGAAGGAGTGGAGAGGAAGGTTGGTGAGGGTTAATTCTTTGGGAGAGTTGGAGGAATTGCTTAATGAAATATAGACAGGAAATTTTTTGTTTATCGAATTGGTGGAGCGATATGTTTTTTGTTTGTCATCCCCCCGCTGTACAGCGGGGAGGGATCCCGTCTTATCATCCTAAGTCTGTTGAAGGATATCATTCATTCAAATAAGTCTCTCATAGTAGGATTTAATTTTATAATTAGGTTTATTTTTTTGTCCCGTCTCCATCCCTTAAGTTGTTTTTCTCTCGCAATAGCATCAGTTGGGTTGTCATATTCTTCAAAATAAAGCAGTTTACAGATATTATATCTTGCGGTAAAACTATTTTTG
This sequence comes from Candidatus Magasanikbacteria bacterium RIFOXYC2_FULL_40_16, assembly GCA_001783185.1. Taxonomy (GTDB): domain Bacteria; phylum Patescibacteriota; class Patescibacteriia; order Magasanikbacterales; family UBA922; genus XYB1-40-15. The sequence goes on along the minus strand of MFQY01000001.1, from coordinate 3,394 downwards.
TTTAGCTTCCATTTATGTTCGATAGCCCTTCGGTCGAGGGTGTTTGTTATGCCGATATAATAAACAGTATTGTGCTTATTACACATTATATAGATGTAATAATATTTTTTTTGCATATTATTTTAGAGATCCCTCGACAAGCTCGGGATGACAAAGATCCCTCTCCGCTGTACAGCGGGAGGATGACAGTGTGATTACTTCATTGCTTTGGACTTCATTTCCTTAGGATATTTTTCAATCGCGTACCGCAGGGCGGTGCGGGGCATTTTATTTTTTCTTTTCATAATAAATTCCAAAACTTCTTTAGGGAAAGTATTGCTGGCGACTTTTAACGACCAGCCATAACCCTTTTGCACCAAATCATCGCTGTCTTGCAGAAGAATATCAGCGGTTTTTAATATGTTTTTTAAATATTTTTCTTGTCTGACCGAGTATATTAAGATGACCGCCGAAGCGCGTCGAAGCCAGCGATTTTTTGATTTTGCCCAAGTTTTTACTCTTGGCAAGCATTGGGGGTATTTAAAAATCAATTCGCCGAAAGCATGAGTGCAAAAATCATCGCAAAACGCCCAGTTATTAACATATTTTTTCAGCCATTTCTCAAAAATAAAAAAATCCTTTTTCGTAAGGTTTTTATTTTGTCGGTGCGCCCAATTAAAGGCGATTGAAGTTTCTTCGCAAGTCTTTTTTTCCAGTAATTTTTCACACAAATTGAAAATTTCCAACTTGTTTTTGTATGCTATTTTTTTATAATATTTACTTGATATTTTTTTGACAATCGGCGAGCGCGTCCCGATTAAATTAATTTTTTCATTTTTTTTAAAAAAGTTTTTAAATCCTTCTTTATATTTCAAATCAACATTAGCTTTTAGTTCTTTCCTTATTTTATCTAAGATTGAAGACATATTATTGTGCATTTTCAATCGTGTTTTTTAAAAGGCAGGCTACAGTAATCGGTCCGACACCGCCCGGGACAGGCGTGGTGTATTTGGCGATTTTGGAAACATTTTTGTAATCAACCCCGCCGTACATTTTTTTATTGATAACTACTGTTCCGGCGTCTATGACGATGGATTTTTTATGAACCATATCTTTGGTTATGAGATGTTTTTTTCCAACGCCAACAATAATAATATCAGAATCCAGACAGATTTCTTTTATATCGGGAGTTTTACTGTCACAAATTTTTATCTGACAGCCTTTTTTATTCAATATCTCCGCGACCGGTTTGCCGACCAGTATGCCTTTGCCGATGACGGCGATTTTTTTATTTTTTAATTTTACTTTGAGATATTTCAATATTTCCATTATCGCGGCCGGAGTGGGTGGAAGAAAAACCGCTTTGCCTTGAGCCAGCTTATTTTGATTGCTTGAGTTCAGGCAATCCACGTCAATATTCGGGTTGACCGCGTCTAAAATAATTTTTTTGTCTATCGTTTCGGGCAGAGGGAGCTGGACTATCATGCCGGAGATGGATTTATCCCGCACCTTCTTGGAATACCTCATAGTTTGCCGTGGGGAGGAAAGAGCGTTAGAAAAATTTTTCAATTCTGTTTTAGTAGCTTGTTGGAAGGTGCGGGATTTATCTTTTTGGATTTTTTGTATTTCAGCCTTTAATTCCGCGGTCGTGATATTTTTTTTGAATTTTTTTAATTCAAAATCTACGCCGATTTTTTTTGCCAGGAGCCTTTTTTTCTCAACGTATTTCAGCGAAGGTTTATCGTTGCCGACCAAAACAACGACAAGTTTCGGCGTAATTCCTTGTTTTTTTAATTTTGCCGTTTTTTTGGCCAGCCCTTTTTCAATTTTCTCGGCAATCAGCTTGCCATTGATCAATTTTGACATCTCAAAAAATATTTTACAAAAATATTATACCATGATCGCGGTCGGCGCGGAAGATTTTTGTATTATTGATTTTCCGATTTATTCAGTTTTCTGGTAAATCGCACTCTTTCTGTTTCAGACAACTGTTGTTTTCTAAGTCTTACGCTTTTTGGAGTGATTTCCAAGTATTCATCATCAGACATAACTTCTAGGCCTCTTTCCAGGGTCAAATCCAGCGGCGGAGTCAGTTGAATAGCGTCATCTGATCCGGAAGCGCGCATATTTGTCAATTGCTTGCCTTTTATAGGGTTTACGGTCATATCCAGGCCTTTGGAGGTATTGCCTATAACCTGGCCGCTATAGACTTCAACATTTGGCTTGATGTAAAGCACTCCGCGGGTTTGCAAGTTATCCAGCGAGTAAGCTAGCACTTTTCCGGTTTCTCCGGAAATCATGGAGCCGACATTTCTTTTCTCTATTATCCCTGTGTATGGCCTGAAGCCGATGACCTCACTGCACAGGATCCCTTCACCTCGAGTATCCACGATAAATTCATTACGGTAGCCGAGCAAACCGCGGGTGGGTATTTCATAAATCAATCTGATATGGTTTTGTTCCGGAAGCATTGATTTCATCACTCCCTTTCTTTTTGATATTTTTTCAATTACAATGCCGGAAGCGTCTTGCGGTATATCAACGGTTATTTCCTCAAACGGTTCAAGTTTTTCTCCGTTTTCTTCTTTTATAATAACCTGGGGCTGGGAAACTTGGAGTTCATAATTTTCCCGGCGCATATTTTCCAACAAGATGGCAATGTGCAATTCTCCACGGCCGTAGACTTTGAAATAATCCAATGAAGAAAAATCAATTTTTAGACCAACATTGACTTCCAATTCTTTTTCCAATCTTTTTTTGATTTGTTGGCTGGTAACAAATTTTCCTTCGTTGCCGGCAAAAGGG
>MFQY01000001.1:386-501 GCA_001783185.1 Candidatus Magasanikbacteria bacterium RIFOXYC2_FULL_40_16 | reverse complement strand
GCAGTCCGGATATCATCACAATATCGCCGGCATTGGCTTCGGATACTTCTTTTCTTGTCAGGCCTTCAAAAGTAAATAATTTTAAAATCGCGCCGGGAATAATTTTCCCATCGTG
>MFQY01000001.1:0-334 GCA_001783185.1 Candidatus Magasanikbacteria bacterium RIFOXYC2_FULL_40_16 | reverse complement strand
CCTATGCCCATACGGCCGAGATAATTATCATAGGCCAGATTGAAAGGCTGGAATCTTAATGGCAAGGATGTGTCCGCCACCGCGGCCGGGATTTTTTCCAGAATTGTATCAAGAAGCGGAGTAAGATCTTTGGACTCATCGGATAAATTCATTTTAGCGATACCATCTTTGGCAATCGCGTAAATAGTCGTGAAATTAAGCTGTCCGTCATTGGCGCCCAAATCCATAAAAAGTTCTAAGACTTTTTCTTGCGCCCATTCCGGTCTGGCAGCCGGTTTGTCTATTTTATTTAAAACCACTATCGGCTTCAAGCCGAGTTCAAGCGATTTCTTCA